>CAZYVE010000001.1:0-134239 GCA_964651035.1 uncultured Bacteroides sp.
GTAAGCGTTTAAATGTTATTATTAGTACTATAAATTTAATGCTTTTATCGCTATGCCCCTAATTTTCAGCAAAATATTTATTCAGTTATATCGAACTCACATTAATATTAAGAAAGAGAGAAAAATTATGTTGGAAATAAAAGACCTTCATGTCGGCATCAACGGCAAAGAGATATTGAAAGGCATCAACCTTACCATACGCGACGGAGAAGTGCATGCCCTCATGGGGCAGAACGGCGCAGGAAAGAGCACGCTGAGCAATGTGCTGGTGGGGCATCCTTCCTGCGAAGTGATACGCGGCTCCGTCACCTTCAATGGCAAGGATCTGCTGGGCATGTCGCCAGAAGACCGTGCCCACGAGGGAATCTTCCTGTCTTTCCAGACTCCTGTTGAAATCCCCGGCGTGTCGATGGTCAACTTCATGCGTACCGCCGTCAACGAGCAGCGGAAATACCGCCACCAGCCAGCACTCTCGGCATCCGAGTTCCTGAAACTCATGCGCGAAAAGCGTGCCATAGTGGAGCTGGACAGCAAACTGGCAAACCGCTCGGTGAATGAAGGGTTCAGCGGAGGTGAGAAGAAACGTAACGAAATCTTCCAGATGGCCATGCTGGAGCCGACCTTCGCCATCCTCGACGAGACGGACTCCGGACTGGACGTGGACGCACTGCGCATTGTGGCGGAGGGCTTCAACAAGCTCCGCAAACCGCAGACATCGGCGTTGGTCATCACACACTACCAACGACTGCTGGACTACCTGAAGCCGGACACTGTGCATGTGCTGATGGACGGACGCATCGTCAAGACCGGCAGCCCCGAACTGGCACAGGAGATTGAGCAATACGGCTTTGACTGGATTAAGAAAGAGATTAATGAATGAAGCCCATGAGACCCGAGCAACAATATATCGACCTGTATAACCAGACGGAATCACTGCTGCGCAGCCACAGTGCCGGGCCGCTGAACAGCCTGCGTGCCCGTGCCTTCGCCGACTTCGAACGGCTGGGATTTCCGACGCGACGGCAGGAAGACAGCAAATATACCGACGTGGGCAGGGCTTTCGAACCGGACTATGGCATGAACCTCAGGCAGCTACGCATACCGGTCAATCCGCACGATGTTTTCAGGTGCGACGTGCCCAACATGTCCACCTCACTCTATTTCACGGTAAACGACCAGTTTGCCCCAGCACGGAAAACCCTGCCCGACGGTGTAATATTGGGCAGCTTCCGCGAATATCCGGATATCGTGAGCCGCTACCTCGGAACCCTTGCCGACACATCCAAGGACGGACTGACCGCTTTCAACAGTGCCTTTTCACAAGACGGCATGTTGCTTTATGTCCCCCGGGGAGTGGCCGTGGAGAAGCCCATCCAACTCATCAATATCCTGCGCAGCTCTGTCCCGCTGCTTGTCAACCGCCGCGTGCTTATCGTACTGGAAGATGGCGCACAGGCACGCCTGCTGGTATGCGACCATGCCATGGACGAAGTTAATTTCCTTGCCACGCAGGTTGTTGAAATCTTCGTGGGCCGCAATGCGGCTCTTGACCTCTACGAACTGGAGGAGACACATACCGGCACCACGCGCTTCAGCAATCTCTACATGCGCCAGGAAGCAGGCAGCAAGGTGCTGCTCAACGGCATTACGCTGACCTGTGGCACCACACGCAACTCCATACGGGCTCTCCTTGCCGGAGAACATGCCTCACTGCAACTCTATGGGATGGCCATTGCCGACCGCAACCAGCATGTGGACAACCGCACCGAAGTGGATCACGCCGTGCCTTCGTGCTCTTCATGCCAGCTCTACAAATATGTGCTCGACGACCACGCTACGGGTGCATTTTCCGGACTCGTCCTTGTCCGCCCGGGCGCACAGCACACCGATGCCCGCCAGACCAACCGCAACCTCTGTGCCACCCGTGATGCCCGTATGTACACCCAGCCACAGCTGGAGATTTATGCCGACGACGTAAAATGCAGCCACGGGGCTACGGTGGGGCAGCTGGACGACAACGCTCTGTTTTACATGCGCCAACGCGGCATTCCGCTGCACGAGGCCCGTCTGTTGCTCATGTTCGCCTTTGTCAACGAAGTGGTTGATACCATCCGGCTCGATGCCCTTAAAAACCGCCTGCATCAGTTGGTGGAAAAGCGTTTCCGTGGTGAACTGGGGCGTTGCAGGGGCTGCAGCAGCATGACGTGCAAATAAAAAACGGGTTATGCAGAGCCATCTTCTCCATTGCCATCGTCAGTAAGGGTTGTATGCGAACAAAGCGGCGGATGTACATGCACGATGGTGATATACATAAAAAGGTCCGGAAACGGGAGAGCCTACATCAGCATCACCTGTTTCCGGACTTTAATTTATTGTATAATTAATCTGGTCACAAACCTTTTAATTCGCACTCGGCCAACCCGGGTTCTGCGTCAGGTTTTCATTCAGCAGCAGTTCCTCCGTCGGTATGCAATACAGGTAGTATTGATCCAGCCAGCCTAATCCCTGTGTCAGCGGGTCAGGCTGCACGTAGATATAGCCCTCTGTCATCGTGGCATCTTGCAGGTGAGTGCTTTCGTTCAGTATACCATTGTTGTTGATGGTATAGATGGGGTCATTGGAATCCCACCACATGCCTTTTTCCTGCCTGTTGACAAAGTAAGGAGCCTTGGCCCAACGGCGCACGTCATAGAAGCCGAAGCCTTCACCCATCAGTTCGATGATACGTTCGCGGCGAACCTCCCACAACAATGGCGGCACTTCGTAGTCCTCCATGTCTCCGCTCCACCATGAGTTGTTACCCTTATCACGGTTAGGATCAAAGTTTTCGTCTATGTCAGCCACAATCATGTCATCCACTCCGGCACGTTCGCGCAGGCGGTTGATTGAACGGTCGGCTGCAGCCTGGTCAAACAATCCCAGTTCGCAGGCAGCCTCAGCATAATTCAGTATTGCTTCTTCGACCTTGAATATGGGCTTGTCAGCATCACCTACGTATGCATTGTTGTTGCTCTGCTCCCAGCAGTTGTAGCATTTCCACAGATAGTATCCTGATGATGTGCTCAGCGGCGCTTTATTACCCGTCAGGTTTGGCGTCTTGTTGATGATATTGCTGCAATTCCAATTTGATACGGGCAGACGTTTCATCCATCCGCTCTGTCCCGGGTTTTGCAGGTAAGTGTCAGCGCCCAGCATGTCGATGAACATACGGTACTTCTCATAATTCTCCGGGTCTTGTTGTTCCGATACGTACGTCCACTGGATGTTGCTTTCGTCCATACCTTCCGGGATATCACCGTCCAGTATATCTCCGCTGCCGCTTATTGCCCCGTCAACCACTACGTATCCGCTGATGTTGACAACATAGGGCGGTGTCACTGTCTGGTACAGGCGCGGGTCTCTGTCTGTGAACACATCATATATGTCGTGTGAGTCGCCCTTGTACTGCGTATTATTGGCATTGTATATGGGCAGCCCGTTCTTTGTCAGATACATATCCACCATATCCTGCGACAGTTGCCTTACCATCTGGTCATTCCTTTCACGGAAATTGAAGTGCGAAGTCAGTATACCGGACACATACTCCCGGTAAAGTATTACACCGTCAACCCCCGACAAGCTGGGAGATGTCCACAATTCGCCATAACCGGCTGCGTCGTAATCCTGCGTACCGGTATAAAGGGTGGGATAAGTATTCATCAATTCCAATGATACGCGCATACATTCCTCCAGGTATTCCTCATAGTCACCCAATCCGTGGTATTTGCGCCATGTACCTTCGCGCAATGTAAAGCGTGACAAGGCAAGTTGTACGCATTCCTTGGTAATGGAATTGTCGCCGTCTTCGCTGGTAAAGTCTCCAATGTTTTCTTCAGCCCACTGCAAGCGTTCCAAGATGTTTTGCGCAACAGTTTCGCGCGGGGTGCGTTCCCCGTAAGCTTCGTCGCTTTCCGGGTCAATTACATGGTCTATCCATGGCACGTCCCCAAAGCGGTCTATCAGTTCCATGTACCAGAACGAATGGAAGAAATAACCGACAGCCTGCCAGTGATTCTTCTCGCTTTCCGACATCGAGCTGCTTTCAAGTGCATCCAGCATTACATTGATATGGTATATCCACTCGAAGTTCCATCCGTTGCCTGATGATGAGGCCGATATTTCCTGGAAAGCATAGTCGTTCATGTCGTTGTCACGGTCGGACAGATATCCGGCATTGTGGTCACCCACGTACATGGAAACCAGTCCATATTCATTGACTGATGTACCTATGGTCGTATTATACAATATAGAGTAACAAGGCCACATGTAGGCTTGCGTCGATTCGTACGATTCGAATGCCGTTTCTTCTGTGATAGCCGTCGTAGGAATCTTGTCCAAAAAGCTATCGTTGCAGGCGCTCATACCAAGCAGCAATGTGCAAGGAACGGCGTATTTAAGTATTCTGTTAATCATAACGGTTATTTTGTTTTAGAGTTAAAGTGTGACATTCAGTCCGAAAGAAATTGTGCGGTAGAAGGGATATCCCCAGCTCAGCCGTTCAGGGTCATATCCTTTTGGCAGTGCCGTGAATGTTGCCAGGTTCTCGACACTGACAAACAGTTTCAGGTCGTTCAGGTTAACTTTGCTAATCAATGTTTTTGGGAATGTGTATGACGCCGTTATATTCTTGATGCGCAGATAAGCGGCGTTTTGCAGGTACTTGGTCGAAGTACGTGTATTGGAGCCGCTGTTTCCCAGCTGGCCGTATAAACGGAACAACTTCGCATTCGGGTTTTTGGCTACCCAGTATTCGTAATCATTCTCAGTGTACAGTCCACCTTGGTCGCCCATCGGTTCCCAGTAATCAGTCTGGTTATAGAACACAGGGTAATATGCATTGGCACCTCCGCCGAAGGGGAATAGGGCATTGCCGCTCAAGACATAATCGCGTTTGGCTGTACCCTGCAGGAGAGCTGTCAAAGAGAAGTTTTTGTAACTCACACCTAAATTTATGCCAAAGTTGTAACGCGGGGTGTAGTTGCCTATTACCTTACGGTCACCCGGGCTGTCGACAGTACCAAGACCGCTGTTGATTTCGTTTGTATTCAAATCATCGTTCAAGTTTACAAACTTCTCGTCTCCCGGTCGCGGGTTATAACCGCTGATTGATGCCACACCGTCTTTCAGTACCCATGTAGTAGGAGATTCAAAGTCGTCAATCGTATAATATCCGTCACTGACGTAGCCCCAGATTTCGCCTATCGTCATACCCTCGTAATAGCTTTCGTTGATCAGCTTCTCTTCGTTGGCGGTATATTTCAGGATTTTCGATGTATAGTCATAGACGTTGAAGCCGATGTTGTAGCTCCAGTCGCCTATACGGTCCCTCCAGTTGACGGAGAGTTCCCAACCCTTGGTGCGCATGTCTGCGGCATTCTGCATCGGAGCATCGGCTCCCACGACGGCAGGCAGCTGTACGCCGGCCATGAGCATGTCGCGCGTTGTCCGGTTGTACCAGTCGTATGTGGCAGTAAGACGGTTGTTGAACATGGAGAGGTCTATGCCCACATCAAACGTCTCTACCGTTTCCCAGGTGAATGAGGTAGACACAAGGCTCGGGGTAGAAATGTAGGTCACGTATGTCCCGTCTTTCAGCCAATAGGTGCTGTTGCCCGTCGGGGTCATACTGGAATAGTACTGATAGTTATCTATGTCCTGGTTGCCTATCTGTCCCCATGAAGCGCGTATTTTCAGTCCGCCCAGCCATCCTTTCAGTGACTCCATCCACGATTCTTCCATGATGTTCCATCCGGCAGAGAATGAGGGGAAGAAGCCGAAACGGGAGTTTTTGGGGAACTTGGATGAACCGTCGTAACGTCCGTTTGCCTCGAACAAATACTTGCCTTGGTAGTCGTAGTTGAAGCGGAAGAAAGCGCCGCGCACGGCATAGTCGCTGTAATAGTTTTCCACAAGCACCTCTCCGAGCGCACTTTCGAGTGAAGGTGCACTTGGGGCTACCATGTCATAGGCTTGTGTAGCCATATACGACTCCTGTATGCGTTCCTGGTTGAATCCGGCCATGAGCGAGAAGTTATGCTCATCGTTCAGCGAATACTTGTATGTTCCATAGAGGTTGAATGTATTGTGGTCATAATGCCCTTCGTACATATACAGGTAATCACCCGCTGTCTGCGCTTCGAGTATACCCATCTGTTCGGTTGTGTACGTCCAGTTGTTGGCGTAATACTGGTTCTGCGTATTTTCGCGGTCGTAAGTATATTCACCCACGATTTCAAGGCCTTTGAACGGTGTAATGGTAGTGCGCAGATATATGCGGGCCTCATCCGTGTCAGTCAGGCTGGGATTGTTGTACAGAATCTGATTTTCCGTAGTGCCGATGGGCACGTCCTCGCTCGTCCCGAGCAGTTCGGCCGGCATCATGCCCGACGGATAGAACGAGATGTGGTTCATGGCATACAAGCCGTCGCCGCTGCCACGCGGTTGCGAGCGGTCGCTCACGTTATAGCGTATATCCACTTCCTGCTTGAGCCATTTGGTTATTTGCGCACTCAGGTAAGAAGACAAGTTCTTGCGCTTGTATGTATCGCGGTTGTAAATCAGCGGTCCATCTTCGTAAGAGTATCCCAACCCGACGCGGTATGTCAGCCTCTCCGTGCCGCCTGATGCAGAGACATTGTGCGTCTGTATGAAGCTGGTTTCCTGGAAGGCCTTGTACACGTCCTTTTCATTCAGGTAGTACACATTGCCGTCCTCACCGACATATATGCCGTCTCCCACGATATTGAAGGCCGAAGGATTGGCCTTGTATTCTGCGAGATACTGCTTCCACAAGGTGACCGAGGCGCCAGCGGCATAATATTGATCGGAGAAGCCTGCCGCCTCGTAGGCACGCAGGTATTCGTCAAGAGAAGCCTGTACCGGGCTGTTGATGGACGACGAGAAGCCGAAGTTGTTGTTGTAGTTCAGTGTGAACCTGTCGCCCTCCTTGGCTCTTTTTGTGGTGATAAGTATGACACCTCCCGCTGCACGTGCACCATAGATGGCCGAAGCTGCGGCATCCTTCATCACGGACACGCTTTCTATGTCCTGGGGATTGAGCATGTCTATGTCACCCTCCACATTGTCAATCAACACGAGCGGGGAGCCGCCGTTGATGGAGAAGTCGCCGCGGATGGAGAACTCCTTGGATACGCCGGGAGAGCCGCTGCCGCTTACAAACAGGCCCGGTATGGCTCCCTGCAGGGCATTCGTCGTGCTGGTTATGGGACGGTCGCCCAATACGTCATCCATCTTGACCTGAGATACGGCACCTGTCAGGTTCTGTTTCTTCTGCGTACCGAATCCGACTACCACAACTTCGTCAAGCAACTCCGAATCTTCTTTAAGAGTCACGTTGACGAATGTGCCGTTCCACACTATTTCGGCCGCCTGAAACCCCATGAAAGAGATGACAAGCGTCTGCCCCGGTTCCACATCCGGCAGCGTGAAGTTTCCGTCCAAATCGGTGATAGTTCCTTTCTGTGTGTCTTTTACTCTGACCGAAGCCCCTATCAGGGTTTCTCCGGAGGCGTCTTTCACAACGCCCTTACATGTTTCTTTTTGTTGACTTACGCGGCTGGTTTCAGTAATGGTCTGACCTGGAGCGGCATACATTCCGCCTACTGCCACTCCGACACTGAGCAGGATAAGCAGTGTCCTCATTTTTCTGTTACTCATACTTATAGGTTTAAGGGTATTTTTTGTAAAGATATTATATATTTCTAAAAAACACTTCATCAAAACTAAAAAAAACCCACTTCCCTTAACCTATTTTAAACATTCAGACATTTTATAAGTTCTAAACATCTTTATATATGTCCTGTTTTACGTATTTCCCGTACATGTAATACACAGACGGGGAATGCGTTCTACGGATGCACAATACATGTATTGCATATCCGTCTGACAGCTTATAAAAAAATCAACAATAAGAAAGGCTGCCCCGACTTCCGCATCGTGACAGCCTTCAACCATGTTTACCGGATAGCCGTATGTGCTATCTTCAGTTTATCACTATTTCGTCGATGAATATCCAGCCCATAACATCTCTGTTGAGGAGCCCCTGCAGGCGCACGTATCGTGCTCTGGCCGTCCCTTCCCACTGATAGCTCTGCAGCACAAGCCTCTCTTCGGTGACAGGCACGTCGGTGGCTATCCGCCTCAGCTCGGTGTAGTTTTCACCGTCATCGGACACGGAGATTACGACCTCCCGCGGGAGCCATACCTCCGGCCCCCGAAGCTGCATGAAGTCGGCCCGTACCGAGTGTATGTCGGCAGGCTGCTCGAGGTCGACGGTCACGTCTACGTCCTTGCAAAGGAACCCCTGCCAGCGTTTGTCGCCATACGTCCACCCGCCGCACAGCCCGTCGGTCAGCGTGGAGTCGCCGGCTGCGGGATAGGCAGCGGAATATGGCGAGGCGTAGGTCACCTTCTTGTGCAGTCCAAGGTGTTCCACGGGCTGGCGTGACTCCGGACGCTCGCCCACCTCGTTGGCCAGGTCAAAAGGATGGTAGCCGTGCTCCTGCAACCATGCCACCTCACCCAAGGCAGTCCGGCGGAAGCGGGGCCAGTCCTTGCGCTCCGGCATGCTCCATGCCACTTCGGCCAAGGCCGCCAGCCGGGGGTACATCATGTATTCGGCATGCTCTTCGGCAGGTATGTATTCGGCCCATACATTGGCCTGCACGCCTTTGATGAACAGAGCTTCTTCCGGTGTCAGTCCGGCAGGGATGGGGTTGTAGGAATAGACTTTCTCCATCGGCAGATAACCCCCTATGGCTTCGGGCTGCGTATGGGGGGCATCCTGGTAGAAGTCGAGGTAGCAGTACTCACCGGGCGTCATTATGGCATCGTGCCCGGCCTTTGCCGCCGCAATGCCTCCCTGCTCGCCACGCCACGACATCACAGTGGCATTGGGAGCCAATTCCCCGTCCAGTATCTCGTCCCATCCAATCAGCTTGCGTCCGTGTTCGTTCAGGAACTTCTCTATACGGTGGATAAGATAGCTCTGCAATTCCTTTTCGTCCTTCAGGCCTTCACGCCTGATCAAAGCCTGGCATTTTGCACATTTCTTCCAACTGTTGACAGACGCCTCATCACCCCCTACATGTATGTATTCGGACGGGAACAAGGCTATCACTTCCGACAAGACATTCTGCAGGAAGACGAATGTCTCTTCGTTGCCGATGCAGAGTTCCCCGTTCTGATAAGGCTTGCCCGAGCAAGACAGCTGCGGATATACGGCCAGCACCTCTTCCGAATGTCCCGGCATCTCGATTTCGGGTATCACGGTTATGTGAAGCCTGCGTGCATATTCCAGTATCTCGCGCACATCGTCCTGCGTGTAATAGCCTCCCTGCGCACCGGGAGCATTCTTGGTGCAATAATGCCTGTCGGCCTGCCACCAGCTTTTCCAGTCCGGATACGGACGGTAGGCAGTCTGCTCCGTCAGCTCGGGGTAACGCATGATTTCGAGACGCCACCCCGCCCCATCAGTCAGATGCCAGTGTAGACGGTTCAGCTTGTATCGCGCCATGGCATCGAGCTGCTTCATCACGAATTCTTTTGAGCGGAAATGTCGCGACACGTCCATGTGCATGCCGCGATATGGGAAGCGCGGGTAGTCACTTATGCGTGCATAAGCTACCGTGAAGTTGCCATCCTCCTGCGCGGCCATTTGCAATAATGTCTGGAATGCATAAAACAATCCGGCAGAAGTCGTTGCGGATGCCCTGATGCCGTCACCGTCCACAGTCAGGACATAGCCCTCATCCGAAGTGATGCCAGGGATACTGTCAGTCAGTTCAAAACGGATTCGAGCCTCATCCGAGGCAACCAGCCCGAAAGGCGAAGACCCGAGCAAAGAGCAGAAATCAGCCTGTTCGTCACCTTCCAGATTCGTATAGAATTGTTCTCCTGAAACAAAAGAGTATACACTGCCTGCCTGTACCTCACACACCTGGGGCTGCGGGATGACGTTCACGTCTTTCCGCTCATAAGAGCTGCAAGCCACCCCCAAGAGACAAGACAGCAACAGGGCGAAATGTTTTTTCATAAAAACAGTATCATTAAGAAATATCACCATATATAAGGATATCAATCCGTGAAAATCACTTCGAATAGCTCAATACGGCCATCTATCCGGATTTGGCCGGTACCCTGCCCTATCTCAAATTTCATGAACGGCCGGTCTAACGCTTCATCAGCCAGCACTGTTCCATCCGGCGACAGCTGCTTAAAGCGTACATCCGCGCTGCCGGACAGCGGGCGTGCCAGGAGCGTGCAGGCTTTTGTTCCTTCCGGCAGAGTGAATATTAAAGTCCCGTCGCTTACAAACGATGTGGCAGGCAAATGGTCGAAAGCGAGCAAAGCCTTGTCCCCCTGTTCGGATGTTACGGTGAGCCCCAAATTCTCCTCACGTACCGGGTTCACCTCGAAAGAACGTATGGCCACCCAATTGGTCTTTGAGGAATGCACTTTCTTCAGACGGACAAACCGTGCCTGTACCGCATCACCACTCCATTGAACAACATATTGCTTCTCAAGCGTATCAGTCAGGGCTGTCCAGTCATGGCCGTCCG
This sequence comes from uncultured Bacteroides sp., assembly GCA_964651035.1. Classification (GTDB taxonomy): domain Bacteria; phylum Bacteroidota; class Bacteroidia; order Bacteroidales; family Bacteroidaceae; genus Bacteroides. The sequence goes on from CAZYVE010000001.1 coordinate 10,620, forward strand.
CCGAATATTCCAGAATGGCGCGGTCTAAATAATCCACGTCGTCAACGGAGTTGCGGCCTTGCAGTATGGAGACTTCCCACACGGGCTTCACCTGTCCTAAATCCACACCAATCCAGCTCCTGTCGTTCTGCGAAGTGCCCGACGTGTAAAAAGTCGTAGAATCGTTGTCAAACATCAGCTTGCTCTGTGTAGTAGCCAGTGTTTTGAAGGAACCGATGGCACGGTATGTAAAAGGTTTGTCGCCTGCCAGTTGAGTGTAAAATTCTCCAATAAGATCATCCATGGCATTCTCGTAGAAAGGCTGCAATTTCATGGTGCCTGATTTGTGGGCATTGTATGCAGCCAAGTCTTCCGGCGTCATCAGATTGTCTATATAAGCTTCCCAAAAGACTCCCGCATCTCCTTTTTTATACAAATCCATAAGTTTGAGCGCTTTCTTGCCTCTTGTACCCAACTTGCCGAACTCTGCCAGCCAGGGGCGTAGTTCCTCCAAAAGAGCTTTGTTGCAGCATCCGTTCTCCATATCGGCCGGAGTCCGCTCTATATTCTCAAACTCCTTTAGCAAGGCATCATAATCGGCCTGTGTGTAGTCATCTCCGAAACGGAATGTTTTTGTCTCCCACGATTCTGCCCTGCGGTAACCTGTCTCGGTGTCACATGAGTGTGTGGCAAACGTCCGATAGGCATCTTTCACCTCCGGAGCGAGTTCACCAAGCGCACGTTCCCAACTGTCTATTGCATTGTAACCGGCAATATTCCAAGCATAATCGGCAACGCTATACAAGGCCACCTTCGACGCCTCACCGTGCTCCATCGGGTTACTGATAAGTCCGCACAGTTCCTTATCGGTAAGCGTAGTATCAAGTCCGTAAGCAGGTCCCTGCATAATGATATGCCGTGCATAATCTGTCACGGGGAAGTTCCACCAATATAGCGCCGGGCGCTTGATACGCGAGTTTACCCAATCCAGAGTGGAGCGGGTTAAGTCACTGCATACTGCATCGCCAGTCCAAAATACATTTATAGACGGGTCAAGCGTATTGCCATAAATGCTGAGGCTTCCCTGGGGAGTGGGATTGGCCCATAATTTGGAGTAATCCGTAGGGCAGACAATAAGCGGAGCCACACCATCCTTATTTTTCACGAACTCGGCATTCAGCCTGTTCAGCAGTTCGGACTGCCTGTTCGGATTAGTGCCTTCGCCTGAGATATCATCAAAAAAGATTGCAAACGAACGTACTCCCAGGTCATACATCAGGTTGAACTTGCCTACAAGGTTCTGGTAGTCCTCCTCGTTCCATTTGATGTCTTGCCCCGGATGTATGGCCCATACAAAGTCCACATGGTTACGGTTGCAGGCCTCAACCAGTTCCTTTATCTCTGCAGCTTCCTTGTCAGGATAAGGAAGGCGCCAGTTAGGACTGCTATGGTAAGGATCGTCTTTGGGACCATACAAGTAGTAATTCATTTTGAACTTGCCGTAAAAATCAATAAGCGAAAGGCGCACCTGATGCGACCATGGCGTGCCATAGAAGCCTTCTACAACGCCTCTGTAAGTCAGGTCGGGATAATCGTTAACAGTGAGGCACGGCAGTTGGCCGTCTGCCGATACCGGGCTTTCCACTATGGCCCGAAGAGTTTGCAAGCCGTAAAAAGCCCCTTTCTCGTCATATCCCACAATGTTCACACCTTTCCCGTCAATTACCAATAAATATGCTCCTGATACTTGTTTTATTCCGTTTTTCTCAGCCTGTTTTGTACCAAAACTTATATTTAGCTTCACTCCATTATCAGTGAACGGTAGAAAATCGCAATCTTGTACCAATTCACTATTCTTGCCCTTCAGCCGAAAACCATTGCTGAAGTCCAACGTTTTTTCCCCGTCCAGTTTCAGATAATGGGGTGTAGGGTTTATGAACAATCCGTGATGTTCCAAAGCTTTTCCTGGTACCATAAATACATCTTGCGATTCTGAGCGCTGTGAGGACAGGTCAAAACCGTTTTCTTGTGCCGATATTTTTCCGCATACAAAAACCGCTGCCATCAGCACGGGCAGCATTCTTCTACAGTTCGTCATATAATATTATTATTAATGTGAGCTCGGCGAAATGTAACCGGTTGGTTACTCGCAAATAGTGACAAAAGTTGTGCTGCATGGCATTAGTGAAGCCTTTGTAAACTTCTTGTCTCTATGCTAATCGAAAGCAAAGTTATTGAAATATTCTTTGTAATAAATGATTCCTACATTTTTTTTGATTGCCAGCAGGAGAAAAGTCCCTGTCGGTGCATGCTCCACACTTTTTATGACAACAGGCATCAGCGGCCTTGTCTATTCACTGTCCGAAATATTCAACTGGCTGCGTTTCTCGCGCCGGCATCCCAAACAGCCTAAAATCAATGTGACTGGCGAAGTGGAAGATGCCGAGATAGTGTGCTGAGCAACTTACCCCAAATACCGCGGGAAAGAGTGTCAGAAAGGGAAAAGCATAGGCAGAACCACTATCATGACTACTCCCATGACCACCTGCAAAGGCAGGCCGACTTTCACATAATCCATGAATGTATATTGTCCGGCGGACATTACAAGGGCGTTGGGCGGAGTGGCAAACGGTGAAGCGAAGCACATGCTGGCAGCTACCGTTACAGCAAAAAGGAAAGGTACCGGACTGGTTCCGAGCTGCAATGCGCTCTGCAATGCAATAGGCGCCATAAGCAATGCCGTCACCGTATTGCTTATGAACATTGTCAACAGTGAAGTGGTGAAGTATATACCAGCCAACAGAGCCAATGGCCCATATCCTCCTATACTTTTCACCAATGTGTCTGATATATATTCCGAAACACCGGTCTTTTCGAGGGCGAGCGACATGGGCATCATCGCTGCAAACAACACTATTGTCTCCCAGTTTATAGTCTTGTAAGCGGCTTCAACGCTGCGCAGGCATCCGGTGATAACCATGAGTACAGCGGCAATCATCACTGCCGTGACCGGTTCCACAGGAATGAAGTCGAATACCATCATGGCTACCATCAGGAGCATTATGGCTGCAGCCAACGGCGCCTTGTAGTCCAACGTCACCTTGGCGGCCTCCTGCAACGGCTGGCCGAGCACCACCCAGCCCTCTTCCTCCTGCGACAGGCGTGCTATGTCTTTCCAGTCTCCCTGCACCAGCAGCACGTCTCCTTCGCGCATGCGTTCATTACCCAGGTTCTGCAGCAGATACTCCTTCTTACGGCGTATGCCAAGTACGTTGACATTGAATTTGTCGCGGAAGCCCACGCCTTTCACTGTCAGGTTTGTCAACCGTGAAGACGACATCAACAGGACTTCGGCTATACCTATATCATAAAAGTCCAACGAAGCACTGCTTTTGCCGGCCTCTTCCGTTACATGTCCGTCTATCAGATCCAGTCCATATTCTGACGCAAAGTGTTCCACCTGCCCGGGATCGCCCGACAGGTACAGCAAATCACCCTCCGACAGAACCGTATCAGGCGCAGACAGTTGTCTGACAGTATGCAGGAAACGGTTTTGGCCGTTATTCTGCCTGCGCACTTCCAATATGTTCAGACTGTATTTGCGGCGCACGTCCAGAGCCGAAATCGTCTGTCCCACTGCACTGCAGCCTCCCGTTATGCGTACTCTGAAAAGATTGCTCGACAGTCCGTATTCCTTCACCAGCTGGTTCAGCGATTTGCCGGTCCGTGTGCTTCCTCCGGCATGTCCTTTTTTGGACAGGAACCACTTGGAAAGAGGGAGCAGCACCAATACTCCCACCGTCACGCACACAAGTCCCACCGGCAGGAATGAAAAGAAAGAAAGCCCCTCAAAACCGGCACCGGTAAGCGTTTCCTGTATTATCAGGTTGGGAGGCGTACCTATAAGTGTCATCATCCCACCCATGCTGCTGGCAAAAGCCAATGGCATCAGCAGCCGGCTGGCACTCGTATTGGCACCGGCAGCCATGCTCACCACGATAGGAAGCATCAGCGCCACGGTACCCGTATTGCTCACGAAAGCCCCTATGCCTGCTGTGGCCAGCATCACCAGCAAGAACAGGCGGAATTCGCTTGTACCGGCCAGCTTCAGTATCTTGCTGCTTATCATTTTCGCCAAGCCGGTCTGGAATATGCCTCCACCCACCACAAACAGGCCTGCCATCATAATGACAGCTGAGTTTGAAAAGCCGGACAAGCCCTCCGACGGTGTCAATATCTGGGTAATGAGTAATGCCAGCAGTGCACATATTGCTATAAGATCCGAGCGAACCTTGCCGCTCATGAAGAACATGACCGACAAAGCGAGTATAATAATAGTTATAAGCATAAAATCCTGTAAAAAAAATCGTTTCGTATAATACAAAATCCCTGTTTACCGGGGCATTAAGCTATCTCTTTCACAAATGCCCTCCTGCGTTTGTGCTGCTCCGTCCGGAAATATTCCCACTGAGCCTGCACCTTACCGTTCATCTCGAGTTCCGGATTGCTTTCGGCGTATTCAAAGCCCAGTTCCTGGTATACAGGAATAAGGTCGGAGAACAACAATGCGTTTACGCCTTTGTTCTGGTACTCAGGTTTGACCGCCACAAGGAGCAGGTCGAGTATATGTGAGCGATGCTTGAAGAACAGAGCCCTTAACAGGTGGAACCATCCGAAAGGCAACAAACGCCCGCGTGACTTCTGCAATGCGCGCGACAGCGACGGCATAGATATGCCTACGGCTATCAGGCGGTCATCGGAGTCGGTAATCAGCGTCACCATGCGCATGTCCACAATGGGGAGATACATCTTGACATACTGGTCTATCTGCCCCTGAGAAAGAGCCGAGTAGCCATACAGCGGGGTATAAGCCTCATTTATCAGTTCGAAAATGGCCTGCCCGTATTCTTTTGCGAGTTTCTTGCTCGACGTGTATTTCCTGACCTTCAGGCCGTACCTGTGCCGGACAAGTTCGGAGATGCGCCGGTGCTTTTCAGGTATGGCATCCGGGATGTATATCTTGTATTCCACCCAATCGGCATCTTTGGTGAACCCCAGCCTCTCCATGTGGGCAGGATAATAAGGATAGTTGTATATTGTGGACATGGTGCCCAGCTGGTCGAATCCCTCCACAAGCATACCTTCGGCATCCATGTCGGTAAAGCCCAACGGCCCTTGTATATGCGTCATGCCCCGCTCTTTGCCCCATTGCTCCACGGTACGGATAAGCGCCTCTGACACCTCCGTGTCGTCAATGAAATCTATCCATCCGAAGCGCACTTCCTTCTTGTTCCACGTAAGGTTGGCCCTTTTATTGATGATGGCAACCACCCGGCCAACCACCCGGCCGTCTTTGTATGCCAGGAAATATTCGGCATCGCAGAACTCGAAGGCGGCATTCTTTTTTTTGTTGAACGTATTCAGCATATCGGCATACAAGTCCGGAACCGAATATGGATTATCTTTGTACAGTTCGTAATTGAAGCGGATAAACTGCTTTAACTCACGCCTGCCGGAAACTTTCCTGATAGTTACTGCCATGATGTTTTTTCTGTTTGGAGGACAAAGATAGCGCAAATCATATTAAAACGGGGAAAAATCGAAATCATTTCAGAATTTTAGCCACGATTTTTATCCATTTTGGCAATTTCGTTTTCAAGTTTGATACGTTTTGTTTATTTTTGGCACCTGCGAGTTTACAGTTTTATAGCCGGCCTATCCGCATTCATATACAGGCAGGACATAAACAAGTAATATTCTTTTCTGCAAACATGTGCTGCACATGCACAGTATGCGTATGCGGCATGAGTAGAACGTATATTGCGCACGCGCAGTATGCGTTTAGGACAGCAGAGCCATTCTGCCTGTTACCATAACGTAGACAGGCTATGCATATTTACTTACATAAATAAATTAACATTATGAGAATCAGACAATTCCTATTATGTTTGCTCCTCCTGCCATTCCTGGGGTCATGTACAGATGACGAGACACCTCTGTCAGAAGAAGCGTCTTTTACATTCAGTGAAAGTATGGAAGAAGGCGTTACCATCGACGCGGAAGGCGGAGCCACCTCTGTCATAACTTTCAACAGCACATTGGAGTGGAAGGCCGCCGTCAGCGACAGCTGGCTGGAAATCTCTCCCGAAAGCGGCATCGGAGGAGATGCCGAACTGACGCTGACCGTCATTTCGCCAAACAATACGGGGGCTGTACGCACAGCTACGCTTACATTGACTTCCGGCTCGTTGTCGCAACAGATTTCCGTATCACAGGAGGAATACATCCGTGTAGAACAGGAGACGTACGAAATACCCGTTGAGGGAGGCGATCTGGACATATACTTCTATACAACGATAGCGGCTGACGAGTTCAACGCCTACAGCAGCGGGGATAGCTGGATTACGAGCAGAGCAACCAGCCGCTCGGTCACGGAAGAGTCGGGATATTACCTGCCTCTGACCATATCGCCCAACGAGAACAACCAGAGCCGCACTACCACATTCTATTTCGTCAAAGAACCTTTTGACAATGCAAATGCCGACATGTACATACTGGCCACGGCCACGGTAACGCAGGCCGGCCTGCTGTCCGGAGAGAGCACGGATTATTCGGCAGATAAGGAAGTGCGCGTCATACAGACACATACCCAGGGCAACGGTGTACCAATAGTGCTGATGGGTGACGGATTCATAGACCAGGAGATAGCAAACGGTTATTACGATGAGGTTATGGACAAGGCTGTGGAGAATCTGTTTACAGAAGAACCGATGACCTCGCTGCGCGACTATTTCGATATTTATGCCGTCACAGCCGTCTCTGCCAACAATTCTTTCGGGGACGGATACAGCACGGCATTCAGCTGCCGGATGGAAGGAGGAACAAGCACCCTCATAGAGGGTGACGACTTGGCCGTGCAGAACTACGTGCTGGCTGTGGATGGCATCAACTTGTATGAAACACAGGCAATAGTAATACTCAACAGCTCAGCTTATGCAGGCACCACTACATTCGGTTATGCCACCACGGCAGGAGCATTCGTCGAGTTCTCGGTTGCCTACTGTCCGGTAATCTATAATCTGGAAAGCGAGGATTTCCGCCGGGTATTGGTACATGAAGCTGTGGGGCACGGCATTACCAAACTGCTGGACGAATATTCTTATACAGAGATGGGCACCATACCCGATTCTGAAGTGGCAACTTATCGCAGTCTGCAAGACATCGGGTGGGCACAGAACGTGGACTTCACCAATGATGCGGATACCGTACTGTGGTCTGCATTCCTGTCCGATTCCCGTTATGAGGACCAAGGGCTTGGCGTATTCGAAGGAGCCTGCACTTATATATACGGTGCTTACCGGCCTTCCGAAGAAAGCATGATGCGCAACAATATCATGGGTTTCAACGCGCCTTCACGCCAGGCTTTGTACAATCGCGTAATGAAGAGCGGGGAAGAATATACGCCCGATTATGAGGAGTTCGTAAGCTTTGACCAGCAAATATACACGGTCAGCACACGTGCCGCCGAAACCTCTTCCAGACCTTTTGCCGCGCCGCGTTTTGTCAACAAAACGCTGAATTACAAGAAGTGAGCGACATAAATACTTATATTAAAAACCGTAGCGGGGTTTGTCAAGACAAACCCCGCTACTTTTAGAACGCTGCCAATACGGAAATGCCGTATCTCATTGCATAAATCACATATAATGAACCACGTATTATTGTTTTATACCTATATATGGCATTACTTTGTCCGCGTTACAGTGTGAAGCACCTGCCCGTGCTTGTCAATCATGCGCAACTCAAGCGTACCGGAGGTAGCGGAAATGATGGAGAAACCCGGTTCGGGACTGCAAAACACAGTACCTTCTGTCGGCTTAACCTTGCGGCTGAGAGAGCCGGCGGAGTTGGTGATATAGTCGATATTGCTGCCCGGCATGCGTATATGCTGGAAGTTGTGTATATGTCCGTTGAGATACATATCCACGTGGTGCCTGCGCAGAATGCTGTCCACGCGACATTGCATATCTGAACGCTCCACGTCGTCTTTCGAAGTCTCGGCATATATGGGGTGGTGTCCCACTACAATCACCCAGTCCTCACCGGCAGCAGCCAGAGTGGCATCCAGCCATTGCAGTTGCGCCTCAATATCCTGCCGGCAGGCATCGGGATATAGTCTGCTTTCCTGACGATATCTGTCAATCAGCGGCGTAGTGTCTATCCATACTATGCGCACCGTGGTTCCCTCCCCGCTGAAAGACTTGGTATAATAACGGGACGGCATTTCCCAACGGCGGCTTACACGACTGTAGTCCAACACGGCCTGCGTGTTGCCCCGGTACTCATGATTGCCGCAGACAGGATACCAAGGAATCATCAGTTCGGGATGGGCATAAATAAGCTCGTAGTTTGTCATCCACAGCGGGTCATCTACCGACTGCACCCCCTCGAAATGATGGATGTCTCCGGCTGCAATCACAAACTCGGGGCCTACTTCCCCGGCCATCTCTCCCATCAGTTCGGCTATGGGTTTCTGGTCGTAATAGCCGTTGCGTCCCAAGTCATTGGCCATATAGATGTTGAATTTGTCTTCATAGACACTGTAGTCAATCTGGTTTTGTGCCGTTACCTGCATACCTGTAAGAACAAGGAGCAGCATCAGCAGCAAATTTCTTGTTTTCATATTCAGTCTTTATTTTTATCTGTTAAATGCTTTTCTTTCTGTTTTCCCGTCCGCTCAGAAGCTGACTTTGATACCCGCATTGAAGCGTACCCCGTAATACTCCGCCTGCATGGTACGGTTCTCCGTCCCCTGATAGTAACGCAACGGCTGGTTAAGCAGGTTGGTGACATCTGCATAAATAGTTGTCTTGAACTTATGCCCGAAAGTGTATCCTGCATTAAGGTCGAGGTAGTTCACCTTGTCGTAGTAGCGATCCAGCTCGGCTACTTCACCCATCTCGTCGATAAAGCTCGAAGCGAAGTTGTAGCTCAGCCGCAGGTTGAATCCCCATTTCTCGAAGAAAAGCGAGGCGTTGGCCGTGTGCTTGGGCGAGCCTACCATATCGATGTTTTCGCCTTCCTCCACCGTGCGGTGCTCGAAGCGATAGTTCTTGGTAGTGTTGGCTGTGAAGGTATAATTGCCATAGAAACCGATGCACTTAAGCGTGGGGTGAATGAATCCGAAGTCACGCTGGTAAGCCGCTTCGATACCATATAAATTGGCATCGTAAGCATTGATGGGCTTGGTGATGTCGTAATCGTATTCACCCTGTATAGGTAATTCATCCGACATTCCTTTCCATGTTTCATCCACTATAACGTTGTTCACGCTTTTGTAAAACAATCCCAGACTTACGAGACCGATTGACTTGAAGTAGTACTCTGCGCTGAGGTCGAAGTTGTACGACGTGGTTGGCTTCAGGTCGGGATTGCCGATGGTGGCTTCCTCATCGGCAGAATTGTAGCTCACGCTTGGGATAAGTGCCGAATATTTGGGTCGTGACAGCGTTTCGGTAAAAGAGGCCCGGAGCTTGAAGTCGTCGTTGACGTCATACTTCAGCAGCACACTGGGCAGCCAGTTTGTGTACTTGTTCCTATGATTGCCAGTAGAATCCAGCGACTCATTTTCGTCCTCATCCACAACCCAGTTCAGTCCCCTGTATTTCAGTGCGGTGTGTTCCATGCGCAGGCCGAGCATGAGTTTCAGTTTACTGCCCAAGCGTTGGTCGAAACGAAGATAAGCACTGGTAATCTGCTCGTTGGCATGATAGTTGCCAGACATCTCCTCGTAGTCGGGTTCACCTTCGAGCAATGTGAAGTCAATACTGCCCAGATATTCCTTGCTCACAAAATTTGTCCCTATAGGATAGTAGTCACCAGCCATGAATCCGCTACGTATCTGTGCTGCCGCATTGTTGCGCCAGTCATCGTTGCCCTCGAATGCATCCTCGTATGTGTACCACTCCGTCTCGCGGTCTTTGGTTTTATTGACATACTTACCGCCGAAACGCAGCGTATTTCCGAAGACTCCCTTAGCAAGCGGCAACTCAAAATTTAAGCGGAATTTCCATTCGTTTTCATATATGTTTTGGTTACTGTTGGTCAGCTCGTCCAGTTCCCAGTCTTCACTGTTAAGGGAGGGGATGACGAAAGTAGAGTAAGGCTGCCGCCCGCCCACGTCCTGGAAGGTGCTCAGCAGGTTGGTACCCGTATTGTTGTCCATCTTCAGTCCGAAGTAACGTTCGTTGGGACGATCCTCGCTTGCACGCGAGTACGAACCTGCCCAATCCATGGCAAGCCGTCCGAAGTGGTGTTCGCCGTCGAGGGTGAAGTCCATGGTCTGCTGGCGTTCCAGACGTGCGTTCTTAGTGTCGTACAGGCCGCCCTTGGTTTGCAGCTCGATGGATTGTTTTGAAGGGTTGCTATTGTCCAGCTTTTTGAATACGACTCGGTAGCGGTTCTCCCAGTCGTTACGCCGGTTATATATGCCCTTGAATGAGAATTTATGGTTGGCGTTCAGCTCATAATCTAAGGCAAGCGAATAACTCTGGCGTTCACGTGTCACGTAGTATTGCCGCACCTGGGCTTCTTTCAACACCACATTGCCATCATCGTCCACGTCATATTCAAATTCCGTGTTGTCCGAGCCGCCAGGAGCATATTGATATGACCCCGACAGCATTACACCCAGTTTGTCATTGAAGAAACGGTCGCCATAGGTCAGTCCGAGATTGAGCTGTGCTTTCTTGCTGACAACGTTGTAGCCACTTCCAGCCGTGGCGTTGAAGATGCGGCGGTATGGCGTGCTCTTGGTGATGAGATTGATACTTCCGCCTATGGCATCGCCATCCATGTCGGCAGTCACCACCTTATTCACTTCAATGGTCTGCACCATGTCGGCGGGAATCAGATCAAGCTGCACGTTGCGCGTGTCACCCTCGGCAGAAGGAATACGGTTGCCGTTAATGGTTACCGAACTGAAATCGGCACTCGTGCCACGTACCTGTCCGAAGCGAGCCTCACCCTGGTCGTACTGCACGTTGATACCGCTGATACGCTTCAGGGCATCGCCGATATTGGAATCGGGAAACTTACCAACCTGGTCGGCCGACACTACATTGGTGATACCCATGGCATTCTTCTGCGAATTGACAGCCCGGCGTTGACCTCGGAAAGAACTTCCCACCACAACCTCCTGCAGCTCCAATCCTTCATTCAAGGTTACATCCTTTTCTACCGTGCATCCCTCGGGGATAGTAATGCTCATCTCCACCGGAGAATAGCCCACATAGCTCACTTTCACCTTATAGGTACCCGGTTCGAGGTTGGAGAGTGTATAGAACCCGTCCATGTCGCTCACAACTCCGGTATGGAGCGACTCAATATAGACAACAGCCCCCGGCAGAGTCTGACTGGCATTGTCTATTACGCGGCCACGTATCATTCCTTGTTTCGTTTCGTCTACAATCTCACCGGCAGAAGCATGCACTCCGGCGGAGAGCATAACAAATACCGACAGTAATACTTTTGCGATTCGTTTCATATTGGTTTTAACTTTTGTTTGTAATCCGATGCAAAAGTATGGGCACAATGTTACAAGGCCTTTGCAAAGCCTTAAAGATATGAGAACAAAAATGTTACAAAGAAATTACGAAGAGAATGACACACACTGTTACGCACCCGAGGTATTCGGATGTACGATGTAAATGACTCCAGAAGTATTATCAAGGCTGCAGTGTGCAGAACAGCACACTGCCAATTCTGCCACCGTCCGCCAATATTTCGGCATGTATGAACAGAGGCGTAGAGTAACGGTTGTTATAGCACTCCACCACAGCCCGACCGTTCTCATCTGTCTGTACCGACGGATTCCAGTATAATGTACGTCTATTGTCGGGCACATCCATATACAGCTCTTTAACAGGATAAGCCGGAGAATAATGCTCCAGCACCGGTGTATAGCCTTGCAGTACAGTGCGCCGTGTACCCAACGCAGCCTTTTGGCTGGTATTCATCAAGTCATGATATGGCAAAGGTATGATGTAGACAAAGACATATTTTGTGATGTCTGACAGGATAGATTCCTCTAACCCATAATCCTTTCCGCTCACGCCACCTCCACTACTGGTAGTGGTCTGCACGTCTGTCTGGTAGATAGAACTCCCGGTATCGGAATCGGTATAACTTTCCAGATTGGCTGCTTCCACCAGACTTGCATTTTCTGAATTTTGCACAATGTCGTAGCCAAGTGCCCCGTCACCTTGGCATATTATAATTGATGCAATTCCATCAATCTCCGTAAGTATCATCTGCCGTTCAATGGTGGAAAGCACTTTGCCATTCATTACGAACACAAGAGGCTTTTGTCTGTACGTATACGTATCATCACGTCTGTCCCATGAGAATGACGAGTTCATCATGTCAAGGAAATCGGGTATAGTGCTGACAAACTTTCCCTCATCGCGCAGTTGATCCACCGTACGCTGCACATCATAGTATGCGTCAATACTCTGCTCGCTGGTCCGTGTCTCAGTGAAGCGTTTCTTCCGTCTGGCAGTCACCACAACTTCATCCAATATGAGATCTCCGGCCCTTATCATGGAATCCACATACAACGAATCAAATCTCTTCACTGTATTATCCCACTGCTGCATGTCTTTCCACTCCGGATGTGTTTCGTTATAGTCCAATGCACGGATTACAGGAGAAAAGTTTCTGTCGAGCATTATGGTGGCATCCCTGTTACGTTGCCTGTCCTGTTTGCGTGTTTGTATCAAAGCTTCTTTCACGCCGCTGATACTTTCAAGCGGTATGCTGAAGCGGCCCTCCTCATCGGTCACTGTCTCACCGGTCATCATTCCGCCGAAGCGTTCCTTTACCATGATACTAAGCTCCATGTTTTTCATCGGTTTCTTCAGCACCACCGAACGAACCTTTCCATCCAGTACAAGCTCCTGCTCCGGAAGTTGCAAGGGTTCAAAAGGCTTGACGCCGATAAGTTGCTCCATGTCATATTTCCGCCAGCCATGTACCATCATCAACACATCAAGCTCCGCCAACTTTTCCGTAGACAGCTCGGTAAAATAATATCCCGGTTGGTGTATATAACCCTTGAGGTCGGATGTAAAGAGCAAATCTGTGTACATGTTATTGTCGTATTCCGAATAATCGGAATGCAGTGCGTCGCGTATGCTGACCGACAACCTGCCGCCAGCCACGGGATTTCCCGATGAATCTTTCACCTGCAACTCACAGCGGATGGGGTCGTATGGATGATATATTTTCGACAGTCCACTTACGGTTATCTGTAGTGGAGAGCGTGGATAGACGAATGAGAAACGTTCGCACAATATATGTCCGGCCCTATTAAGCAATGAGAACTGAAGTACCCCGGAAGGCAAATCGCGGGTAAGGACAGAAAACTGTACACTTTCTCCGGGACTGCTGGGCACAAGTTGCCAAAAGCACGGCCTCCCCTGACGGCTAATGAAAACGGCAACGGTATCCTGAGGGGTATTGTTTCCCGACTGAACCTTTACCGTAACAGCTCCCATAGAACTATTTACAGACAATACATAGCCTGAAGGCAACGCTTCCGGCAATTTGAACTTATACTCTTTGCCCCGCCAGCGGACTTTCGCCGTTGCCGGCTTGGCCGAGGGTGTATAAGCAAAACGTCCCATGCCGTCGTGCATGGTTTCTATCCGGGTCAGTTCCTGTCCGTCAGCGTCGCAAAGTATGCCTGAAAGTTCCACACTGCCTTCCTCCAGACTTTCGGCCTTGAATGCTACCCACGACTCTATACCCTCCACCAACTGCCCGCCTTCGGGAAAGAAACGGACTTGCAGCTGTTTCTCTACAGATTCCGGCCGTAATTTCATGGATTTGTTCAATGTGTACCGCGTAATACTACGTTCGTCCTGGTCCTTCTGCATAAGTTTGTATATCGGGAAAGTGCGGGAAAAATATTGATGTTCTGAAAATCCGAGCATCCAGCGTGTATAGGCTCGCACTTCGTAGTATCCGGACAATATATTGGCCGACAGCGGTATCTGTCCACAGCCCTCGCCATGTTCGAGTCTGATTATCTGCTTATCTGTCACGTGCCCGGCCTGATCCACCAGTTCAACATACAGCGGACGGCTTATGTCGCTGGGTACCGGCATCTCGTCTGCCGTGACATAAGCCTTGAACCAGATGGTATCTCCAGCATAATAGCTCGTATTGTCGAAATGCAAGTAGGCTTTCTCACGCGGATAGTTGTCGGCAAAGTCACGTGCCTGGTTGGCATATTGTTCGAACTGCACGTAAGCCGGCAGAACCTGTGCCGATATGGTGAGCGGCAAAAGAAAAAATAAAGTGCAAGCAGTTGTCCGTATAATTTTGTAGTATGCCATAGTATTGTAGTGTATTTGTGATGATGAATACTGTAAAACGGTAACCCTCTACATTTTGCCTTTCACATCATCTAAAGACATGAGCAATGATTACCACAGACAAAGTTAGGGAAATATTCTGTATTACAGATAGATTTTCAAAGATTTTGTTTGTCCGCAGCAAGCGCATGTCACTACGACGACATTCCTACAGTCAGACCTCATCCTATATTCGCCGGAACTCTGCCCGGTGACATCCCGAACCTGCGCTTGAAGGCATTGGAGAAATGCGAACGGTTCTTGAAACCCACTGCCACATACACGTCCGACGGCTTGCATTTTCCGTTGTGAAGCATATCATAAGCCTTGTCAAGCCGCCTGCTGATAAGCCACTTCTCGGGTGGGAGGTCGCTTACCTTGGCAAAGTCGCGCTTGAAGGTGGCGAGGCTACGCCCTGTGTAAGTAGCGAACTCTTCCAAAGTCATGTCTTGCGTACAATTTGCTTCCATAAACGGAAGCAGGTCTATCTTCCACGTTTCATTAAAGTCGAACAGTGTTGGGTAGAAACGTACATCCATGTCGAGCAGGCAATATAGTGCCTCTTGCATCTTTAGCCGGATAACCTCGTCTTTCGGCTTGACATTTGCGTCCGTATATGGAAATAGCGAGAGGAAAAGACTTTGCAGTGCGGGTGTTTTGGAAAGCGGGACGGCAGCCTTGCGGAAACGCCGGGCATCCGCAGGCAGGCAAGCCTTGTCCATGCGGCTGAAGAAGTCCCGAAGGTAATTGCGCTCAAAACGTATGCTGATAGCCTTGTAAGGAGCGTCGCCTGCCGCATGCTTCAACATCTTAAGCCGGTGGTCGCGCTTTATGAACACATACTCTCCGGCACGAATTTTCGTTGTGTGACCGTTGTCGTCGACAACCAGCTCACCGGAGTAGACATATATGACGGTATGGACGGGGAAGCGGTGTTCAGCCAGCCATTCGCCCGGGACAAAGCAACTGTAAACAATGTCCCAATAATTATATACTTGTGATTCCTTCAGCATGGCATTTCAAAATTAAACAATTACCACCATTTGAACAAACTTTTGCCCTGGCAAAACAATACACCGTAATAACGGACAGTATCAGGCAGACTCCATAGCCGATACATGGCATATTCGCCCGTTGTCAGACGCAACCTATCTCTTTCCGCTATAGTCTTATTAATACTACCCCTATGAACATCAATAGGATACCTAAAACATGAATGTAGGAAATCTGCTTTTTAACGGCTCCCATCCATCCGCGCCCCTCCATCAGGAGACTGAGCGACATCTGCCCAAGGAGGAATGCCATGAAGAAGGCGCCGGCTCCAATCTGCGGTATCAGCCACGAGTTACCGAACACGGATATAGCTCCACATACACCACCAAGCCACATCCACCATGGCACCGGATGCAGAATTACTTTGCGCACGCAAGTGATTTTGCCGTTCCAGACACAGACGACAACAATCACTACGGTCGCTATCAGGAAAGACACAGTGGATGCTTGTACCGCCGAGTTCAGGCAAATGCCCAGCCTGCCGTATATAGCCCCGATAGAGGCCATCAGGCAACCTGCCACGATACCCGTCAGTTGCCAGAGCAGGACATTTCTGCTTGCAGACGAGCTAAAGCCTTTCTTATTCTTACCCAGATTCGGGACAACTACGACCAGCAGCACTCCGCCTGTCAACAGAAGCATGGCAGCGACACGCATTGCTGAAAGCGGAATACTTACCGAGCCGAACAGTCCGAAATGGTCGATAACAAGACTGAACAGCAGTTGTCCTAAAAGTGGGAGTATGGTAGTCTGCAGCTGTCCGAGCACACGAAACAGATAGATAACAATGGTGATGGTGAACAAGGCTATAACGCCACCTGTCCAGCCCCACCACGGCACATCGGTCATCTGTGCCATGCGAGGCAGTATCGGGATTCCCATTATGGCCGATACCACCGACAGCAGCAGTGACGACACAGTGAATGATATGAGTGTCACCACGAAAGCCGGACCGGCTATCGTCCGCATACGTGCGTTCGCCGCTGTCTGCACAGGGACAAGCATTCCTGCCAGCAAGGCTATGATTAAAAGTAGCCACATATTGCCTTGTTGTTACCTGTCCACATTATCCGGCACGGTTCCCAGCTTCCTGATGTCCTTACCATCGCGGTTACCGTGTATCTCTATCTTGCCCAGCGTGGCATTGAGAGCCGCATATTCATCGTCCGTCATTTCAATGTCCGCCGCACCGAGATTTTCCGCTATGCGGCTCTCGCTGCGCATGCCGGGTATCGGCACGATGAAATCACCGCCTTTTAACACCCATGCCAGTGCAATCTGTGCATTTGTACATCCTTTGTCCGCAGCCACACAGCCTATCAGGTCGAGCAGCGGCCGGTTAGCTTTCATATTCTCCGGATTGAAGCGGGTGATTACGCGGCGCACATCGTCTCCCTGAAAATTATCGGTCGGCTTGTATTTACCGCTCAAAAAGCCGTTTCCCATGGGCGAGAAGGCCACAAAGCCAATATTAAGCTCCCGGCAGAGCGGGATTACATCTTCCTCCCACTTACGTTCCATCATGGAGTATTCGCTCTGTATGGCAGTGACAGGCGTCACGGCATGCGCCTTGCGTATCTGCCCTGCAGTGGGAGATGATTGCCCCCAGCCACGAATCTTGCCTTCCCTGATTAGCATCCCCATAGTGTAGGCCACCTCTTCTTCAGTGCCTTCATCCATCTGGTGCTCAGTATAGAGGTCGATATAGTCTGTTTGAAGCCGCCGCAATGCACCCTCCACTGACTTACGGATACCAGCCTCACTCAGTTTGCCTTCGGGCATCTCCTGTCCCGGCAGCGGATGCGGCCAGAACTTGTCGGATATGACCACGCGGTCGCGCGGCAACTCCTTAAGGGCTTTGCCCACGAATTCTTCATTCTTGAAGTACGAATACATCTCTGCCGTGTCGAAGAAGTTGCAGCCCAGCTCGAAAGCCCGGTGTACCAGGCGGATGCTTTCTTTCTCCTCGGGTGCCTTGCCATAGGCGTGGGTGAAACCCATGCAACCCATACCTATGGCCGACACTTCCATATTTCCTAAACGTCTTGACTTCATGCCTGTTGCCTTATCATTTGTATTTTTCCGTCAGTTCATACACTTTCGTCCAGTAATCCTGTGCCGACATGGCGGTTCCTGCCATATCGGGATATTCGTAGACTATCTCGCACGCTCCGCGTTCGTTGTACATCTGCCAGTAAGCCTCCGCAATTTTTGCCGGTGCAAACCATGAGTCCATGCCGACGGAGCCGCATACCGTCACCGTACCGACGAAGATTCCCCTCGGCTTCAGTTCGTTGTGCAGGATATAGGCCAGCGTGCGCAGGGCCGACTTATCGAGCGATAGCGGGATGAATTGTGCCAAAGGATATAGTGCCAGCCCTCCTCCTGTGAAGATGATTGCTCCGTTCTTCTTGCCGAAGGCTTCGGTTGCCACTTGTCTGGCACAGACGTAAGCGCTTGCCACATCTGCCTGATAATGCCGCAACAGTTCCGTGCCATCCAACTTATCCGGGTCATCCGGTATCGTGATGCCAACATTATACACCAGCACATCCGGTGTGCCGAACTCATCTTCCGCTTGCTGAAGTGCACCGGTGAGCGATGCCGGGTCTTCCGCATCTGCCACATACGTGTGCGTTTCAATCCCGCCGGCGACAAACTCCTGTCTGTACTGCTCCAGCGATTGCCCGTTACGAGCTATCAGTATTACGCGGAAATCTTCTTGTCCGAACCTCTTTGCCACGTGGTTGCCGAGACCTTGCCCGGCTCCTACCACTACGATTGTCTTTTTCTCCATAATCTGACTCTATTTTACGGTTACAAAGTTATGGCGCAAATCAGAGTCGGAAGTTGTTGTCAGGCTCAAAGAGGTGTTGCTTTGCAGCTCAAAATATACACGCAGGAGACAACAGTATGGCGGGACGGACAAAACATGTTCAATGCCGGTGTAAGTTCTATCTTACTCCGCAAGCATACGTATATCCGGCAAAAGCATAAGGGAATGAACGACTTCACCTGCAATCTCCATCATAGGAGTCATTACAAAGTCCCGTCGGAACATCAGCGGATGGGGGAGCTTCAAGGAAGGTTCGCACATGAAAACATGGCTACCGTTGCCACGGAAACAAAGCAATAGGTCTATGTCTATCACACGGTCTGCATACATCCCGCCTGACGATTTGCACATACGTCCCATACTGCGTTCTATTGCCTGTGTGGCAGAAAGCACTTCGAGCGGCGGCAAAGAAGAGAACACGCATGCGGCAGCATTGACAAAGTCGTTATCTGAGACAAAGCCCCAAGGTGGGGTGACATAAAAAACGGACAGGGAAACAACATCCCCTACCCGCTCTTTAATATTATCCACTGCATCCAGCAGATTTTGCTCTTTGTTGCCAAGGTTTGTACCGAGACCTAAATAATACACGAAAGGCGGTATCTGAAGAACGGAGAACTGCCCTTTCGTCCACCTGTCAATGACGGATGACGGCAAGAAACACCTTGCTTCGGCCATTCCTCCATCGAATTCCACATTATCCATCACCCAGAACTCCGCATCAGTCTATTATAAGCATGGCATCACCATACGTGCCGAAACGGTAATCTTCATTCAAAGCGATATCATAGGCATTCATGACATAATCGTAACCGCCGAAGGCTGCCACAATCATCAGCAAAGTGGAAAGCGGCATGTGGAAATTGGATACCATTGCAGTGGCCACAGTAAACTCATAAGGCGGAAAGATGAACTTGTTTGTCCAACCTTCATAAGGCTTAAGATGGCCTCCGGTGCTGACAGTACTCTCGATGGCGCGCATCACGGTGGTACCTACCGCACATACCTGCCTGCGTTCATCCTTGGCACGATTGACCATAGCCACAGCCTCCTCGTCCACAATCATTTGCTCAGAGTCGGTTTTATGTTTGGTAAGGTCTTCCACGTCTATATCCCGAAAATTGCCCAAGCCGGCATGTAAGGTAATGAAGGCGAAGTCTATGCCTTTTATCTCCATGCGTTTCATCAATTCACGGCTGAAATGCAAATTGGCCGTAGGCGCAGTGACAGCCCCCTCATGCCTGGCAAAAATGGACTGGAATCGGTCTGTATCTTCCGGTTCGACGGGACGGTTTATTATGCTGTGTGGCAATGGGGTCTCACCCAGTGCATAAAGAGCTTTCTTAAATTCATCGTGCGGCCCGTCATACAAGAAACGCAGGGTGCGTCCGCGCGAAGTAGTATTGTCTATTACTTCTGCCACCATCGAATCATCTTCTCCAAAATAAAGTTTGTTGCCTATCCTGATTTTTCGGGCCGGGTCTACCAGTACATCCCACAGGCGCAGCTCCTCGTTCAGCTCCCTCAACAGAAAGACTTCTATACGTGCTCCGGTTTTCTCCTTATTGCCATACAAACGGGCTGGAAAAACTTTTGTATCATTGAAGATAAACACATCTTTGTCATTGAAATAGCCTAAAATATCTTTGAACATGCGGTGTTCTATCTCACCGTTTTTCCTATGCAACACCATCAGGCGTGACTCATCCCTATACTTTGTAGGGTACAAGGCAATTTTTTCTTCGGGAAGTTTGAATTTGAATTGCGAAAGTTTCATTTTTCAATTATTTTATAATGGCGAATAATCTGTAAATAAACGAGGTTGCCGCTTTCAGATACTCTCAGGTATCTACAAAAATACTAATCGGCATATAGTGATGTCAAGAATAAGAATGTTAATAATCGTCAACAACCACATCCTGGCTGTTTATCCACTCCTCGAACCCCATCGGATTGAGGCAGTTTTCCACACGGACATTACCTACACGTGTACGCACCAGAGCCGTGAGGTGTGCCCCACTGTGCAATGCTTCTCCGATGTCGCGTGCCAGCGCCCTGATATACGTTCCTCTGCTGCACACCACACGTATCTTCAGTTCGTACGGCAGGTTGCATTCCAACAATTCGATTTCATCTATCAGCAGCTTCTTAGGTTGCAGTTCCACTTCTTTTCCATTCCGGGCCAGATCGTATGCACGCGTGCCGTTCACCATGCATGCCGAAAATACAGGAGGCACCTGCCATATTTCTCCGGTGAACTTATCAAGCGTGTCTTCCACCAAAGCGCGGGTGATATGCTCTGTCGGATAGATGCCGTCTATCTCATGCTCCAGGTCATAGCTGGGCGTCGTGGCACCCAAGCGCAAAGTTGCCACATACTCCTTGGTATGAGACTGGAACTCCTCTATACGCTTGGTAGCCTTGCCCGTACAAACGATAATAACGCCGGTAGCCAATGGGTCCAGCGTGCCGGCATGACCTACCTTCAACTTCCTAATGCCCATGCGGCGGCAAATATGATAGCGTACATGCCCCACTACCTTAAACGATGTCCACCCTAAAGGCTTATCGAAATATAATACCTCTCCTTTCTTGAAATCCATCACACCTTATCCGAATATGAGGGTTGCCAGTCCGGCCAAAGCACAATAGATGGCAAAATATATCAGTTTACCCTTCTTGACGATATTAATCATCCACTTGCAGGCCAGAAAACCGGAAACAAAGGCGGCCAAGAAACCAACCCACAATGACAAAGCCGGTATGTCGCCTGCAATGTTCTCTCCCTGTACCAATTTGATGCTGTCCAGCAAAGCCTCTCCCAAGATAGGGGGAACCACCATCAGGAACGAGAACTGTGCCAACCTGGACTTGTCGTTACCCAGCAGGAGGCCGGTGGCAATAGTGCTGCCCGAACGGGACAATCCCGGCAATACGGCTGCACAAGCCTGTGCCAGACCAATGATGAAGGCATCACGCAACGAGATTTTTTTCTTCTGTCTGGATTTCTTGAAATAGGAGAATGCCAACAGCAAGGCCGTCAACAGCAGGCTGCAGCCCACCACAAACAGGCCGGAGCTGAATATATCCTCTACCACGTCCCTGAAGAACAGACCCACAATGCACACGGGAATCATGGACACCAGGATGTTGAACACATAGCGAGTTTCGTCATTCAGCTGCCATTTAAACATTCCCTTGAACACCCAGCTGATTTCCTTCCAAAGCACGACCAGCGTGCTGAACACCGTAGCCACATGCACCACGATGGTAAAAGCCAGGTTTTCTTCACCTTCTATTCCAAACAATGCCGCCCCGATGGCCAGGTGGCCGCTGCTGCTCACCGGCAGATATTCAGTCAGTCCTTGTATAAGCCCAAGGATAAGCGCTTCAATCCAATCCATAGATTATGATTCCTCCCCCAAAATGTCCTTCTACTTACTTCGTCCCGTCCTTCGGCTTGCGCAATACAGCATATATAATGAATATAAAACCTGCAAGACTTACCAGGGGAGCCACTTTTATACGCCTTACACTGAAGATGTCCGGCTCGAAGTGTGTAGGTGTTGACGAAGGGCCCGTCATCAGCACAAAACCCAATATCACGACCAGCATGCCTATGGCAAGCAGTATGAAATTGGTCTTGTCGAAAGCAAATTTCTGTTTATCCATCTTTCTTAAATACAGTTTTATTTGTTCTTATTCAGTCGTACTTCCAAGCGAATACGTATCAGCCGGCATAAAAGACCGGCGGGTCAAAAGGCGGCATCAGCAAAACATATATTACACAAGCCGCGGACGCGTTTCCCGCATGCGCAATACATGTACGGAGAAATCCGCAAACATATCTATCAGACATAATACAGCGCGTTTGCATTCATCCGCAGATATTTGTTTACCGAGAACAGGGCACACAGGCATGTGATGGATATGCCGAAAGCAAGCACTGCGAGCACCACTGCCAGCATCACATGCGGTGTCACTACCACCACCAGCTGAGGCTCGTACGATACCAGCCAATTGGCTGCACCGCACAATATGCCGTCCGCCAATATTGCCGAAATCACCCCAATCCGGAAGTTACGGCGTATGAACGGCCGGCGTATGAACCCCCAACTCGCCCCTACCAGTTTCATCGTCTGTATAAGGAAACGTTCGGAATATATGGTCAGCTTTATGGTATTGTTTATCAATGCAAACGAGATAAGCATCAGCACAGCCGCCAAGGCCAGCATGAAGAGGCTGATGTCGCGTATATTGTCGTTAATGGCGTCGACCAGCTCCTTCTGGTAAAGAATCTCCCTGATGTTGTTGTCCTGCAGGATTAAGTTTTCTATCTTGGCGATGCTGTCCGAATTGGCGTAGCCTGCATTGAGTTTTATCTCGATAGAAGCACTGAAAGGATTGCTCCCAAGAAACTCCTGCGGGTCTGTCCCCATGGCCTCAGACTGTTCGCGCAGTGCGCGCTCTTTCGATATATATTCAGTCTGCTTCACGAATGGCTCGCGTTCAAGGCTGCGTTGCAGTTCCACGATATCGTGTTCCTTCATATTGTCGTCCAGCAAGATGGAGAAAGTTATGTTTTCCTTCACATATACTGACAGGTTATGAGCCGTCAGGACAAAAAAAGTCACCAGCCCAAGCAACAGCAGCACCAAAGTCGTACTGATACATGCTGTAATAAACTGCATGTCAAGAAAGGCCCTGCGTTTCTTCTCCATTCCCATCTTTATTATGGTTCTTCGAGTTTATTATGGTTACAATATCATCTTTTCCTGAAGATATATATCATCGAACTGCTGCGTTCCATCCTTATCATAGAGGCAAACCATGCCAACGTACCCGTCCACAATCCGCGCAGGAAAGGAAACACGCGGTGCATGTATTTCTCGGTAAGCATGGATACATAGAATGCATCCAACGGCATGGGATACCGTCCGGCAAGTATGAATCCGTGTTTTGCTCCAAAACGCTGCATGGTGGACGGAACAAAATGCCACAAATGGCGCGGTACATCGTATGCGGCCCAGCAAGCGCCGTAACGGCGTGCGTCGTACGACGAATGGTTGGGCACAGCCACTATAAGCACCCCCTTTGCAGTCAACAACCTGTTAAGCTGAGCCCATGTTTCGTTCAGCTTCTCTATATGTTCCATTACATGCCACAGGGTTATGACATCGTAACTACCTTCCTCCATTCCCGGCAAAGCCTCTTCAGGCTGCATCTCCAAAGCAAACCGTTTCATGGCAAACGTCCGAGCTCCGGCATTCTTTTCCACCGCATCCACCTGCCATCCACGCCGTTTCATGGCGTTGGCAAAGTATCCGGTACCGGCACCGACATCCAGCAGGCGGCCGCCATTGCGATGGGATTCACGTTCTACAAACCTCCCCTTACGCCTCAGCATGTATGCACGTGCATAGTGGTAAACAGTATTCACCAGGCCTCTATGCGTATCGGAGTGTGATATGTAACCGGGTGCATCATAATACCGTTCCATCTCTGAACCGGAAGGGAAGCCCTGCGTAAAAAGGAAACCACAATCACGGCAACGGCACAAACGGAACGTTTCACCCGAAGAGAAGCTGTCCACACACGTCAGCGCATGCTCCAACCTTGTACCGGTACACAAAGGACATTTTTTTATAGTGATTGTATTCATCAACAGCAAGCGCAGGGAAAACATTTTGCGGTCCTCATCACAACATGAGAACCGCAAAACATCAATTATGATGCGAAATAACAAATAAAAATCGAAATACCCGAAAAACGTTAAGGAGATTTAACCCGATCGGACGATGCAGATAAGCAAAACGGCTATGGCAATGAACAGATTTCCCGGCATAGCCCGTATGCATACATCATCATGCGAGGAACATGGAACGGCCCCTTGAAGATGTTACCCTTGGCCGGCTGGGCCACCGTGCCGTCGCGATGCAGATAGCCATACCACTCGCCTTTCTCCTGGTCAGGGAAGTGACTGTAAGTCCAGTCGGAAATCATCTTGTGCATAAGGATATATTTATCGTCCCGCGTGGCCAGATAAGCGTAAAGCGAGGCGATTATAGTCTCACACTGAGGCCACCAGAACTTCATGTCCTGCGAATAGTCCTGTACGGGCAGATTGCGGCAATCGCGGAAGTTGATTATGCCTCCGTATTGCTTGTCCCAGCCCCACTCCCATGACCAGTCGAGAATCCGCAAGGCCAACGACGTCAGTTCTTTGTCCCAGTTGCGGTGACGCGCCTCTTCCAGCAAGAACCATGCGGTTTCAATGCAATGCCCCGGATTGATGAGGCGGCCGTTGCACGTATCGATAAATTCGCCGTGCGACCCTACGGTCTCCAGCAGAGCCTTAAACTCCGGATGGACAAAATACCGGCTGATAGCTTCCACAGATTCGTCTATCTGCCTGTCGAGCGCAGGGTCGGCCACAGCCTCACGTATCCGTGAAGCCGTGTTGATGAGAATCATCGTCATAGAGTGTCCGCGGGTCTGTACAGCAGACATATATTTAGGTTCCAATACTCCTGGAGTAGTCAGGAAACCGCGTATGCGGTGAAACAGCTCCAATGCTTTCGAGGCATACGTCCTGTCGCCCGATGCAATGGCATACTCAGCCATGGCAATAGCTGCAAATGTTTCCGAAAAGACGTAACGGCGTTTACGCAACGGGTATCCCTCTGCCGTCACCTCAAAATACATCCGGCCGTCTGTATCGGTACAATGCTGTTCGATAAAATCGATGCAGCTCTTCGAAGCCTCAAGCCATTCGGGATTTTGGGCGATATGGTTATAAGCGTAAGCGGCCACAAAACCGAAGCGTCCCTGGAACCATACAGACTTGGTGCCGTCCATCAGTGTGCCGTCCCGGTCAAGGCAGGTGTACACACCACCATTGATACGGTCCAGCCCATGTTCCATCCAGAAGGGGAGGATATTGGTGGTCAAATCCTTGAGATAGATATCTGCCCACCCGTTGAGATATGATTTGATGTCCATACGAATGAAATATCAGAATTGGTTGCAACGTTGGAAAAACCCTATAGCTTCGAGCCGCTTTTTCATCTGAGCCTCCTCTGCATCATCCATGTTCCGGAAAGGTGTCCGGTTCTTGCCCAAATCAAGCCCGATAAGTTTCATTATCCGCTTGCCGGCCACTATGTTGCCGCGATAATCGCAGATTACGTTTATGACCTCCTGGGAGAAATTCTGCCGTTCGCGCGCCAGTTCCAGGTCACCGTTTTTCCAGGCATCGATAATCCCTACCAACTCCCGTCCGTTGTAGTTGGTCGTCCCTCCGATGCCACCCTGGGCGCCGCCCATTGCCAGGCAGGGAAGTATGGTCTCGTCCTGGCCGTGCAGCATGTCATACTTGCCGTCTTTGTACAGCCGGCACTGGTTGTATTCGTACATGCTTTCAAACGTATATTTAATGCCTGCGAAGTTTGGCACACGTCCGTCTACAGCTTTAAGCAACTCAACCATGGGCAGGTATGCACCGTTGAAGGCAGGTATATGGTAATAATAGAAAGGCAGGTCGGGCGCACCGCATGCTATTTCCTCTATGTATTTTACCAGTTCTTCCACACGGTTTATTTTCGGGAAGGGAGGAGCCATGGCACCTATTCCCCATGCACCTATCTGCCGGGCATGCTCTGCCAGCATACGGCTCGACTTGACACAGCAACTACCCACGTGCACTATCACCT
This sequence comes from uncultured Bacteroides sp., assembly GCA_964651035.1. Classification (GTDB taxonomy): domain Bacteria; phylum Bacteroidota; class Bacteroidia; order Bacteroidales; family Bacteroidaceae; genus Bacteroides. The sequence continues at coordinate 36,617 of CAZYVE010000001.1, forward strand.
TGAAACCTTCAGGTGCTGCTGCCATCCAGCATTCGGCCAGCTTCATGCGTTCTTCTTCGGTAAGCATATATCCCTCGCCGGAAGAGCCGTTGATGAAAACCCCTTTCAGTCCGTTTTTCCGCAACATCTGTGCGTATGTCGCGATAGGTTCGTAATTCACTTCGCCGTTACTGTAAAACGGAGTAAACGGCGCATCAATCAATCCGATAATCTTTTCCATAAACCTTATGCTTTTTATAATTAATCGTTACCTGCTTCATTCCACATTGTCCGTCTTTGGACGCAGGAAATAAAGCTGCAGGGACAGTGCCACCAATACCACGATGCTGAGCATGGCAAATCCCAGTCCCAGGTTTCCCCCGTCTGTCCACTTGCCCAGCACCTCCGTCACCGCAGCCCCGGCAAAGACTCCGGTCATGTTCATCAGCCCGTAAGCCGTGGCGCGGTACTTGGCCGAAACAAACTGGCATAGTATGGGCATATTGTTGGCATCGAAAATACCGTAACCTATACCGAACAGCAACCCGGCTCCCACCACCGCCACGAGGCTATGGCCAAAGCCCAGCAACAACAGGGCAGGGACGGTCAACCCCAGGCCTATGGCACCTGTATAGACGCGTCCGCGCAAGTTGCGCTGTACCCAGCGGTCGCTCATGATGCCGCCGGCTATCACGCCTATGAACGACGACACGGCAATGGTTATGGTAGATATGGGGCCGGCTTCGGCCATGGGGATGCCCAGGCTTTCAGAGAACAGCGTGGGCGACCAGTTCTTGATGGCCCATCCGGGCAGGCTGGGTGCGGCAAAATAGAAGAGGATAATCCAGAATGCCCATGTGGTGAACAGCACGCCCAGTCCGGCAAACAGAGAGGGCTTCTTCTCTCCGGACTTCTTCTCCGGCTTCAGGGCAGGAACCGCATGGCGCGGATTCTCGTGCAGCAGGCCTATAAGTATAAGTGAATACACCACCCCGACTATACCAAACCAATGGAACGTGGAGTGCCATGAAAACATGGCGGCAATAGTTGCACCGAAACCGCCAATGGCCTGCCCTACGTAAAGGCCTGTCATGTGAATGCCGATAGCCAGCGAACGCGACTTACCCTCATGCCAGTCGGCGATGAGAGACAGTGCCGAGGGGATATAGAGCGCCTCGCTGACGCCCATAATGGCACGCAGCCAGTATAGCTGGTGAAAAGTTTCCGCATAGCCCATCATCCACGTTACGAACGACCAGACGAACAGACTGCCTACAACAAGCCACTTGCGGCTCACACGGTCGGCCACCATGCCCGCCACCGGACTCAGCAGGCCGTATATCCACAGGAAGATGGCCATCAGCGCCCCGAAGGCTTCGGCCTTGTTCAGTTCCACAATATCCACCTTCATGGCCTCCTGCATGGTAGACAGCATCTGGCGGTCCATATAGTTCAGCAGGGCTACCACCCAGAGAAGGGCGACGACAGCCCAAGGATAAAACTTACTGTTTTTCATGGTTCATGCAGTTATTACAGTTTTACCTTACCTATCAGTTTCCGTATTTTCCCGCTCCCGATTAGTGGCGCATGCGTATCTTCCGGATAGACTATCATAAACTCGCCCGGATGCAGGTCGACGTATGCCGAAGGGCTGTCGGCATACAGTGCGCAGTCGTCGGCAGCGCTGTATGGCTTCACTTCATCTGTCACGTCTTCCAAAGGTTTCCAGCCTATCCTCTCAGCTCCGTCCAACAGTATATGCACGTCTATGTAGGTGCGGTGCACCTCCAAGGGCTGTTTGTCGGCATCCACCCCATCAGCCTCCACATTATTAATAAAAAGATTGTCTCCGTCTATGTCAATGCGGCCCGGAGCGGAGTTGAGCAGGTCGTGCGACTTGACATATTCAAACAAAGTCTTGAACAACGGATGAAGCGATTCAATCCGGCTGCTGTTCTGCAAATCAAATACTATCATTTTCGGTTTTCAATTACATGCTACTTGTATGCCCACAAATATACGAATCTTTTATATATATCAGAGCTTATTTTTAAATTTAATTTTCAGATTGCCGAATAAAAATTAAAAAACTAAATAAATACAGCAAACGGCAGGAGTATTTTGCACGCATTCCCCGTCCGGACGGAACATGTCAGCGGCGCGGCGGCAACGCATTGTCCGCAGGCGCAGTACACGTCATGCACACGGGGAGTATTTGCTTGTCGCCAAGGCGCTCTTAGACTTGCACTCGAAACCCAACAATCAACAGCAAACGCCTTTCACCACTTGACATGATATATGCCCTGCACATGATTTTTGAAGCACATTGCCATGAATACGAAAATAAACACGTAACTTTGTGCGCAATAACTATGTAATAATCGGAACAACTGCCTTACAGGCAGGAAACAAACGTACAAGCAAATGGATTACAACTTCAGGGAAATCGAAAAGAAATGGCAAAAAAACTGGGTGGAGAACAAGACGTACCAGGTGGACGAGGATAATGGCAAGCGGAAATTCTACGTACTCAACATGTTTCCCTACCCAAGCGGGGCGGGACTTCACGTGGGGCATCCGCTGGGCTACATAGCATCGGACATTTATGCACGGTATAAACGCCTGCGGGGATTCAACGTGCTGAACCCAATGGGGTACGACGCATACGGGCTTCCGGCAGAGCAATATGCCATACAGACAGGGCAACACCCGGCCATCACCACCATAAACAACATCAACCGCTACCGCGAACAGCTGGACAAGATTGGCTTCTCTTTCGACTGGAGCCGCGAGATACGTACCTGCGACCCTGAATATTATCACTGGACGCAATGGGCTTTCCAGAAAATGTTCAACAGCTATTACGACAACAGCAGGCAGCAGGCACGCCCCATAGAAGAGCTGGCGGAAGCGTTCGGCAAGACCGGAACCGAAGGGGTGGACGCGGCATGCAGCAACGAAATGAGCTTCACAGCCGACTGCTGGAATGCCAAGAGCGAAAAGGAACAGCAGGAAATCCTGATGAATTACCGAATAGCATACCTGGGTGAGACAATGGTAAACTGGTGCCCGCAGCTCGGCACCGTGCTGGCCAACGACGAGGTGGTGGACGGCGTGTCGGAACGCGGCGGATATCCCGTGGTGCAAAAGAGGATGCGCCAATGGTGCCTGCGCGTGTCTGCTTATGCGCAACGACTGCTGGACGGACTGGAAACCATCGAATGGACGGATTCGCTGAAGGAGACGCAACGCAACTGGATAGGCAGGAGCGAAGGGGCTGAGGTGCGCTTCAAGGTGAAAGACAGCGACATGGAGTTCACCATCTTCACCACCCGCGCCGACACGATGTTCGGAGTTACCTTCATGGTGCTGGCACCCGAAAGCGAACTTGTCCCCCTGCTGACTGTACCGGATAGGAAAACCGAAGTTGAAGCATACCTCGACCGCACAAAACAACGCACGGAGAGGGAGCGCATAAGCGACCGCAGAGTGACCGGGGTGTTTACAGGGAGCTATGCTATCAACCCTTTCACCGGCGAAGCTGTTCCCATCTGGGTGAGCGACTACGTGCTGGCCGGATATGGCACCGGAGCCATCATGGCCGTGCCCGCACACGACAGCCGCGACTATGCCTTTGCCAGGCACTTCGGACTGGAGATACGCCCTCTGGTAGAAGGATGTGACGTAAGCGAGGAGAGCTTCGATGCCAAAGAGGGTATCGTATGCAACTCTCCCAAAGAAGAAGCTGCACCTTATTGCGACTTGTCGCTCAACGGGCTTACCATAAAAGAGGCCATAGCTGCGACCAAGCAATATGTGAAAGAACATAACCTGGGCCGCGTGAAGGTGAACTACCGCCTGCGCGATGCCATATTCAGCCGGCAACGCTATTGGGGAGAACCTTTCCCCGTATACTACAAAGACGGGATGCCTTACATGATTCCAGAAAAATGCCTGCCTCTGGAATTGCCGGAAGTAAGCAAATTCCAGCCGACAGAAACAGGAGAACCTCCATTGGGGCATGCCACACGTTGGGCGTGGGATACGGTAAACAACTGCGTCGTGGAGAATGAAAAGATAGACAACCGGAACGTATTCCCCCTCGAACTGAATACCATGCCGGGCTTTGCAGGCTCGAGTGCCTATTACCTGCGCTACATGGATCCACGTAACCACACAGCCCTTGTCTCCGGGGAAGCCGACGAATACTGGCGCAACGTAGACCTGTATGTGGGCGGTACTGAACACGCGACAGGACATCTCATCTACTCGCGCTTCTGGAACAAGTTCCTGCATGACATCGGCGTGTCTGTAGTAGAAGAACCTTTCCAGAAACTGGTAAACCAGGGCATGATACAGGGACGGAGCAATTTCGTTTACCGCATAAAGGATACCAATACCTTCGTATCGCTCGGGCTTAAAGACAAGTACGATACCACTCCGCTGCACGTGGATGTCAACATAGTATCGAATGATGTGCTCGACCTGGAAGCCTTCAAGGCTTGGCGACCGGAATATGCCGATGCCGAGTTCATACTGGAAGACGGCAAGTATGTCTGCGGATGGGCAGTGGAAAAGATGTCCAAATCCATGTATAACGTGGTAAACCCCGACATGATTGTAGAGAGATACGGCGCCGACACGCTACGCATGTACGAAATGTTTCTGGGTCCCGTAGAACAATCCAAGCCGTGGGATACAAACGGCATAGACGGAGTGCACCGCTTCCTAAGGAAGTTCTGGGCTCTCTTCTACGACCGTAATGGCAATTATCTCGTGACTGACACACCGGCTTCGAATGAAGAGCTTAAGTCGCTGCACAAGCTCATCAAGAAAGTGACTGCGGACATAGAGACATTCTCGTACAACACGTCCGTAAGCGCCTTCATGATTTGCGTCAATGAATTGACTGCTTTGAAAAGCAACAAGCAGGAAATACTCGAGAAGCTCATCGTTATCCTGGCGCCATTCGCTCCCCACGTGTGTGAAGAGCTATGGCATACATTGGGGATGCACGGCTCGGTATGCGACGCCCAATGGCCAGACTACGACGAAAAGTATCTGATTGAAAGCACTGTCAACTACACCGTTTCATTCAACGGGAAGGCACGCTTCACAAAAGAGTTCCCGGCAGACGCCGCCTCGGACGAAATACACGCCGCAGTGCTGGACGACGAACGTTCGGCCAAGTGGATAGAAGGAAAGACCGTGCAGAAAATCATAGTTGTCCCGAAGAAGATTGTAAACATAGTAGTAAAGTAGAGCCATAGACATGCGGATTGCCAAACCATCGAAAGCCACTCTTATAAGGGAAGCAAAGGATTACACGTTCATCACCATCGGACTTGTGAGCTACGCCATAGGATGGTCGGTATTCTTCATCCCTTACCAGATTACCACCGGCGGAACCACCGGTATCGGGGCTATCGTTTATTACTCCATCGGATTCCCTATCCAGTACACTTACTTTATCGTAAATGCCGTGCTGATGACGTTTGCCATCAAGATACTGGGGCCAAGGTTCAGCATAAAGACAACATACGCCATCTTCACGCTGACCGCCTTGCTGGAGTTCTTCCAATGGCTTGTAAGAAACCCCGACGGCACGTTCCCTCAGGTATTGGGGCCGGGAGAGGACTTCATGGCTTGCTTGATAGGCTCGATTATGTGCGGCATAGGGCTCGGGCTGGCATTCAACAGCAACGGCAGTACGGGAGGGACGGATATCATAGCTGCCATAATACACAAATACAAAGACGTGGCATTGGGACGGATGATAATGCTGTTCGACTGTATAATCATCAGTTCCTGCTACTTTGTTTTCCACGACTGGCGGCGTGTCATATTCGGGTTTGTAGCACTTTTCGTGCAGGGATACGTGTTAGACTACATCGTTAACAGTGCGCGGCAGTCTGTACAGTTCTTCATCTTCTCAAAAGAGTACGAAAAGATAGCAGACCGCATTACACGCGAAACCCACAGAGGGGTTACTGTCCTGGACGGCACAGGATGGTACAGCCAAAAGGAAGTAAAGGTACTCGTGGTGCTGGCTTACAAAAGGCAGTCTGTCGAGATATTCCGCCTGGTGAAGGATATAGACCCCAATGCATTTATCTCACAAAGCTCTGTCATTGGGGTATACGGCGAAGGGTTCGACCGGTTGAAGGTAAAGTGAAAAGGATACTTAGGCACATAACTATATACAATAATGGAGAAAGCAATATGAAAAGATTTATATTTGCCACCAACAACGCCAACAAACTGAAGGAAGTCAAAGAGATGGTGAAGGCGAAAATAGAAGTGCTCAGCCTGAAAGATGTACACTGCCGCAGCGATATACCCGAGACGGCAGACACACTGGAGGGCAACGCCCTGATAAAGGCAAGGTTCGTTTACGAAAGATATCACAAAAACTGTTTTGCCGATGACACCGGGCTTGAGGTGGAAGTTCTCGGGGGAGCACCGGGAGTATATTCGGCTCGCTACGCCGGCGAAAGCTGCAACTCTGAGGCCAACATCCGCAAACTGTTGCACGAGCTGGAAGGGGAAGAGAACCGCAAGGCACAGTTCCGCACTGTATTCGCACTGATACTGGAGGGTAAGGAACATTTGTTCGAGGGGATAGTACACGGCAAAATAGCCACGGCAAGAAGCGGCTCCTCGGGCTTTGGGTACGACCCGATATTCATACCCGAAGGTTACAATCAGACTTTTGCCGAAATGGGCGATACGATGAAAAACCAAATCAGCCATCGAGCCCTGGCCATGAAGAAACTGTGCAGATTACTGAATACTTTATAAGATCCAAAGAAATGTAATCACACATACAGGCCGTTCTCCATGACTAACACGTCATAGGGAACGGCCTGCCTGCCACATCAGTTTTCCTTACTTCCTGAAAACAAATCTTTCTCTCACTCTCCCTAATACGTTGAATATTCGAAATCGAAACCTCGCGAAAAACAAACCAACCAGTCCATTTCACTTATTCGAGCAAATATTCACTCTCTCATTCATATATATTCTACCTCTTATTTATATTGATTTGTGTTTGGTTGTGCCCTGTCATTTTCTGGCGAAAGCCGTTTTCCTGTATTTCCTTCGTATATGTTTTATATTTACGGGGAACTCGTACACGGTTTGCATATCACCTGTATTGCATCTGCACAGAACATATATACCGCTCAGCAATTAGTGTTGTTGCAAATATAGATACAAAATGTCCCCTTTCATACTTGAAGTAGAAGATAAAGTAGGGGCTTATAACGCAGAGATAAAGCTAATATACAGAATATCAGTTTATAATAAACCACATCAGGAGGAATACAAGTAAACCGGCAGTAAATATCAGTAGGATAAAGAACCGAGTTTTTTCACCTTTTCCTCGAAGAGATTGCCATCCAAGTCGGACATGCGTTTCACTTTGCTTTTATAATTATAGATAGTCTGCACAGAATAATGCAGGAAAGCGGCAATCTGTCCAATATCCGTAATGCCAAGCCTTATCAGGGCAAATATACGCAGCTCGGCATTAAGCTTTCCCTTGTCAAAAGCATAATGACAGTCTGGACGCAATAATGAATTGAAATTCTCCACAAAGTCCGGAAAGAGATTCAAGAAAGCCTCGTCGAAGTTATTGTAGAGCACTTCCAGCTCCTTGTCGAAAGACCTGGAAGAGATTTTGTACACATCATCCACCTTGCCCGCCTTGATTTTCCTGTTCACATCTTTCCTGTATTCATCGAGTTTGTTTATGCTGAGGGCACACTGCCCCATGAAGTAAGCTATGTATTTCTCCTTCGTCAGGTTGGCCTCATCGAGCTTTTTGTTTACAGATACCAGTTCATGGTTCATACTCTTCAAGATGCCTTTGGCCCGCAAAAGCATTTTAGACTGCTTAAAAGTCAAATAAAGCGTGACGGCCAGCACAACCGCGAAAACAGTGATAATCCAAAGGTAAATACGGAGTCTCTCCTTCTGCTTCTCCAACTTGATAAGGTAGGTGCTTTCTATTATAGGATTGACACGGGCTATCACTTCATTCTTGAAGCGTGAATTATAAAAATTGGCATCATCCAACACTATCTTCAGATAATTGTATGCGCGGTCTATGTCCCCTTCGCGATATAGACAACCTACGATATTCAGCATCGCCTCATTCTCCTTTATGGCAAGTCTGTTGTCTCCTATTGCGGCAATAATCAGATACTCCATCCCAGTTTCAAGGTCCCCGTCTGCCTGATACGCCACAGCCAGATTCATAGCTAATATTATGGATGCGTGTGTGGTCGGGTCAGATTTCTCATACAGTTCTTTCAGTATGGCTACGGCTTCCTTGTAGTTTCCCCAATTGTATAGCCTGGATGCCAATGTTTCTCTGTACAAATCAGACTGTTTGTCAAGAACAGACATCAGCGTGTCTATGTATGCTTCTCTTTTGGCAGCATATTGTATTGAGAAATTATTGTCGTCAGTATAGCGCATCAGGTTCCCATAATACCGTATGATATTCTTGCAATAAGTGATCTTCAGGCTGTCAGGCAAATCATCGCATTTTATTGATCTGAATATTTCGTCCGCCTGGATGAACAGCCCTGATATCGAGTAAACACGTGCAAGCCACAATCTGCTTTCAAGCAGATGTTTACAGCTGCCCTGCTTCAGAGAAATGGCTATATTGTCCTGTATATAGCGTTCGGCAGAATCGCAGATGAAAGTGTAGTATGCTTCGACAAGTGCAGTGTTGACCCGATAGAGTCCTTCAAAGGAAGTTTGTTGTTTTCTATCCTGCTTGAGCGAATCTATAAACCGCTGTTTCCTGTCATTATACAGCTGGCGGTCGGCTATAACACGGTCCAATTCACGTTGCAGAGAGTCAATCCTTGCATTGCCGGCAAACGACCGTATTGCAAAGAAGAAACACAGAAATATAAAACACCAACCAGATTTCATTAAGGTATCAGAGAATTGAAGTCCGCAAAGATGAGTAGTCTCGCCGGGAATCGAACCCGGATCTAAAGTTTAGGAAACTTCTATTCTATCCGTTGAACTACGAGACCATGCTAAAAGCACACTTAGGACAGCAGATTGTAATGTGGACGCAAAGATAATGCATTATATTGATTTTACGAAAAAAAGTTTTGCCAATCCGATTAACTTTGCGAAATTTGCCGCCGACCATAGCACACAAAAATTATTAATATACGAATAATTAATTATGTCAAATGAAATGATGCTAAAAGAGCTGGATGAAGTGGTAGTGCGGTTCTCCGGTGACTCCGGTGACGGGATGCAACTCGCCGGAAACATTTTTTCCACGGTATCGGCTACGGTGGGAAACGACATCAGTACTTTTCCCGATTATCCGGCAGACATTCGTGCCCCGCAAGGCTCGCTGACTGGGGTGTCGGGATTCCAGGTGCACATAGGGGCACACAAAGTGTACACACCGGGCGACCGTTGCGATGTACTGGTGGCCATGAACGCAGCAGCTCTGAAGACACAACACAAGTTTGTCAAACCCAACGGATGCATCATTATAGATACGGATGCATTACAGAAGACAGACTTGAACAAGGCTGAATTCACTACCGACAACCCAATAGAGGAACTCGGACTGAAGCAGGAAATCATTGCAGTGCCAATCACGAAAATGGTTAAAGATTGCCTGGCTGACACAGGAATGGACAACAAGGCTATGCTGAAATGCCGCAACATGTTTGTTGTGGGACTGGTATGCTGGCTCTTCGACCGTGACCTCACCATAGCGGAAACATTATTGCGCGAGAAGTTCGCAAAGAAGCCCGAAGTAGCCGAAGCCAACATCCGCGTCATACATGCCGGATGGGATTACGGACATAATACCCACGCTTCCATAGCACATTCCACTTACTATATAGAGAGCAAAGAGAAAAAAACCGGCCGTTACATGGATATCACGGGCAATAAGGCTACAGCCTACGGATTCATTGCCGCCGCAGAGAAGGCCGGACTCAAACTGTTCCTCGGCTCGTACCCCATAACGCCTGCCACGGACGTACTGCACGAACTGTCCAAACACAAATCGCTGGGCGTAATAACCGTGCAATGCGAGGACGAGATTTCGGGTTGTTCCACCGCAATAGGGGCATCGTTCGCAGGGGCGCTGGCAGTAACGTCCACGTCGGGACCGGGCATATGCCTCAAGTCAGAATCCATGAACCTGGCCGTCATCACCGAATTGCCGCTCGTAATACTCGATGTACAGCGCGGTGGCCCATCTACGGGATTGCCCACAAAATCCGAACAGACGGACTTACTGCAGGTGCTCTTCGGGCGTAACGGCGAAAGTCCGATGCCCGTCATCGCAGCCACTTCACCCACCGGTTGCTTCGATGCAGCATATATGGCTTGCAAGATTGCACTCGAACACATGACACCTGTAGTGCTGCTGACTGACGGTTACGTGGCAAACGGCTCCGCCGCATGGAAGCTACCTAAGCTGTCAGAATATCCCGATATCAATCCACCCTACGTGAAAGAATCCATGAAAGGGCATTATTCACCGTATCTGCGCAATGACGAAACGCTCGTCAGGTATTGGGCATTACCCGGGAAGGAAGGATTCACTCACATACTCGGGGGATTGGAAAAAGACAATGCCACCGGTGCCATATCTACCGACCCCGACAATCATGACATGATGTGCAGGCTACGCGCAAGCAAAGTGGCACGTATACCAGTACCCGACCTGGAAGTGTACGGACGTACCGACGATGCCGACCTGCTGATTGTGGGATTTGGAGGAACATTCGGACATTTGTATTCGGCAATGGACGAAATGCTGAAGGCCGGGAACAAGGTGGCACTGGCACAATTCTCATACCTCAACCCGTTGCCCAAAAACACTTCCGAAGTACTCAACAAATATCCCAAAGTAGTGGTAGCAGAGCAGAACTTGGGGCAATTGGCTGCATACCTGCGCATGAAAATAGACAACTTCAATCCATACCGCTACAACGAAGTAAAAGGCCAGCCATTTGAGGTAAGCAAACTGGTGGCCGCTTTCACAGAGATTTTAAACCAATAAAAAGAGAAAACTACATCATGGATAACAACAATACAGCTTACACAGCAAAAGACTTCAAGAAAGGACAGCCGCGCTGGTGTCCCGGATGCGGTGACCACTTTTTTTTGGCATCACTGCACAAGGCCATGGCCGAATTGGGCATACCGCCTTGGCAGACGGCCGTAATATCGGGCATAGGATGTTCCAGCAGGTTACCTTACTACATGAACACATACGCCATGCAGACCATACACGGTCGGGCAGCGGCTATCTCGACAGGAACAAAGACAGCCAACCCAGGACTTACCGTATGGCAGATATCCGGCGACGGAGACGGACTGGCTATTGGCGGAAACCACTTCATACATGCCGTGAGACGCAACATAGACATCAACATGATACTGCTGAACAACCGCATTTACGGACTGACCAAAGGACAATATTCCCCCACATCGCCCAGGGGATTCGTCAGCAAGTCGTCACCATACGGGACGGTAGAAGACCCCTTCCACCCGGCAGAATTGTGTTTCGGCGCTCGCGGACAGTTCTTCGCAAGAGCCGTGGCTACCGACTCGGCCGGTACAATAGAAATCCTGAAAGCTGCGGCCCTACATAAGGGAGCGGCTGTGTGCGAGATTCTGCAGAACTGCGTCATCTTTAACAACGGGGCATACGACAACGTGTACAACAAGGAGGGACGCACAAAGCACTCCATCTTCCTGGAGCACGGCCGTCCGATGTTATTTGGAGAGAATAAGGAATACGGACTCGTGCAAGAGGGCTTCGGACTCAAAGTGGTGAAACTCGGTGAAAACGGAGTGACGGAAAAAGATATATTGATACACGACGCGCACTGCAAGGATAATACATTGCAGATGAAACTTGCACTGATGGAAGGGCCGGACTTCCCCATAGCACTCGGCGTCATACGCGACGTTTCCGCCCCCACCTACGACTATGCAGTACACGACCAGATTGAGCAAGTGTCGGCACGCAGCAAGTACCACAACTTCGAGGAACTGCTTATGACAAACGACACTTGGGAAGTATCCTGAAACGAATTGATAACCAGACATTAACACCCAGTACCCGGCCTACATGGAAGGAGGAACGGGCAACACTGCGACACATTATGAAAAAGACTCTGCTAACATTCGCGCTGTTAAGCGCCTGGTTGCTCGACGCACAGGCACAGCAACAAAAGGGAGGCATAAGCCCCCAGATGCTCGACGAAATCGAACAGTCGTATAATGAAACACCTTCAGACAAGGCCATACGCAACGCTATCACTGCCAACGACATCAACAAACTGGCAGTGAACCTCGACAACCAGAAAGACTTCGACAAGCATTTTTCCATACGGGTAAACACCAAAGGCATCACTAACCAACGCTCGTCAGGACGATGCTGGCTATTTGCCGGCATGAATGTGATGCGGGCCAAGACCATAGCACGCTACGGACTGCCCGAGCTGGAGTTCTCGCAGGCATACTCGTTCTTCTGGGATCAGCTGGAGAAGGCGAACCTATTCCTGCAAGGCATCATCGACACGGCAGACAAGCCACTGACAGACCAGACGGTGGAATGGCTGTTCAAACACCCGCTGAGCGACGGGGGCACATTTACAGGCGTGGCTGACATCGTGGGTAAGTACGGACTCGTACCAAAGGAGGCGATGCCCGAGACGCACAGCAGCAACAACACCTCGCGCATGTCATCACTCATAGGGCTTAAACTCAAGGAGTTCGGACTGCAACTGCGTGACATGGCCGGACAGGGCACCTCTTCAGCCGAACTGCAACAAAGCAAAACAGACATGCTGAAAGATGTCTACCGCATGCTGGCACTCAACCTGGGAATACCGCCCAAAGAGTTTGACTACGTGCGACGCGACGCATCCGGCAAACGCGTGGAAGTGGAGCACCACACCCCTATGACTTTCCTCGCCAAATACGGGGACACGAATCTTCTTGAAAGCTACGTCATGCTGATGAACGACCCCACACGCGAATATTACAAGTGCTATGAAATAGACTATGACCGCCACCGTTACGACGGACGCAACTGGACATACATCAACCTGCCTTTGGACGAGATAAAGCAGTTGGCCATAACTTCGCTGAGAGACAGTACGGCCATGTACTTCTCAAGCGACATCAAGCAAATGGATGCCGCCAGAGGTTATCTCGACGTGGACAACTACGACTATGCCTCTCTGATGGGCGTGAATTTCGGCATGAACAAGAAACAGCGCATACAGACGTTTGCCAGTATGTCGGCACATGCCATGACACTCGTGGCCGTAGACCTGGATGCGGACGGGAAGCCCGTAAAATGGATGGTGGAAAACAGCTGGGGAGCGTCGTCAGGGCACAATGGCTTCCTTATAATGACGGACAGGTGGTTTGACGAATACATGTTCCGCCTGGTAGTGGAAGACAAATACGTACCTGAAAGCATACGCGCCATCTCCCGACAGGAGCCGATACGCCTGCCGGCATGGGACCCGATGTTTGCCGAGGAAGAGTAAGAATCCCGGCACGCACATTCTCATAGCAGGCTGTCTGACGGAAACACCACACCGACCTGCCTGCGTATCTCGTCCACAACTTCCATCGTAGCCAGTGAGTTGCGATGGCTGTTGACGGCCGATTCCCTCCTGCCGGAGAGCACAGTGTTGATAAATTCGGCCACCTCGTAATAATACTCATCATTCTCTTGTGGGACGGACAGCTCCACGGCTGCGGGCTGCGTCCCCCACCCGCCGGCAACGTTGCGCACGCGCGGCATGAATGACACCTGTCTCATCCGGTTGATACGATCCATCACTATGGTTCCGCTCTCTCCCTGTATCTCCGCAGGCAGATACGAGTCAGCAATCTTCGAGTAAAGCACGCATGCCTCCATGCCGCCGGCATAGCGGAAGACAGCCATTCCCTGACCGTCAACCCCCGAAGGAAGCAGCGTTCCCGTAGCCGTTACACTCTCGGGCGGTCCGAAGAGAACTATCATCGGATATATGGTGTAAACGCCTATGTCCATCACCGCTCCGTTGGAATATGCAGGGTTGAAGGCGTTCAGTACAACCCCCTCTTTCAGCTTGTCGTAACGCGACGAATACTGACAATAGGAGGCGAAGTAACGGCGCACTGTACCCACCCGTCCGAGTGCCTGCCGCACGGCAAGGAAATTGGGCTCCACAGTGGTTTTCATAGCCTCCATCAACGTCACGCCATACCGTCCGGAAGCCTCTGCCATCTGCCGTGCTTCACGGGCATTCGACGCCAACGGCTTCTCGCAGAGCACGTGTTTGCCACGGCTCATGAAGAGCACCGCCAGCCCCGCATGGGTAAAGTTGGGCGTAGCTATATATACGGCATCTATGTACGGACTGACTGCCATTTCTTCGGGCGAAGTAAACATGCGTGGTATGCCGTGCCTGCGTGCAAAGGCTTCAGCCGTCTCCTGATTTCTCGAACATACGGCTGCCAACACGAAACGCCTGTCCTTGCGCGCACCGGCTATCACCCTGTCTGTTATGAAATTGGTGCCGATGACACCGAAACGTACTTTATCCATTGTATATCAGTTTACAGATTTCATGACAATTATCCGCATTACCGCCCCGGCAGACTGCCGCCACACAGCAGAATGTGTCCCTGCTGGTAATGCGTATGCGGCAGCTCCAGTACATGCACTGCATTTGCATGCAATGCGTACTGCACACACGGCCAATTATGCCCCATACGGCAAGCATCATTCCCCTTTCCCTATGAACTCCTTGGGAAGCTTGCCAAACTGCTCCCTGAAGCATTTGGCGAAGTAAGACGGCGTATTGAAGCCTGTCATGTAGCAGACCTCGTTTACTTTGTACTCACCACTGCGCAAGAGCTGTGCCGCCTGCTTCAGGCGTTCGAGGCGCACGTAATCGTTAGGGGTCATATCCAACAGCTCTTTTATCTTGCGGTTCAGGTTCGAACGGCTCATGTGCAACGACTGCGCTATATTATCCAGAGTGAAGTCCGGATTCTGCATGTTTGCCACCACAACCTTGTGCAATGCCTTGAGGAAGTTCTCATCAGCCTTGCTCATGGCCATGCTGTTCACCTCGAGGAAGGGCGAGTGGGCTATGGATTTGCGCATCTTCTCCCGGTTGTCCAGCAGATTTGAGACGCAGGCCTTCAGATATTCCACCGAAAACGGCTTTTCCACATAGGCATCCGCCCCCTGTTTTATTCCCTCTATCTTGGAGCCGAGAGTAGTCTTTGCCGTAAGCAGCACAATGGGTATATGGCTGTATGCAATGTCAGACTTCAGCCGCCTGCACAGTTCCAGTCCGTCCATCTGCGGCATCATTATGTCAGAAATAAGCAGATGTGCCGTATGTGTCTCCAGCAATTTCAAAGCCTCTGTTCCGTTAGCTGCCGTCAACACATTGTAATCGGCGGAAAATTGCCTTGCCACGAATCCTCGCATCTCCTCGTTGTCCTCCACTACCATTATGGTATAACGCGGGACAGCCCGTGCTGGTACCATCCCTTCCTGCACCCTTTCCTGCCCGGCAGAGAGCCGGGGTTCTTTCTCACATGCCGTTTTCAAGGTCTGCACATGCTGCAGTGGCAAGTCGAGAATGAAGCAGTTGCAGTCTGCCGAATTATCCATAGTCAGTGTACCGCCATGCAGTTCTGCCAGAGAGCGCGCCAGGGCAAGGCCGATACCTGTGCCCGTCGTCGTATATTGTATGCCATCCTTGTACTGCACGAATGGCTTGAAGATTTCCTCACGCATATTGGGAGGCACCACCGGCCCGTCATTGCTTACAGACAGTATTATATTCTCTTCCTCGCCCGAAAGGCATACACGGATGAACGAGGCAGAATATTTGATTGCGTTTGTAAACAGGTTGCTTATTATTTTCGTGAGGCCTTCCTTGTCCACAGCAGCATGCAGGTGCTCGGGCATGTCAACAGTGAAATCAAGTTTTTTCTGGCGTGCCAGTGGAGAGAAACGTTTATAGGCGTTGCGCAGTATGTCAGTCACATCACACTCGATAAAATTCAGGCTGAAACCCTTCGACTCCGTTTTACGGAAATCGAGCAACTGATTCACCAGGTCCAGCAGACGGTTGGTATTGAGTTCCATCGTCTCTAAGTCGCCACGTATGTCACCGGTCACCTCCTTGGAAGCAAGAACATTCTCCAGGGGACTCTTGATAAGCGTAAGCGGGGTACGTATCTCATGTGCCACGTTGGTGAAGAAGTCTATCTTGGCTGTATAAAGCTCGCGTTCCTTCTCCTGTTCAAACTTATCCATCGCCAGGCGTTGGCGCAGGAGGGTACGGTTTCTGAAGTAACGTATGAAAGCAAACAGAATCAATAGAGCAAAAGATACATATACCACGTAGGCCCACATCGAAAGATAGAACGGCGGACGTATGTAAACTTGCAGCAGACGCTCTTTCGGATTGAACATGCCGTCGCTATTGGCTCCACGTATACGCAATGTGTAGTTGCCATACGGCAAATTGGAATAATTTATACGGGAAGAATTCCCCACACGGTACCAGTCGTGATCGAATCCTTCGAGCTTGCATTCCAAGGTATTCATCTCCGGAGCCTGGTAGCTCAGTGCGGCACACCGGAAGGAAAAAGAATTCTGCTTGGCGTCCAGCTCTATGTAATCCGAATAAACGATGTTCTGCTTCAGGGGAGAACCGCCCGACTCTGACACATCAACCCGTTTGTTGAGTAAGTAGAAATCCGTTATGACCACCGGAGGCATATAATCATTTGGCACGAAAGTCTCGGGGTCAAATATGATAAGGCCATTGATGCTTCCCAGATAAATGCGCCCGTCTCCGGCACAATAGCCCGACTGAAAGTTAAACTGGCTGCTGAGCAATCCGTTGGCCGTAGTATATACATGTTTTACGCCTTCTTGCGGACTGAAACAGAAAAGGCCGGCATTGGAGGTCAGCCATAAATAGCCATGTGTATCCTCCACCATCTTGTAAACTGTGTTGGGAAATCCATCTGTCAGGCCATAGCGGATAAATCCGTCAGAGCTGGCATCATACCGGCAGAACCCTTCACCCAGAGTCATAAACCACAGACGTTTTCTGCTGTCTTCATATATGCCTATGATACGGTTGGAAGGCAAAGAAGCAGAATCACCTTCACTGTAAAGATAGTTTTTCCACCGTCCACTCTTCACCTCGCAACAAAAGACACCGTTGGAATATGTAGCAAACCACAGATTGCCGTTAAAGTCTTCCATGATGTCGTATATGAACATATTCTTCATCTGCGGAATCCGCCTGAAGTCGTCCGTGGCACGATTATATTCTACCAGGCCATAAGTGGTACCTATCAGGATTCTGCCCGTCGTGGTACGATATACGGCAAAAGCATCATTGGCCGGCAGTTCATTATCGGCCTCACCGCGTGAATAATGCCTCACCCGGCGGGTACGCAAGTCCAGGCGGTTGAGCCCTCCCGAGAATGTACCCACCCACATCTGGTCACCGTCGAGGCACAGCCCATGCACATTGCGGTAAATGGCAGGATCCCGGAAAGGAGTTATTACGCCACTCACAGGGTTGTAGTTGAAGAGTCCCTTGTCTTCCGTACCTATCCATAGAGTGCCGTCGTTGCCTTCGCATATCTCGCGCACACGGCGGCCAAAGTAACGAAGATTGTCACGCGGATAAACCTTCTCGAAATAAGTCCACTGGTACGGATAATAATTTACTCCGCCGAAATATGAGCCTATCCACATGCCATCTTCCTCATCGCGGCATAATGAATATATGGCATTGTCCGATAGGGCATATACATCATCCTGTTCCGGTGCAGACAAATGTATCTGTCTGCCTGTAGAGAGATTGCAGATGTAAAGTCCAGTCTCAGTACCGGCCCATAACTCGTCGTCTGATTTGAACCTGACAGCCCGTACATAGGCATCAAGCAGGCGGCGTGTCTTACGTGTGGTGAAGTTTATTTCTGTAAGGCCCGCATTCGAAGCGACATATATACAATTGTTCACCCCCGGTGTCTCCCCGTTTATTACGTCTCCCTTGAATACATCGCGGCCGTCGGCATCGACAAACGGGCGCATAGGCGCGCTGAAGTCTTTAGGGACGGAATACAGATTGTCGCTATAAAGTGCCACCCAGCACGTATCCCCGCTAAGCCAGAAACAGCTTATGTTTGGCATGGAATGGCTGTACAGGCAATGCTGCAGTATGCCGCTGTCACGGCTGTAGCGGAACAGGCCCTGTTTTTCTACCGATATCCATATATCCTGACCGTCACCCGTTATATGAGTGACGTATTCCATGATGCGTGTATTACGATTGCTGAATATATCGAACGGGGTAAATGCATCCCTCAAAGGGTCGTACACAAATACCCCGCCGTCAGTGCCTACCCATATACACCCGGAGTCGTCCTCATAAAGTACCGTCACAAAATTCTTTCCCAACCCGGAGTTCTCTTTATTATATACATGAAATGACAGGCCGTCGTAACGGTTCAGGCCTTCCTTAGTGCCGAACCACATAAAGCCTTTACGATCCTGTATAATCTGGTTAACGGTGTTCTGTGACAAACCGTCGCGCACGCTTAAAGATTTGAAGTAATATTGTACCGGTCTTGTGGCATGCAGCGGGGCAATCATCCAGAGAAGCAGGCCGAGCAGGAAATATATCATGACAGACTTCATAACCAGGCTCTTTTATGATGCATATAGGCAGGAACCGGTTAGGGTTACTCACCCAGCGAATTGCAGATGCGGCTGTTTATGTCGCGGACACGCTTCTCGTCCAGCTTTATGACCTTGCGGTCGTAGGTAAGCAGGCCGTTTACTTCCCCTTCCACATCCGTAGTCTGGGTATACACACCTGCCGAGAATCCGCGCTTTATCAGCCCGTACAGCATTTCGGCATACTTGACATACTCATCCGTAGCTTCTTCTGACGAATTGAACTGTACGTATCCCCAGTTACGGTCTGTCAGCCACAGGTGGTCTTTCATCACAAGACCGATACCTCCGAATTCACCCAACACCGTGGCACGCTGTGCATCATACAGATACAGCTCCGGAGCAGGATAATTGTGCAAGTCCAGGATATCGCCGCAAGTATAATGGTTGCCGCCGCTTGCAGGATTCACAAGGCGCGTGGGGTCGTACTGTTTGGTCCATTCGGTAATCTCCGTAGTCTTGAACTGTCCCCATGCCTCATTGAATGGAACCCACGTACCTATGCACGGATAAGAATAAAGACAGTCGATTATCTCCTTCCATTCCTTACGGTAATTGGCTTCCGACACGGTACTTCGCTTCACCTCCGTACCGTTGAAATAGTTGCGGCTCTGCCATTCCGGCCCACGGTCTCCGCTTGGCATATCCTGCCATACGATGATGCCCAAGCGGTCGCAATGCATGTACCAACGAGCCGGCTCCACCTTTATATGTTTACGTATCATATTGAAGCCGAAGTCTTTAGTCTTTTGCACATCGTATTTCAAAGCCTCGTCCGTGGGTGCGGTATAAAGTCCGTCAGGCCACCATCCCTGGTCGAGCGGACCGTATTGGAACAGCGGTTCGTTGTTGAGCAGCAGCCTTACTATGCCGTCCTTATCCCGTCCGGTGGAAAACTTGCGCATGGCAGCATAGCTGTCCACGGCATCGCATGTTTTGTTGCCGTCTTTCAGACTTACTTTCAGGTCATATAAGAAAGGAGAATCGGGGCTCCAGAGCTTTGCATCTGCCGGCATGCGCACTTCTACAGCCTCCCCGTTGATGCTCTTGCCCGAAGCGACCAGCACTCCGCCGTCGTACACCTCCACTTCGGTAACGCCGGAAGGCGAGCACGTATTGGTGGCAGCTTCAACCGTCAGCAGGTGGCGGTCGATATCAGGAGTTATGCGCAGGCCGGTAATGTAATGTTCGGGAACCGGCTCCAGCCATACAGTCTGCCAGATGCCGCTCACCGGAGTGTACCATATCCCGTCCGGATTGCTCACCTGCTTGCCACGCGGCTGGTAGCTTCTGTCCGTAGGGTCCCAGACACGCACAGTGAGCGTATTCCCGCCTTTTGCCAGCAGAGCATCGGTAATATCGAAAGAAAAAGGTGTGAAACCGCCTGTATGGCTGCCTACCTTTATATCGTTCACATAGACTTCCGCCTTCCAGTCCACCGCGCCGAAGTGCAGCAACACCCGCT
Source organism: uncultured Bacteroides sp. (assembly GCA_964651035.1). GTDB lineage: Bacteria > Bacteroidota > Bacteroidia > Bacteroidales > Bacteroidaceae > Bacteroides. Next base: position 56,869 of record CAZYVE010000001.1, read on the forward strand.
TGCCCTTCCAGGCTGACGGCACGTCGAAGCTACGCCGGTACACCAGTTCAGACCGTTCGCCAAGCCTCTTCCCCACACCAGACAAAGAAGACTCTATGGCAAAAGGTACGAGGATTTCGCCTTCAAAGCTCGCGGGCATGGCAGCATCCTTGTCTATGACTGCATACTGCCACAGTCCGTTCAGGTTTTTCCACTCTCCGCGTTCCATTATAGGACGGGGATATTCAGGCAAAACATTGGACGGGTCTATCTGCCCGGCCCATTCCGTCTTAATACGCTCGCCCGCCGGTTTCCATTGGGCATGGCTGCCACCTGCAAAGAGTGCAAGAAGCAACGAGAAAGATACAATACGTTTCATACGTGTTTTTAATTATTATTTATTTAAAACCTCGAAGCCATGAAGGCTTTATGCTAACAAAGATAAGGTTTTTATAATGCAGGCCATAGAAAAATATGACCAATAAATAGAAATATATCACCAAAGCAATACATGGCGGAAAAATCCTACTTGCCAAATGATTAGGGCAATATACAGAAGACGTACCTGCAACCCGTCGCCCGCCTGCTTGCGACATATTGCAAGGATGACTGCAATATGTATAAAGGAGAAGCTTCGGCGGAATGAAAATAAACAGAGGAAGCACGCAACGTGCCGACAATCCTGCTATCCTGACACGGAAAGCGAAGAAATCCCGGAGTAATATTTTGAAAGCATAAAGCAGAGATATCAGATATTTAACACGACAAAAAGCAAAAATCAGCATAAAGAAGTGTACAAAAAGCGACAAAATAGTAGCAATAGGCTTACACCCCGTTTCGGGCAAAAGCCTTTTCCTTGCGATTTTCCCAAGCTCCCGGCCGCTTGTACAGAAAAACCGACGGCAAAAGCCGTCAGGAATACCTATAACCTCTGAATTTTAGACATTATCATGCCATAAACATGGCAACGGACTCACTCCTTTTTATTACCTTTGCATATCGTAAGACAGAAACATTACAAGGATGGTATTCAAGTATGATGTCATAGTAATCGGAGCAGGACACGCCGGATGTGAGGCTGCCGTTGCCGCCGCACGCTTAGGTTCGCAGACTTGCCTCATCACGATAGACATGAACAAGATAGCGCAAATGAGCTGCAACCCGGCCGTAGGCGGAATAGCCAAAGGACAGATTGTACGCGAAATCGACGCCTTAGGCGGACAGATGGGTATTGTAACCGACAAGACCACTATTCAGTTCCGGCTGCTCAACCGCTCGAAAGGACCTGCCATGTGGAGCCCGCGTGCCCAATGCGACCGCAATAAGTTCATCTGGGTATGGCGCGATATACTGGAGAATACGCCAAACTTGCACATCTGGCAGGATACCGTGCGCCGCATCCTCGTGGAAAACGATGAGATACAAGGCGTAGAGACTGTATGGGGAGCCATATTCAAGGCCAAATGCGTGATACTCACGGCAGGAACATTCCTCAACGGGCTGATGCACATAGGGAGGGTCAAAGTTCCAGGAGGGCGCATAGCAGAACCGGCATCATACGAACTCACGGAATCTATCGCCGCACACGGCATTGAATATGGACGCATGAAAACCGGTACACCCGTGCGCATAGACGGACGCAGCGTCCATTATGAAGATATGGAGTTACAGGCAGGCGAATGTGACTTCCACAAGTTTTCATTTCTCGACAAACCGATACGCAACCTGCGACGCTTGTCTTGCTGGACATGCTTCACCAATGAAGCGGTACACGAAATCTTGCAACGCGGACTGCCTGACTCACCGCTCTACAACGGGCAGATACAAAGCATAGGTCCGCGCTACTGCCCAAGCATAGAAACCAAAATTGTGACGTTCCCGGACAAGACGCAACACCAGCTTTTCCTCGAGCCGGAAGGGGAAACCACGCAGGAACTTTACCTCAACGGCTTTTCATCATCGCTACCAATGGACATACAGATAGCTGCGTTGAAGCAGATTCCGGCTTTCCGCGACCTGGTGATATACCGTCCGGGGTATGCCATAGAGTATGATTTCTTCGACCCCACACAGCTTAAACACACACTGGAAACAAAACGTATAAGAAACTTCTTCTTGGCCGGGCAAGTAAACGGGACTACCGGTTACGAGGAAGCAGCAGGACAGGGACTGATAGCCGGCATAAACGCACACATTAATTGCCACGGCGGGAAACCGTTCACATTGGGACGGGACGAGGCATACATCGGCGTGCTTATAGACGACCTTGTGACAAAAGGAGTGGACGAACCTTACAGGATGTTTACCTCACGTGCAGAATATCGCATATTGCTGCGCATGGACGATGCCGACATGCGCCTCACTCCCAAAGCCTGGCAGCTGGGACTCGCTTCCGCCGAACGCCATGAGTTGCTGGAGAAGAAGAAGGAAGCTATAGAACGTATTCTACACTTTGTGCGGACATATTCCATAAAACCCGACCTCATCAACAATGCACTCGAAAACATGGGTACTACCCCACTCCGCCAAGGCTGCAAACTGGCCGACCTCATAAACCGGCCTCAAATCACCATTACTGCAATGGCCGGACATGTACCTGCCCTCAAAGAGGAATTGGACAAAATCACAGAGCGCAGGGAAGAGATTATAGAGGCAGCCGAAATCCTCATCAAATATGAGGGATATATAAGACGAGAACGTATAATTGCCGATAAGCTGTCACGGCTGGAAGCTATAAAGATAAAAGACAGATTTGACTACAACAATCTGCAGTCATTATCAACCGAAGCAAGACAGAAGTTGACAAAGATAAACCCTGAAACTATAGCACAAGCCAGCCGTATACCCGGAGTTTCTCCCAGCGACGTAAACGTGTTACTGGTACTTTGCGGACGATAAGCTTTCTGCGTTCCACGTGAAACAAATACTTTAACGAACAAGATAAAAGAACTGATTATGAGCAAAGAAACACTCACGAAAAGCATTCGGGGAATACCCGATTTCCCCATTCCTGGAATACTGTTCTACGACATTACCACTCTGTTCAAAAAGCCTAAAGCGTTGCAAGAGTTATCGGACATCTTATACGAGATGTATAAAGAAAAGGGCATCACAAAAGTGATAGGCATAGAATCGCGCGGATTCATCATGGGGCCTATATTGGCAACAAGACTTGGAGCCGGATTCGTTCCCATAAGGAAACCCGGGAAACTGCCAGCCGAAACAATAGAGGAAACTTATGAGAAAGAATATGGGAAAGACACAATACAGATTCACAAAGACGCTATTGACGAGGATGACATAGTTCTGCTGCACGACGATCTGCTTGCTACAGGCGGAACCATGCATGCTGCCTGCAAACTGGCAAAGAAGATGAATCCGCAAAAGATTTACGTAAACTTCATCATAGAGCTGAAAGATTTGCATGGCAGGAACATATTCGACAATGACGTGGAGGTAGAATCCGTCTTGACAATGTAATCATGACATACTAAAAACACCCTGCATGGAAGAGTTTAAAGCCAACGAATATCTGCGCAACATCGTACACAATCTGCCAGAAAATCCGGGTATATACCAATACCTGAACAATGAAGGCACTATCATTTATGTAGGTAAAGCCAAAAACCTGAAACGCAGGGTATCATCATACTTCAACCGAGAACATGAGTCGGGCAAGACACGTATGCTGGTGAGCAAGATTGAAGACATACGCTACATCGTGGTTAAAACCGAGGAAGATGCATTACTGCTTGAAAACAATCTCATAAAAAAATATAAGCCACGCTACAACGTAATGCTGAAGGACGACAAGACATATCCGTCCATTTGCGTGCGCAACGAGTGTTTTCCCCGCGTACAACGCACAAGACGGATAGTCAGAGACGGTTCATCCTACTACGGCCCATACAGCCATATACCAGCCATGTATGCACTGCTCGACCTTATAAAACACCTCTTCCCCTTGCGCACATGCAATTACAATCTGACACCGGAAAACATACGCGCGGGCAAGTTCAAAGTCTGTCTGGAATACCACATCAAAAAATGTGCGGCTCCATGCACCGGCATGCAGTCACAAGAAGACTATATGCGGAACATAGAGCAGATAAAGGAAATCTTAAAAGGAAATACCCAAAAGATAACGCAACAGCTATACGACCACATGCAGGGGCTGGCGTCAGAAATGCGTTTTGAAGAAGCCCAGAAAGTAAAGGAGAAGTATACGCTGATAGAGAATTACCGCGCCAAATCGGAGGTGGTGAACAACAAGCTGCACAATATCGATGTATTTTCCATAGAGGAAGACAGTGACGGGAACTCGGCCTACGTCAACTACCTGCACATTACCAATGGAGCAATAAACCAGGCTTTCACTTTCGAATACAAGAAACGCCTGAATGAAAAGAAGGAAGATCTGCTGGCACTGGGCATTGCTGAAATGAGGGAAAGATACAACAGCAAATCGAAGGAAATAATCGTTCCGTTCAATCCCGGCATAGAGCTGAAAGATACAATATTCACTGTGCCGCAACGCGGAGACAAGAAAAAATTGCTTGACCTCTCAATACTCAACGTCAAACAGTACAAGGCAGACAGACTGAAACAGGCCGAAAAACTGAACCCAGACCAACGGGCCACACGGCTGCTGAAAGAAATACAGGAGATACTGCACATGGAACACTTGCCGGTACGCATAGAATGCTTTGACAATTCAAACATACAGGGCTCTGACGCGGTGGCCGGATGCGTGGTTTTCATCAAAGGAAAGCCTTCAAAGAAGGATTATCGCAAATACAACATCAAAACAGTGGAAGGCCCCGACGACTATGCATCAATGCAGGAGGTAGTAAGAAGACGATATCAAAGGGCCATGGAAGAGAACTCTCCCCTACCCGACCTTATCATAACCGACGGCGGTAAAGGCCAGATGAGTTCCGTGAAAGCAGTGCTGGACGAACTGGGAGCCGACATACCCGTAGCCGGACTGGCCAAAGACGGACGGCACCGCACCTCCGAACTGCTATTCGGATTCCCGCCGCAATCCATAGGCATGAAACAAGGAACGCCTCTATTCCAACTGATGACGCGCATACAAGACGAGGTACACCGCTATGCCATTACATTCCACCGCGACAAACGCAGCAAGCGGCAGGTAGCCTCAGCATTGGACGAAATAAAAGGCATAGGCGAAAAGAGTAAGGCTGCACTGCTGAAAACCTTCAAAAGCGTAAAGCGCATACGCGAAGCCGAACTCGACGAGATAAGCGCAGTCGTTGGTGAGGCAAAGGCAAAAATCCTGAAAGCTGCCCTGAACGAAAAAAACAAAGAATGACGCAAAACCGGCATATCCTAAAACAGCAACACGTCATAACGGGGAGGGAAACATATCTTAGCAAGAAGGGAAACATATCGTATGGCAGCCGGCAACAAGACTTACACGCAGCCGAACCGCTTACGTCATGACAGCGTTACGTCCCTCCGTATATCTTCCTAACTAACAGCACATTACACAAACGGTCTCACGACAGCCGGAACCGATACGCGGGCCGCACCGGGATATCAGTCACACAAATTGAAAATTATTCATATCTTTGCATCCGGCCAAATACGAAGCCACAATCCTGAAAACTACAAACATGAGAGCAGTGATACAGCGCACAGCACGTGCATCAGTGACCATAGACGGCAAACTGAAAGCCTCCATCGGACGAGGACTCCTCGTATTGGTAGGAATAGAAGAGAGCGACGGAAACGAGGATATCGAATGGCTATGCAAGAAGATAAGCCAACTGCGCATATTCGATGATGAGAATGGCGTGATGAACAAATCCGTAATCGACATAGACGGGGAGGTTCTCGTTGTGAGCCAATTCACCCTGCACGCCTCTACCAAAAAAGGAAACCGCCCATCATACATTCGCGCAGCCCGCCCCGAAATAGCCATACCGCTCTACAACACGTTCTGTGAAACCATGACGGAAAAAACAGGCAAAGAAACAGCCACAGGGATATTCGGGGCAGACATGAAAGTGGAGCTGCTGAACGACGGGCCTGTAACAATATGCATAGACACCAAAAACAAAGAATAATGACCATAAAGGAAGCACAGCAACAGGTGGATTTCTGGATAAAGAAATACGGTGTACGATATTTCAGCGAACTGACCAATATGGCCGTACTCACCGAAGAAGTGGGCGAACTGGCCCGCGTCATCTCTCGCCGCTACGGCGACCAGTCGTTCAAACAGGGAGAGAAAGACAATATCGATGACGAAATAGCCGACGTATTTTGGGTCTTGCTCTGCATAGCCAACCAGACGGGCGTTGACCTGACCGAGGCTTTCGCAAAAAACCTGCAGAAAAAGACGTCAAGAGACCGGACAAGACATATCAATAACCCAAAACTTACCCCACATGGAGAAGAATGAAACGCCACTGAGTAAATACGACGCAGCTTTGGCCAAGTATGACACCGAAATGGACGACATGCAAGTAACCGGCCAGGTAAACAAAATACTTGCAGAGAAAGCACCGGAAAACAACACCGAGGAAGTGAAGAAATTCCTGTTTCACTGCATCGACCTGACCACGCTGAACACTGCGGACAACGACGAGAGTGTCATGAAATTCACCCAAAATGTAAACCGCTTCGACGAGGAATATCCTTACATGAAAAACGTTGCGGCAATATGCGTATATCCCAACTTTGCCGAAATAGTGAAAGACACGCTGGAGGTGAAAGATGTCAGGATAGCCTGCGTGTCGGCCTGCTTCCCTTCTGCACAGACGTTCACGGAGATAAAGGTGGCCGAAACAGCCATGGCCATATTAGACGGAGCAGACGAGATAGACATTGTTATCTCTGTTGGCAAGTTCCTGGCAGGAGACTACGAAACAATGTGTGACGAAATACAGGAACTGAAAGAAGCATGCAAAGGAAAGCCCTTGAAGGTCATCCTGGAGACAGGCGCGTTGAAAACTGCATCAAACATCAAGAAAGCCTCTATCCTTGCCATGTATGCTGGAGCGGATTTCATAAAAACCTCCACAGGGAAATTGCAGCCTTCAGCTACACCGGAAGCGGCCTACGTCATGTGCCAGGCCATCAAGGAATACCATACACAAACAGGTATAAAAATTGGCTTCAAGCCCGCCGGAGGCATCAATACTGTGGATGATGCAATAGGCTATTACACCATAGTAAAGGAAGTTCTCGGCGAAGAATGGCTTGACAACACACACTTCCGCCTGGGCACAAGCCGCCTGGCAAACGTGCTGCTGTCCGACATACTGGGGAAAGAGACAAAATTCTTCTGACACCCTCGCCCAGGGCTGCAGAACGTTTAGGATTCCACAAAGAAACAAAACGGTGGTTGTCTACGATTAAGTGTACTCTTGCGTTCCGGACATCCCGTCACGCGAAGGAAAAATATATGAGGCCGGATTCCTGCACAGGATAAAATCCGGCCTCATGGCATAATAAGTCTGCATCTATGATACCGCTACTTGTCTCGTGTGATTACATAATCAAGGTATGCCGTCAATGCTGCCTTCACATCCTCATCTCCATCTATATGTGAAAGCAAATCCAATGCCTTGGCACGAAAATCTTCCATAACCTGAATTGAATAATCAATACCTCCATATTCTTTGGCAAACGCTATCAGGCTGGAAACATCGGCGGGTGAAGCCTGGCCTTTTTTCACTTTCAATGCAAGGTTGCATGCCTGCTCATCACGTGTAGTGTTCAAGGCGTACAGCACAGGCAATGTCAGTTTGCCTTCCAACATGTCGCTGCCTGTCGGCTTACCGATATTTTTACTTTCATAATAATCGAAAATATCATCCTTTATCTGGAAACACAAGCCTATGTATTCACCAAACTTGCGCATTATTTCCACATGGGCACTCTCCCCTCTTACCGAAAGCACCCCCGCCTTTGCACAGGCAGCAAACAGCGTAGCGGTCTTCTTGCGGATGATTTCGGAATACAGCGATTCGGAGAATTCTGTATTCTCAATACTGGACAGCTGCAGCAACTCACCGTCTGAAAGTTCCTGTCCCAAGAAGGCAAGCATTTCCACTATTTCCGGATTTTGTGTTTTGCTTATATGCAACACAGACGTTGCCAACAAGTAGTCACCGGACAAAACCGCAACTTTATTGTCAAAAATTGCATTAACTGAAAGCTGTCCCCGCCGTTTGTTGCTTTCGTCCACCACATCATCGTGCATCAGACTCGCATTGTGCAACAACTCCAGCGAAACAGCAGCATGTAAGGTAGCCTGGGAAACTTTATCTGACAATTTTGCAGCGAGAAGCACCAGCATCGGACGCATCATCTTACCATTCTTATGCTGTATATGCGACACTACATTATTAAGCAAAAGATTGGAGCCGGAGAGCGAAGATTCAAACAGTCTTGCAAAGTCCTCCAGTTCAGACTTAATAGGAAATTTTATTACAGATAAGGAGTCCATGCGGTACTTTTTGTGTACAAACATAGTAATAAAAACGCTTAATCACATATTTTTTTGTACTTTTACCATGAAAAAAAGAAATTATAATGAATAACGGTAGTAAAATATTCCTGTTAGACGCATACGCACTGATATATCGAGCTTATTACGCATTCCTGAAAAATCCAAGGATTAATTCAAAAGGTTTCAACACATCGGCCATCATGGGCTTCGTCAACACACTGGAAGAAGTACTAAGGAAAGAAGAGCCTTCGCATATAGGGGTGGCCTTCGATCCGCCCGGCCCCACTTTCCGTCATGAAGCCTATCCGCAATACAAGGCACAGCGCGAAGAAACACCGGAAACAATCAGACTGTCTGTCCCTATCATAAAAGACATAATCCGGGCATACCGCATTCCGATACTACAAGTGCAGGGCTACGAAGCCGATGATGTAATAGGCACATTGGCCACTAAAGCCGGGAAACTGGGGATTATCACATACATGATGACCCCGGACAAAGATTATGGGCAGCTTGTCTCTGAAAACGTCTTCATGTACCGCCCTAAGCACTCGGGCGGATTTGAGATTATGGGCACGGAAGAAATAAAAGCCAAATTCGATATCCAAGATACAGCACAGGTAACAGATATGCTCGGACTGATGGGCGATGCATCCGACAATATCCCCGGATGTCCCGGTGTAGGCGAAAAAACAGCACAGAAACTGCTCTCGCAATTCGGAAGCATCGAGAATCTGCTGGAAAACACTGCTCAACTAAAAGGTGCGCTCAAAGCCAAAATCGAAAACAACAGAGAACAGATACGCTTCTCAAAATTTCTCGCAACCATCAAAACGGATGTGCCTATCGAACTCGACATGGAAACGCTTGCGCGTCAGAAACCGGACGAGGAGGAATTACGCAGGATTTTCGTGGAACTAGAATTTCGCACGTTGCTCGACCGCATCTTGAAGAAAGACAAAGCGAGCGACCAGTTTGCCGGAACTCTGTTCGCAGAAAGTGGAAACAAAAAAGAAATGATGCCCGTACAAGGCAATTTGTTTGCAGAAATCGCAGACGAAAAGACAGAAACGTCCGGAAATGCAATTACAGACAGCATAGAAACGCTCACAGTGGATTACCAGCTTATTGACACGGAAGAGAAAAGGCACAAAATGCTCCGACAACTGCTTACTGCCGATATTCTGTCAATAGACACGGAAACCACAGCAACCGAACCTATGGAAGCTGACCTGGTAGGAATGAGCTTCAGTGATGCCGAAAACCGAGCCTACTATGTACCTGTACCGGCCGACAGGGAGGAAGCTCTCAAGTTACTGGAAGAACTGCGCCCGTTGTACGAGAATGAAAAATCCATGAAAGTGGGACAAAACATAAAGTATGATATAATAATATTGCAAAACTACGGCATCAAGGTAAAGGGAGTGCTGTTCGACACCATGCTGGCACACTACGTACTGCAACCTGAAATGCGGCACAACATGGACTATCTGGCTGAAATATATCTGCACTACCGCACCATACACATCGACGAACTGATAGGTGCACGTGGCAAAAAACAAAAGAACATGCGAGACCTTCCGCCCGAAAGCGTTTACCGTTATGCATGCGAGGATGCCGATGTCACACTGAAACTGAAAAACGTGCTTGAAAAGGAGCTGAATGACAAAGAAGCAATGCGTCTTTTCCGCGATATCGAAATGCCTCTTGTCCCCGTCTTGGTCAATATCGAACGAAACGGAGTACGCCTTGACACCGATGCCCTGAAGCAGACTTCACTGCATTTCACCGAAAGGCTGGAAGAAATAGAACAGCAGATATATGAGCTGGCCGGAGGACATTTCAATATTTCCTCGCCAAAGCAAGTAGGCGAACTGCTGTTCGACAAACTAAAAATCGTGGAAAAGGCAAAAAAGACTAAAACCGGACAGTATGTCACTTCCGAAGAAGTATTGGAGAGTTTGCGCGGGAAACACGAAATAGTGGGCAAGATTTTGGAACACCGGGGACTCAAGAAGCTGTTGAGTACATACGTGGACGCATTGCCACAACTCATAAACCCACGCACGAAGCGGGTACACACATCGTTCAACCAGGCAGTGACAGCTACGGGACGCCTTAGTTCGAGCAACCCGAACCTGCAGAATATACCCGTGCGCGATAATGACGGAAAGGAAATACGTAAGGCGTTTATCCCCGACGAAGGCTGCCACTTCTTTTCCGCCGACTATTCACAGATAGAACTGCGCATCATGGCACACCTGAGCAAAGACAGCAACATGATTGAGGCCTTCCGCAGCGGACACGACATACATGCTGCCACAGCTGCCAAGATATACAAGACCGACATACACAAAGTGACTCCCGAGATGCGGCGCAAAGCCAAAACGGCCAACTTCGGCATAATATACGGCATCTCAGCCTTCGGACTGGCCGAACGGATGGGAGTATCAAGAAAGGAAGCACGGGAGCTGATAGACGGATATTTCAATACATACCCGCAGATAAAGGAATACATGGAACAGAGCATCCAGTCGGCACGAGAGCTGGGATATGTGGAAACTATTTTCGGACGAAGGCGGTTCCTGCCCGACATCAACTCGCATAACGCCGTGGTAAGGGGCGTAGCCGAACGAAATGCCATCAACACACCAATACAGGGCAGCGCAGCAGACATCATAAAAGTGGCGATGGCACGCATAGACAAACGATTCAGCAGTAACAATCTGAAAGCAAAAATGATTCTGCAAGTCCATGACGAGCTAAATTTCAGCGTACCGGAAGCTGAAAAAGACATCGTGCAACAAATTGTAATCGAAGAGATGGAGAACGCATACCCGATGCTGGTGCCCCTGAAGGCCGATTTTGGATGGGGAAAGAACTGGCTGGAGGCCCATTAACCGGCAGACAACATTATTTAACTTACAATCAGAAAGCAAACACCGGAAAGCACAGCCTTTCAGTTTGCAAACTAAGAATATCCGACAATGAACCCAGCGGATATTCTTCATGCTTACTGTTTGCCAAAAGGACAAAAAAGAGATCAGCCCTTAATTTGACATTTTGACACAAATTAATAGAGAATTTTATTGCATCAGAAGAAAGACACATACCTTTGCAGTACACAAAAGAATCAAATAGTAGAAAAATGACAAGTTCAATCTTTAAATAACAAAGTCATGAAAACAATTGCATCTGTAAAAACAACTCTTCTGTCAGCCCTGTTTCTGGCATGCGGCCTGAGCGCATCAGCAGAAAAAGGGAAAGACCTTATTTACAATTCGGAAGAAGTCAACGGACTGAAGGTGGCCGAAACAGTCTACAAGGCTGACGGCAATACGCTTTCCAACTACATGAAGTACAACTACACTTATGACGAGCAAAACCGCATGACGAAAAGCGAGGCGTTGAAGTGGGACAGTGAACAGAACAAATGGGTAAAGGATATCTGCATACGTCACACATACAACGGCCAGAAGGTTACCACCACTTACTACAAGTGGGATGAAAAGAAAGGCGAGTACATCCTGTCTCCTGAAATGACCGCGACGATGGTTGACCCGAACCTGTGAAGCGGACAGGATTCTCTATTAATCATAAAGACATAAACTCCTAACAATAACCAAAACTTTTTTATAACATGCATTAAAGGCCGGGATGCGCGACGTATGCCGGCCTTTTGTCTGTCTGCCCGGCAGATTAACAATCTCCACAGCCGTTGCCGGGAAACTGAAGGATTGGTATAATTAAACCGGCAATGCTTTTTCAGCCGTTTATAACGTACAGAAAGCTGCATTGCAACGTACGGAACCCGCCATTGTAACATGCAGGCAAGGATGACGCGTTGTGGCAATATCGTTCCCAACACGTCAATTTTATGCCTGACAAAGAGCCGGACAAAAAAAGCCTTCAACACGATTGCTTGGTGCATAAATGATAAATCAGTACCTTTGCGCACAATAATAATGACAAATCAAATTATACGTTATGGCATTAAAAGCTGGTATCGTGGGACTTCCCAATGTCGGGAAATCCACGCTTTTCAACTGCCTGTCCAGCGCTAAGGCGCAGGCGGCAAACTTTCCTTTCTGCACTATCGACGCACAACTGGGGCAGGTGTCTGTACCCGACGAACGGCTGACACGGCTGGCCGAACTTGTACATCCGGGACGCATCGTACCCGCCGTCTGCGATATTGTCGACATAGCCGGACTGGTGAAGGGAGCCAGCAAGGGAGAAGGACTGGGCAACCAGTTTCTGGGCAACATACGCGAATGCGATGCCATCATACACGTGCTGCGCTGCTTCGACGACGGAAATATCGTGCACGTGGACGGTTCCGTCAACCCCGTGCGCGACAAGGAAATAATTGATACCGAACTGCAGCTGAAAGACCTGGAAACTGTGGAAAACCGCATCAGGCGCGTGGAGAAAATAGCCAAGGTAGGTGGAGACAAAACGGCTAAGACAGAATACGGCCTGCTGCTGCGCTACAAGTCGGCATTGGAACAAGGACATAGCGCCCGCACCGTGACGCTACAGAACGAGGATGAAGAGACATGCGCAAAGCAAATGTTCCTGCTCACCACCAAGCCGGTGCTATATGTCTGCAACGTGGACGATACCGCCGCCTCCACAGGCAATGCTTACGTAGAACAGGTGCGGGAGGCCATCAAGGACGAGGATGCACAGCTGATGATTATTTCCGCCCGGACCGAAGCCGACATAGCCGAACTGGACAGCTATGAGGAAAAGCAGATGTTCCTCGAAGACCTCGGACTGAAGGAAAGCGGCTGCAACCGCCTTATCAAAGCCATCTACAATCTCCTCAATCTGGAAACCTTCATCACCGCCGGTGAAATGGAAGTAAAGGCATGGACCTACCACAAAGGCTGGAAGGCTCCGCAATGCGCCGGCGTAATCCACACCGACTTTGAGAAAGGCTTCATCCGCGCCGAAGTCATCAAGTATGAAGATTATATAAAGTATGGCAGCGAAGCCGCCGTGCGCGAGGCCGGCAAGCTCGCAGTGGAGGGCAAGGACTACGTGGTGCAGGACGGTGACATCATGCACTTCCGGTTCAATGTGTAACAGAAAAAGAATGAAAAAACAGGGTAATGAAGCCGCGCATGGGCAAGACCTTAGCCGGACTCGGCTGGAAGCAGTCAACGAGCAGGCCCTGCCCGTAATCACCGCCCCACATTCCGAACAACTGAAAGCAACTGTATGGATAGACAACGAAAAGGTACCCATACTTATGGTGCAGGAAATCAAGGAATACTATTCGGCCGACGAATATGGCAACGCTTATCTCCTGACCGTAGACAGACAAAAAAACACCACTACCCTGCCCTACTACATCTTCAAAGTCGAGATGGAAGATTTGGAGAATGGCGACCGGGGCGAGGGATTGTATTACATGGAGAAAGAAACTTACGTAAAGAAATAACCCGATAATTAGCATTATTATGAACTACTTAATAGTAGGAACAGGAGGTGTGGGCGGAAGCATGGCCGCTTTCCTGGCTCTGGCCGGCAAGGAGGTGGCGTGTATTGCCCGTGGCGAACATTTAGCCTCTATACGCGAATACGGATTGCACCTGCACAGCGACCTGAAAGGCGAACATACGTTGCACATACCCACCTGCACCGCCGAAGAATACGCAGGCAAGGCCGACGTTATCTTCGTCTGCGTCAAGGGATACTCCATCGGCTCCATTACGGACCTTATCCGGCGGGCCGCAAAACCCGATACGGTGGTGATACCCATCCTCAACGTCTATGGCACGGGGCCACGCATCCAGCGGCTTGTGCCCGGTGTTACGGTGCTCGACGGCTGTATCTATATAGTGGGGTTCATCTCCGGGCCGGGACAGATTACGCAGATGGGCAAGATATTCCGCATAGTGTACGGCGCACATAGCGGTACAAAGGTAGCGCAAGACACCATGCTGGCTGTGCAACATGACCTGCTGGAGAGCGGCATCAAAGCCGAAATATCGGACGACATCAACCGAGATACCTTTGTGAAGTGGTCGTTCATATCAGCCATGGCTGTGACGGGCGCCTACTACGACGTGCCCATGGGCGAAGTACAAAAGCCGGGTATTGTGCGCGACACCTTTATCGGACTTTCGCGCGAGAGCGCCGAGCTTGGACGACAGCTTGGCATAGACATCCCTACCGACTTGGTGGAATACAACCTGCGGGTAATTGATAAGCTGGACCCGCACAGCACCGCCTCCATGCAGAAAGATATGGCACGCGGACACGAGAGCGAGGTACAAGGACTGCTGTTCGACATGATTGAAGCAGCAGAGGCACACGGTGTGGACATTCCTACTTATCGCCATGTAGCCGAGAAATTCCGCGAACAAGCCACATCCGGCAATAAATAAAAACGAAGAAACCATAAACGATAACACATCATGTCAGACTTACTACTCTACATCCATTGGAATCCCGACAGGGAGATTCTTAGACTCTTCGGAAGCATCCCCATACGCTATTACAGCATATTGTGGCTGGTAGGAATAGCCTTATCGTATCTCATGGTACATCGCCAGTATAAAGACAAACAGATTGGCGAAGCCAAATTCGAGCCGCTTATTTTCTATTGTTTCTTCGGCATATTCATAGGCTGCCGGCTGGGACATTGCCTGTTTTACCAACCCGACTATTATCTGTCCGGAGTGAAGCCTTTCATTGAAATGATACTGCCCATACAATTTACACCGGACGGTGGATGGAAATTCACAGGATATGAAGGCCTGGCAAGCCACGGAGGTACATTAGGATTGGCTATCGCACTTTGGTTCTACAGCCGCAAAATGAAGATACATTTCATGGACGTGCTCGATATTATCGCCATCGCCACACCTATCTGTGCATGCTGCATACGTCTGGCCAACCTTATGAATTCTGAGATAATAGGCATACCTACCGAAGTGCCGTGGGCATTTGTATTCGGACGTGTGGACATGATGCCACGCCATCCGGCACAGCTATACGAAGCGATTGCTTACTTTATATTCTTCCTTATAATGGTATATCTCTACCGCCGGGGAATAAGAATAAGGAAAGCCACCACCACCGGATTCGACAAGAAGAACACACTCCCCATAGCCTACCCGTACCGCCGCGGTTTCTTCTTCGGACTTTGTCTGACGGAAATCTTTGTGTTCCGCTTCTTCATAGAATACCTGAAAGAAAACCAAGTGTCCTTTGAACAGGGAATGACACTCAACATGGGGCAATGGCTCAGCATTCCGTTTATAATCATAGGATTGTATTGCATGTTTCTGTACAGGAAAAATAAATAATAATAAAAATCGAACTAAGTCAAGACTTACTCTGGCAATTACGCATAAAAAGAATAATTTTGTAACAGAAAACAAGAATATACCAACCTATAAAAAGTTACAGTAGAATGAAAAAGAGGAATATCGGACTGTGTGCTGTTGCCTTGTTATGCCTGCAACAAGCCCACGCTTCAGAAACACTGTTTGTGAAACAAGATAATACGCGTATTGAAAACGATGCTTTTGTCAAGGCTGACTATAAAAGCAACCGCATCCCCGTAAAGGACAGGCTCTTCACATCGAAAGCCGTAGAAGCGGAAATCGAACGAATAAAGCAACTTCTTTCTAACGCCAAACTGGCATGGATGTTCGAAAACTGCTTCCCCAACACACTCGATACTACCGTACACTTCCGTGAAAAAGACGGCAAACCTTACACTTTCGTCTACACCGGCGACATACATGCCATGTGGCTTAGGGATTCGGGCGCACAGGTATGGCCGTACGTGCAACTGGCAAATAAGGATAACGAACTGAAAAGAATGCTTGAAGGTGTCATCCGCTGCCAATTCGCCAACATCAATATCGACCCGTATGCCAATGCTTTCAACGATGGCCCGACAGGCGGAGACTGGATGAGCGACCAGACGGACATGAAGCTCGAGCTGCATGAAAGGAAATGGGAAATAGACTCCCTATGTTATCCCCTGAGGCTGGCTTACGAATATTGGAAAGTGACAGGAGATGCATCAGTATTCGATGAAGAATGGCTGCAAGCAATACAAAACATACTGAAGACATTCAGGGAACAGCAACGAAAGGATGGAAACGGCCCATACAAATTCCTGCGCATAACAGACCGTGCACTCGACACTCTGAACAATGGCGGATTAGGTGCTCCGGTCAATCCCGTAGGACTGATCGTTTCTTCGTTCCGCCCGTCAGACGATGCCACTACCCTGCAATTTCTGGTGCCGTCCAACTTTTTTGCAGTGACCTCGCTCCGCAAAGCAGCCGAGATACTCACTGCTGTAAACGGTGAAACAGGACTGGCCAAAGAATGCACAGACTTGGCAGAAGAAGTTGAAACGGCTTTGAAAAAATACGCCACTTACAACCACCCGGAGTTCGGCACAATCTATGCATTCGAAGTAGACGGCTTCGGCAACCACATGCTCATGGATGATGCCAACGTGCCAAGCCTGCTAGCCATGCCTTATCTGGGAGATGTGGATGTGGATGACCCAATCTATCAAAATACACGGCGCTTCGTGTGGAGCGAAAGCAACCCGTATTTCTTCAAGGGAACGGCAGGCGAAGGCATCGGCGGGCCGCACATAGGTTATGACATGATATGGCCCATGAGCATCATGATGAAGGCTTTCACCAGCCAGGATGACGCAGAAATAAAAACCTGCATAAAAATGTTGATGGACACTGATGCCGGGACGGGATTCATGCACGAATCGTTCCACAAAGACGACCCGGCAAACTTTACCAGAGCATGGTTCGCCTGGCAGAACACTCTGTTCGGTGAACTTATACTAAAACTGGTGAACGAAGGGAAAACAGATTTGCTGAACAGCATCCAATAAAATACAACAGATAGCATGAAAACTGAAAAGAAGCATTACAAACATGCATACTGCATATACGCCGCCATATTCTGCCTGTGCCTGTCATGGGCAGAAGTTTCTGACGCGCAAAACAATGACTGGGCCAACCTGAACCGGTATGCCAGTGAAAACAAGGTATTGCCGCAACCATCGGAAGGAGAAAAAAGAGTGGTCTTCATGGGCAATTCCATTACAGAAGGGTGGGTAAACTGTCATCCGGACTTTTTTAAGGAAAATAATTATATAGGAAGAGGCATCAGCGGGCAGACTTCTTACCAGTTCCTGCTGCGCTTCCGGCAAGACGTAGTCAACCTCTCCCCCACCCTTGTAGTGATAAATGCCGGAACCAACGATATAGCCGAAAATACAGGTCCATACAACGAAGACTATACATTAGGCAATATCATATCGATGGTGCAGCTTGCCCAGGCCAATGGCATCAAGGTCATACTGACATCCACGTTGCCGGCAGCATCATTCGGCTGGAGACCGGAAATTACTGACGCCCCACAGAAAATAGCCTCACTGAACACCCGTATAAAACAATACGCCGACCAAAATGACATACCATACGTAGACTATTACAAAGAAATGGTATATGGAGACAACAATGGCTTGAACCCGGCTTACAGCAAAGACGGCGTCCACCCCACTCCGGAGGGATATGACGTCATGGAGAATCTCATCAAAGGCGTCATCGACAAAGCTGTGAAATGATTTCCATACGCGAAGAGCATTGCATCTCTCTTTGCAGACAATCATTCTTTTACAGGAATCCTGCAAGCAACGCGGCAGATTGAGTGCCATGACACACCGCTTTTTGCATAGCCATCACTTTTGCCTGCAACATGTACTGTGCATACCGGAAACACACCTCCGGCATGCATAATACATGTATGCGAGAACGAGAAAACAGACTTGCTTTTATTCTATGGATGCGACGAATCCACCGTTGCGTGCAAGTTGTATTGTTATAGTGTCACCCTTGCAAACACTCCGTTCTTTCTTACGGTAATCCATAGCCTGACGATCGGCATTGATTCCGTCCTCAAAAGAAGTCATTCGCATAGTCCTGCCTTCCGGCAGGAAGTCGAGGCAGAGGTCGAAGGAACGTAGCTTTTCCCTGTTGTTGGTAATGCCTCCTATGTACCATTTGTCCCCTTTACGTTTTGCAACGATGGCATATTCTCCGGCTTTGGCCTGCAGGGCTATTGTCTCATCCCATGTGACCGGCACCTTGGTGATGAATTGTGTGCATTCTTCGTTGCGGTAATACATAGTGGGACTGTCTGCCAGCATCTGCAACCCGCTTTCAAACACCACATACAAGGCCATCTGATATGCTCTGGTACCTATGCTTGCCGAATTCGGACGCTCCGAACGATATGTCTCCGGCTGCATGCTCAACATGGCTCCGGGAGTATAATCCATAGCTCCCACGGCATTCCTTATGAAAGGCAGGTAGAGACTGTTGTCCGGCCTGCATCCGCCCATCTGTTCCATGCCGCGCACCCCTTCATATGAGAGCACGTTAGGGTACTTGTATTCCAACCCCGAAGGTTTGAAGGAACCGTGGAAATCGACAAGCAGATGATGTTGCGCAGCTTCCCGTGCCACCCGCTCGTAGAAGTTTACCATCCATTGGTCGCTGCGGTCCATAAAGTCTATCTTTACCCCTTTTATTCCCCATCCGGCAAAGGTTTCAAACAGATCCATGTTCTGCTCCACGGTCAGCCATGTCAGCCACAGGATAATACCGACGTTTTTCTCTTGCCCATACCTTATAAGCTCATGCAGGTCGACATCCGGATTGGGAGTATAGGGGTCGCTTGTACTCTGAGCCCAACCTTCGTCCATTAGTATGTAGGGGATGCCGTACCTGGCAGCAAAGTCTATGTAATATTTGTAAGTCTCCACATTGCACCCACTCTTGAAGTTGACGTCGGGACCATAGGGAGTAGCACCGTTCCACCATTCCCAGCTCACTTGGCCCGGCAAAATCCAAGAGCAGTCTTCCAATACATTCTTTTCAGCCAACTGGCAGGTCAGCGTGTTCTGCAACAGCTCGCCGTCGTTGCCAGCTATGACAAGATAGCGCCATGGGAAACCACGCTGCCCGGGAGTCTTGGCTATATATCGTGCCTCTCTGGTAATTTTCACGCTACGGTCTCCATCCGCTTCAAAAGCAAGGGGAGCTTTCGGGAAAGTGGCCTCTATCCCGTTTAATCCAGTACTTTTCAGGAACATGGCGGGATAATCAGTCAGTGCAGATTCGCTGAGAAGTATTTTGTAGCCTTTACGCGTATCAATCAGCAATGGTAGCAATGCCATTTTGCCGTTCGCCTGCCATTCGTCACTTTCCAGATGCGAGTATTCTTCCTCGTATGCCGTCTTGAAGCCGCCTGGTTGCTGCATGTGCAACAGATATCTGTCGGGGAAATTCAACCGGAAGGTCTCATTTTCTATCTCCACCTTCTGTTTTATATTCGTGATGAACCGATGGGCAATACCGTTGTTGAATGCCCGGAATTCTATGGAATAATCTCCATTAAAACTCAGCAGCAACTGGTTGTAGCAATTCTCCACCGCAGAAAACTTCAGCGGCACGGTTGGTACAATGCGTTCATCCATAGTATTGCGGGTTACTCTTGACACTTTGGGGTTCAAGCCCAGATTCCTGCCTTCTATTTCCATGCCTATGCAGCAATCTTCAAGCAGCGTTTGACCTTCGTAGCTTACGCTATAACTGGTTATGTCGGACAGGCAGACTGTCACTTTGAGCTTCTGGTCTGGTGAAGCCAGCTCATAAATTTTCTGGGCATGGCAAACCAATGCAGTCAATGCCCCAATCAAAAATAAAAATGTTTTTCTCATATCAAATTCCTCGGTTTAAAGTAAGACAACTATAGGTACACTGTTTATTCTCTTCTAGTTAGATTTCCTCTATGAGCTTTTCTATCACCTTGGGATAGTATTCGTACTCCAGTTTATGTATGCGTGCGGCGAGGGTATCCGCTGTGTCATTTGGCAACACGGGGCATTTGTACTGACAAATAATAGCCCCCTCATCATAACATTCGTTGACGTAATGAATGGTTATGCCGCTTTCAGTCTCCCCGGCATCAATGACAGCCTGGTGAACATGGTTGCCGTACATGCCTTTACCTCCAAATTTTGGCAACAATGAAGGGTGTATATTCACCATGCGTCCCGGAAACTCTTGCAGTACCTTTTCCGGAACCCGTGCCAAAAAACCGGCAAGTACCACGAAATCCACTTCATGTCGCCGCAAAGATTCAATCACTGCCGAACCGTCACTCCATTCATCTTTCGTGAAGCATTCGGCCGGGACAGAAAGATTACGCGCCCGCTCCAATACGAATACCTTGCGGCGGTTGGTTAACACCAGGACGACCGAAGCCGTACCTTTCTCATTAAAAAAACGGATAATGTTTTCGGCATTAGTGCCGTTTCCCGAAGCTAGAATAGCAATGTTTTTTCCCATAATCTCAAGTATTTATGCACAGAATCGTGAAAAATGTGCAAAATCGTGCATTTAATTCGTCAAATATTTGCTCGGAACAATAAATATTTCTTCCTTTGCAGCGCAAAATTAAAGAAATAAACCTAATTATTAATTAAAAAGTTAAAGTTATGTCTGAAATTGCATCAAGAGTGAAAGCGATTATCGTTGATAAATTAGGAGTTGAAGAATCTGAAGTAAAGAACGAGGCAAGCTTCACCAACGACTTAGGTGCCGATTCTCTTGACACCGTAGAACTCATCATGGAATTCGAGAAAGAATTCGGTATCTCAATACCCGACGATCAGGCTGAAAAAATTAGCACTGTCGGCGATGCTATCTCTTACGTTGAAGAGCACTCTAAATAATTCTATCCATCATCTCAAGACATGGAATTAAAAAGAGTCGCAGTAACAGGTCTGGGCGCTGTTACCCCCATTGGCAACAATGTCTCCAAATTCTGGGAGAATCTCGTGAATGGGGTTAGCGGAGCCGGACCTATTACACACTTTGATGCCAGCCTATTCAAAACACGATTTGCCTGCGAGGTCAAAGGCTTTGATGTAACCCAATACATCGACCGCAAGGAAGCCCGTAAAATGGACCTGTATACGCAGTATGCAATCGCAGTGGCCAAAGAAGCGGTAAGTGATTCGGGACTTGACATCGAGCATGAGGATTTGAACAGGATTGGTGTGATATTCGGAGCTGGTATAGGAGGTATCCGTACATTCGAGGAGGAAGCCGGCAGCTATGCCATTACAGGTAAGGAAAACGGCCCCAAATTCAATCCTTTCTTCATACCAAAGATGATTTCGGACATTGCGGCTGGGCAAATCTCTATCTTGTATGGCTTCCACGGCCCCAATTATGCTACATGTTCGGCATGCGCCACTTCAACCAACGCCATTGCCGATGCCTTTAACCTTATCCGTCTGGGTAAGGCCAATGTCATCGTGACCGGCGGTTCGGAAGCAGCCATAGCAGCTTGCGGGGTTGGCGGTTTCAATGCCATGCATGCTCTCTCCACACGTAATGATTCTCCCGAAACGGCTTCCCGGCCGTTCAGTGCAAGCCGTGACGGCTTTGTAATGGGTGAAGGCGGAGGTTGCCTTATCCTGGAAGAGCTTGAACATGCCAAAGCACGCGGAGCAAAAATCTATGCCGAAGTGGCCGGAGTCGGAATGTCGGCAGATGCTCATCACCTGACGGCATCACATCCAAACGGATTAGGAGCCAAACTGGTGATGAGTAACGCATTGGAAGATGCGGGGATGCATCCTGACGAGATAGACTACATAAACGTGCACGGCACGTCTACCCCAGTAGGAGACATATCTGAAGTGAAAGCCATAAAGGATGTATTTGGAGAATATGCTTACAAGCTGAATATCAGTTCTACCAAATCCATGACCGGACACCTGCTGGGAGCAGCCGGAGCAGTAGAAGCTATCGCAAGTATTATGGCTATCAGCACCGGCATTGTTCCACCGACAATTAACCATGAAGAAGGTGATAACGACGAAAACATTGACTATGGATTGAACTTTACGTTCAACAAGGCTCAGAAGCGGGAAGTACGTGCAGCTTTGTCTAATACGTTCGGCTTCGGAGGACATAACGCATGTGTTATTTTTAAGAAATACGCAGATTAAAGTCGTGTTACGTAAACAGATAGACAGGATAAGGCTTCTGTTCCGAAAGGACAGGGAGTCTTATCTTTGTTTTTATCATATCCTGGGTTTTTTCCCCAGGAATATCAATTATTACCGACAAGCAGTGCTGCACAAGTCCACCTCTCTCCGTTCTGAAAAAGGACGGCTGATAAACAACGAGCGCCTGGAGTTCTTGGGCGATGCCATCCTTGATGCGGTCATTGCAGACATAGTATACCGACATTTTGAAGGGAGGCGTGAGGGATTCCTCACCAACACGCGCTCGAAAATAGTACAACGCGAAACCCTGAACAAGCTGGCAGTAGAAATTGGTTTGGACAAACTGGTGCAATATTCCACACGCAACGTTTCCCATAACAACTACATGTACGGCAACGCTTTCGAGGCATTTATCGGTGCCATTTACCTTGACCAGGGCTATAAGCGCTGCATGCAGTTCATCGAGAAGAAGATACTGACGAAGTACATAGACCTGGATAAAATGTCGCGCAAGGAGGTCAATTTCAAATCGAAGCTCATAGAATGGAGCCAGAAGACCAAGATTGCCGTGTCTTTCGAACTGATAGAGCAATTGGTGGACAAAAACTCAAGCCCAATGTTTCATACTGAAGTGAAGATAGGCGGATTCTCTGCCGGGAAGGGCACCGGCTATTCCAAGAAAGAATCGCAACAAATTGCGGCACGCATGGCCTTGAAGAAACTCCACAACAACACAGGTTTTATGGACAAGCTCCGCTCTGTTCAAGAACAAAAACAGCAGCTTTCCGGCGAGACTCAGGAGGCATCTTCACCCGAAGCAGACGCCCATACGCCGGCCCTGGACAACTAACTTGTGCTCTTCCGTAACCA
Organism: uncultured Bacteroides sp.; assembly: GCA_964651035.1. Lineage (GTDB taxonomy): Bacteria > Bacteroidota > Bacteroidia > Bacteroidales > Bacteroidaceae > Bacteroides. Next base: position 80,298 of record CAZYVE010000001.1, read on the forward strand.
CCTTCATTTTTCCCGCCACTTTCTCCAGCGGTACCGACGTTATTGTGTCGCCCCGCAGTGCCACCATGCGCCCGAAGCGGCGGTTGGCTATCAGCTCGGCTGCGTGTCCGCCCATAAGCGTGGCGAGGTTGCGGTCGAAGGGTGTCGGCGACCCTCCCCTCTGAATGTATCCCAGCACTGTCTCGCGCGTCTCTATGCCTGTCTCGTATTCTATCTCCTGAGCGATGTACGCCCCTGCCCTTTTCCGTCCGTCCGTCTGTATGCCTTCGGCCACTACTACTATGGAGTACGTCTTCCCGTGCTTCAGCCGTTCCAGTATGACGTCTCCCACGTGGCGCATGTTGTATGGTATCTCCGGCAGCAGTATGACATCTCCCCCACCCGCCATGCCCGAATAGAGGGCTATCCAGCCGGCCTTGTGCCCCATTACTTCGATGACCATGACACGCCGGTGCGAGCTGGCTGTGGAGTGCAGACGGTCTATGGCATCGGTAGCGATGTTCACGGCCGAGTCGAATCCAAACGAGAAGTCTGTCCCCCAGATGTCGTTGTCTATTGTCTTTGGCACGGATATGATATCCAACCCCATGGCAGACAGCTTGGCTGCGGTCTTCTGCGTGCCGTTGCCACCGATGCATACGAGGCAGTCCAGCCCCAGTTCGGCGGCGTTGCGTAATATCAGTGCAGGCTTGTCCACATCGTCAGACATTATCCCTCCGCGTTTGAACGGCTTTTCTCGCGAAGTCCCCAATATTGTCCCTCCCTGTATCAGCAGTCCAGAGAGCGACTTGCCGGCCAGTTGCTCCACATCTTTAGTCAGCAGCCCCTGAAAGCCGCTGTGTATGCCGGTCACTTCCATGCCGTAATGGTTGATGGCAACTTTGCATACGCCCCGTATAGTGGCGTTTATACCGGGGCAGTCGCCCCCCGCAGTCAGAATGCCGATTCTCATGATGGGTTTCCTTAATTGTCTGATTGCGGGATTCCGGTATGTCATGGCCGTGCCCACGACATGTTATATCCATCCGTCCGATGCATTGCAGGCACACTTGCAACGCATTATGGACATGGCATATTGGCACACCGTCTTACCAGGCAGTTTATATCGCAATATGCCGGAAACTCGCAATGTGTGATTATTACACCGTAAAGGTAACGAAAAATTCACGAAAAAGCATAGATATGACAGCAAATAAGCTTATTTTTGCGCGTCAAACAAGATTTCTATACAAGAAGATGAATCTGACAAGCTTTCTGAACAAGGTATATTTTGCCCCTCGTTTGAAAGAAATCGGACTATACGCCACACGTGCAGGAGAGCTACAGCAACGTGTGCTTCAACGCCTTTTGAGAAAGGCGTCGGACACGGAGTGGGGTAAAAAACACGACTTCCGCTCCATACACGGATATACCGACTTCGGTTCGCGCCTTCCCATACAGACTTATGAAGATGTGAAACCATACGTGGCTCGCATGCGCCGGGGTGAGCAGAACCTGCTGTGGCCATCGGAAATATGCTGGTATGCAAAATCTTCAGGCACCACGAACGACAAGAGCAAATACATACCCGTCAGCCGTGAATCGCTGCACGATACCCATTACCGTGGAGGAGCAGATGCTGTGGCCATCTATCTCGGACAGAATCCGGACAGCCGCTTCTTTTCCGGCAAGGGACTTATACTGGGTGGCAGCCATGCCCCTGACCTTAACTGCGGCCGCAGTCTGGTAGGCGACCTGTCGGCCATACTGATAGAAAACATTTCGCCGCTGGTAAACCTCATCCGCGTACCCGACAGGCAGACAGCCCTGATGAGCGACTTTGGCCAAAAAATAGAGGCAATAGCACGCAGCACGGTGGGCACTGATGTTACAAACCTCTCCGGAGTGCCGTCGTGGATGCTGGTACTTATAAGACGCATACTTGAGAAGACCGGACGTGACACGCTGGAGGAAGTATGGCCCAACCTGGAAGTATTCTTTCACGGCGGAGTATCGTTCACTCCTTACCGCGAGCAGTACAGGCAACTGATACACAGTAGCAAGATGCACTATATAGAGACATACAACGCTTCTGAAGGATATTTCGGGACACAGTGCGACCCCTCGGACCCGTCCCTGCTGCTGATGATAGATTACGGGGTGTTCTACGAGTTTATACCTCTGGAAGACGTGGATAAGGACGACAAGCGTGCCTGCTGCCTGGAAGACGTGGAACCGGGCAAAAACTATGCCATGCTGATATCCACTTCCGCAGGCCTGTGGCGGTATATGATAGGCGATACGGTGCGTTTCACATCCCTCAATCCTTACAAATTTGTCATAACAGGGCGTACCAAGCACTTCATCAATGCTTTTGGCGAAGAACTCATCGTGGACAATGCCGAGAAAGGGTTGGCACGTGCCTGCAAGGAAACCGGAGCGCAAGTGCTCGAATACTCGGCGGCACCAGTCTTTATGGATGAGAAGGCCAGATGCCGGCACCAGTGGCTCATAGAATTTGCACGAATGCCCGACGACCTGAGGCGTTTCGCACGCATACTTGATGAGACATTGAAAGAAATTAATTCTGACTATGAGGCCAAACGTCAGAACAACATCGCCCTACAGCCTCCCGAAGTGATTGTAGCCCGGCAAGGGTTATTCCACGATTGGCTGGCAAGCAAGGGCAAGCTGGGAGGCCAGCATAAGATACCGCGACTGGGCAATACACGTGAGCATATCGAAGAAATGCTTGCTATGAACGGAGCGGATACCGTGTCGCATGGAAACGGCACACCCCGTTAAGCCTCCGATATGAAGCAAGGGCGCCCTATGCCGACCGTTGCAATATGCCTGTCGCCCTATAAAAAGCCAAAAGGGATGCTGCATCACGCGGCACCCCTTTTATTGTCATTCTTTTGAAATTAGTATCGAAACTTCCCAGCCTCGGTTACCGTTTTATAAAGCACACTAACTATAAAAATTTAAAGCAAATGAAAATGTTATTTTATAACAAGCAAACAAGCATGTGTATATTCCATCTTTTGTCTTTACCATCACTGCTGTTGCGGCAATGGCTCGTTTAGTTTTTTGACCTGCTGCAGGCTGTCCGGCAATTGCTGTTCGTCAACAGTTGCCGTGCTTTCTCCTCCCGATTGCGCCACAGACGGAGCGGTAATCTGATTCCCTATCGTGTCGCATGCAGTTATCTCCTGCACGTCGGACAAGAACGAATGCTGCACTACACCTCCCGTGATTACAGCTATCGCCACTACGGCTGCAGCCTTGAGCAATGGGAAGAGACGTGATATCAGCGTTACCCGGCGAGCCTTTACCGAAGGAGCATTTTTGATTCTTGCCAGCAAACGTTCGTCGAAATCGCTGCCCAAATGTTCTTCGAGAACCACCTTACGGTAAGCGAACAAATCCTTGTAGCGTTCCCAGCATTGAGGAACATCCTGTCCGTTGAAGAAGGCATACAGACGTTCTTCTTCCTCCACGGAAGTTTCGCACAGCCAGTAACGCTGCAACAGTTGTTCTATCTCCTTATAATCCATAACTGTCTATCTCTATGAATTGCTGTCTTACTTTCTGCCTTGCCCTGAACAGTGTCACCTTGACTTGCTCCTCGCTTATATCCATCACTTGGGCTATCTGTCTGTAACCCATGCCTTCCATGTCGCGTAGTTGCATTACTGTACGCTGTTTCTCAGGCAGGCTGTTTATGATCCTATGTATTATGGCAATCCGTTCTTTTATCTCCAGATTATCATAAGGTCCATAGTAATCTGCTTTTTGTTCCTCAATCTCAGGTGTCAGCTGCAATGCTTGCGCATCCTTGCGTTCACTGCGGTCTATAGCAAGGTTACGTGCTACAGTAAGGCAATACGCCTCTATCGACGAAAGCTCTTTCCATTCCTCACGTTTGCTCCACACCCGCATGAGTGTTTCTTGCACAACATCTTCAGCTTCCATTTCGTTAAACGTTATCCGCAAGGCCAGCCTGTATAGCTTGTCTTTCAATGGGAGTATGTCATTGCAGAAGCTGATGTCTTGCATTTCTATAAATAAAGACGGTTTGTATAGTGGAAAGTTACAGTAGTGCGGTGCTTATTTTTGTTAAAGTCCTGTTTCTATGATTTTCGTGCCGTATTTCCCATATATGTCCGTAGAAGTTGTTATTACAACTTTGTGCACACCGGCTTTTATGGCGGCAAAAGCATTTTCCAGTTTTGGTATCATGCCGCCCTTCACTGTGCCGTCGGCCACATACCGGCCAAAGCCTTCCAAGGTTATGTATGGTATCACGCTATCATTATCGTTTTCATCGCGTAACACGCCTTTCTTCTCGAAGCAATACACCAGTGTCGTATCGAAATATTTTGCGAGAGCCTTTGCTGTTTCGCAGGCTATGGTATCGGCATTGGTATTGAGCAGATGCCCCTGTCCGTCGTGTGTCAGCGGCGCCATTACAGGCACAATGCTGCATTGTATTATGCCGGTCAACCGTATAGCGTCTACCACTTTCACGTCGCCGACAAATCCATAGTCTACATCTTTCACCGGGCGTTTGTCAGAAAGGATTACATTCATGTCTGCACCGGTAAGACCTAAAGCGTTGACCCCACGTGATTGCAGTCCGGCCACAATGTTCTTGTTCACCAGACCTCCATACACCATTGTCACAACCTTCAGCGTTTCCATATCCGTCACGCGACGTCCGTCCACCATGCGGCTTTCTATTCCCAAGCGTCCTGCCAATGCCGTTGCCGAGCGTCCTCCGCCGTGCACTAATATTTTATGGCCTGCAATAGCAGCAAAATCATCGAGCAATTTGCAGAGAGTCGCTTCCTCCTCCACAATTTTGCCGCCTACCTTTATTATTGTCAGTTTCTCCATGAATCCAAGATGTTTTTCCTATTCCAAATAAGTATATCCGTAGAGTCCCGAACGGTAATTTGACAAGAACTCTTTGCCCTCGTCCAACGAAATGCGTCCTTCTTTGACAGACTGGCTGACCCATGTTTCGAGTGTGCGTACCAGTTTCTTCGCGCTATATTGTGCATAATCCAACACCTCTGCTACGGTTTCCCCGTCTATTACCTGGTCTATGTTATAACCCTTTTCGTTGACAGACACGTGTACGGCATTTGTATCTCCGAAGAGGTTGTGCAAGTCTCCCAATATCTCTTGATATGCGCCGGCAAGGAATACAGCCACATAATACGGTTCTTTGGATTTGAGTGCATGTACAGGCAAATAGTGCGATACATTTTTCGTGGTGACGAAGTTTACTATCTTGCCGTCAGAATCGCAGGTAATGTCTTGCAGCGTTGCCGAGCGGTCGGGCTTTTCGTCAAGGCGTTGTATGGGCATGATAGGGAATATCTGGTCTATAGCCCACAAATCAGGCAGCGACTGAAACAGGGAGAAATTACAGAAATATTTGTCTGCCAACAGTTTGGGAAGTCCGCGCAGTTCGTCCGGCACATGTTTGAGTCCTCCGGCTATCTGGTTCACCTCGCGCATTATGCTCCAATACAGGCGTTCAATCTTGGCACGTGTCTGTAAGTCGACTATACCGTGACTGAACAAGTCAAGAGCTTCCTCCCGTATCTGTTGTGCGTCATGCCATGCTTCAAGCATGCGGTTTTGGTTCAGCTTGTCCCAAATGTCGTACAGTTCGCGCAGCAGTTCATGGTCGCCGGGCGTCACTTCGTCTTCATCGTCCCATTCCGGCAGGGTTGTTGTTTCCAGCACTTCGAATATCAGAACCGAGTGGTGTGCAGTAAGCGCCCGTCCGCTTTCGGTTATGATATTGGGATGCGGAATCCCGTTCTTGTCGCTGGCATCTACAAGTGTTGATATAGAGTCGTTGACATACTCTTGTATGGAATAGTTTACACTGCCCTCGCTGTTGCTGGAGCGTGTACCGTCGTAGTCAACACCCAGTCCCCCGCCTATATCCACAAACTCCACGGCATATCCCATACGGTGCAGCTGCACATAGAATTGCGATGCTTCGCGCAGAGCTGTCTTTATCCGCCTTATCTTGGTAATTTGGCTTCCTATGTGAAAATGTATCAGCTTCAGGCAGTCTTTCATGTTCTTTTCTTCAAGGAAGTCGAGGGCTTCGAGCAGTTCGCTTGAACTCAGCCCGAATTTGCTTGCGTCTCCGCCTGAATCTTCCCATTTGCCGCTGCCGGACGATGCCAGTTTGATGCGTATGCCAATGTTGGGCCGCACGTTCAGCTGGCGTGCCATCCGGGCTATGAGGCGCAGCTCATTTAATTTCTCCACCACGAGGAAGATGCGTTTCCCCATCTTCTGAGCCAGCAGTGCCAGCTCTATGTAGCTTTCGTCCTTGTAGCCGTTGCATACAATGATTGAATCGGAGTCCATGTTGATGGCAATCACCGCATGCAGTTCAGGCTTGGAACCGGCCTCCAGTCCGAGGTTGAACTTCTTGCCGTGGCTTATTATCTCCTCCACCACAGGCCTCATCTGGTTCACCTTTATAGGATAAACCATAAAGTTCTCGCCTTTGTACCCATATTCTTCCGATGCCTGTTTGAAGCAGCAGGATATTTTTTCAATGCGATTGTCGAGAATGTCGGGGAAGCGCACCAGCATCGGGGTTGTGACGTCGCGCAGTTGCAGCTCGTCAACCAGTTCTTTCAGGTCTACAGACACGCCGTTCTTGCGAGGTGTTACCACCACATTGCCTTTGTCGTTGATACTAAAGTAGGAGGTGCCCCAGCCGGTGATGTTATACATCTCTTCTGAGTCTTCAATACGCCATTTTCTCATTAATCTACGGTATTTGGGTTGTTAAGTAATATAATTATCCTCACACCTTTGGCCCTGCTGCGGATACCAAGGGCGGGCAAAAGTACACATAAAATCTGATATGCCTCTTCATTGAGTGTTGAAAAAAGCACAGTCACAGTGAATTAAACCTGCAATAAAGAACGCAGGAGCTGCACCGAGTCGGCTATCTGCCCGCGGTTTTCCAGATAGCTGCCGTCGAAGCTATACCTTGCCTTGCGGTAGAATGGCTCCCGTTCTGCCACAGTCATGGCTATGAAGTCACGCAGCTCATCGTCAGTCCTGCCTCCCAGTACCGGCCTCTGTTGCGCGGCGGTTTTCAGCCTCCGGAACAATATGTCTATGGGCACGTCGATATATACAGTCTCCCCGCAGGAATTCATGTAATCCATATTGTCGAAAAAACATGGTGTCCCCCCGCCGGTGGCCACCAGTACATCCTCAAACTCGGCCACCTCGTGCAGCATGGCACGTTCCGTCTCCCGGAAACCGGCCTCGCCACGCTCGGAAAACAAGGTGGATATGGAACGGTGGAAGCGCGCCTCTATATACCAGTCGAGGTCGATGAAAGACAAGCCGGTCTCACGGGTGAAGGCCCTCCCCAGAGTCGTTTTTCCGGCCCCCATGAAGCCGGTCAGGAAGATGCGTGTCATATAAAGCCATACGTTTTGGGGCAAAGGTAAGCATTTTTAGATGAAGTATGAACGATGGGGAATGCCGAATTTTACAATCAGGCCATGCCGGCGCACCGGATGGCTTTGTTTCCATATCAATTCTCCGGCTGTGGATGCGACGGGTTGCCGCCTTCTCCGGAATGCGTTGCAGCAATGTCTTCTATATGTCGCCGGCATGCCGGCGACATGTTGCATTTTCCACGGCAATATGACAAAGCCAGGGCAAACCGGGCTGAACCTGCCGTTCTCATGCTTATAAACTTAACCAATCCTAATTCTACATGCTGTTTCCATGCTTTTAGTTCTTAATTCATTATATTTGCGGCTCGTATGCCCGGTAATATTACAATTACAATGCCCGGCGCAGAAATAAATCTGAATAACGAATCATAACCGCATGAAACAGTACAACACCGTAAACAACCTGATGGGTTGGTTTGCTTTCCTCGTGGCAGCTGTGGTATATTGCATGACCATAGAGCCGACAGCAAGCTTTTGGGACTGCCCTGAGTTTATTACCACCGGTTATAAGCTGGAAGTGGGGCATCCGCCGGGTGCACCATTCTTCATGCTCGTAGCCAACCTTTTCTCGCAAATTGCCCCCGACTCCTCGCAGGTAGCCAGGATGGTGAATTGCATGAGTGCGCTGATGAGTGCGGCGTGTATCATGTTCCTTTTCTGGAGCATCACGCATCTGGTACGCAAGATAGTTGTAGATGATATGGAACATATCACTGCCGGACAGATGGCAAGCATAATGGGCTGCGGACTGGTAGGTGCCCTGGCCTATACCTTCAGCGACACGTTCTGGTTTTCAGCAGTGGAGGGAGAGGTATATGCTTTCTCGTCGCTGTTCACCGCCGTTGTGTTCTGGCTCATACTGAAGTGGGAGGATGTGGCCGACCAGCCGCACAGCGACCGCTGGCTCATACTGATAGCCTACCTTACAGGGCTTAGCATAGGGGTACACCTGCTCAACCTGCTGTGCCTGCCGGCCATCGTGCTTATTTATTATTATAAGAAAGTTCCCAACGCTAATGCCAAAGGTTCGTTGCTTGCACTGGCAGGGTCGGCAGTGCTGGTAGCCGCGGTGCTCTATGGCATAGTGCCGGGTATCGTTAAAGTTGGCGGATGGTTCGAGCTTCTGTTTGTCAACGTGCTTGGCATGCCGTTCAATACGGGTGTAATAGTTTACGTTATCCTGTTGGCCGCCATACTGATATGGGGAGTATACGAGAGCTATGCGGAGCGCGACAAGATGCGTATGGTCATTTCGTTCATCCTCGCCATAGCCATGCTTGGCATTCCCTTCTACGGGCATGGCACAAGCGCAGTGGTGATAGGCATCATAATCATTGCATTGCTTTGGCTGTACCTCAGTCCTAAAACCCAGGCCAAGCTCAAGCAGCAGTATCGCGTCAGCGCACGTGCACTGAATACGGCATTACTCTGCACCATGCTTATCGTGGTGGGGTATTCGTCATACGCCCTCATCGTGATACGCTCTACAGCCAACCCTCCCATGGACCAGAACTCACCTGAAGACATATTCACTCTGGGCGAGTATCTGGGACGCGAGCAATACGGCACACGACCCTTGTTCTACGGACAGACCTTCTCGTCGAAGGTGGCGCTTGACGTAAAGGGAGGGTATTGCGAGCCACGCATCAAAAGCGAGAGTACCAAATACGTGCGGAAAGAAAAAATATCACCGGACGAGAAAGACTGTTACGTGGAAGTGCCCGGACGCATCGAGTATGAATATGCCCAGAACATGCTATTCCCGCGCATGTACAGCAGCAGCTCCGGACATCCGTCACAATATAAATCCTGGGTGAATATCAAGGGACATGACGTGCCATACGACCAATGCGGCGAGATTGTGATGGTGAACATACCCACGCAGTGGGAGAACATAAAGTTTTTCTTCACATACCAGCTGAATTGGATGTATTGGCGTTATTTCCTATGGAACTTTGCCGGGAGACAGAACGACATACAAGGTAACGGGGAAATAGAGCACGGCAACTGGATAACCGGAATCCCGTTCATAGACAACCGCCTCATAGGCGACCAGACGCTACTGCCACAGGAACTGAAAAACAACAAGGGGCATAACGTCTTTTACTGCCTGCCGCTGTTGCTTGGAGTTATCGGACTGATATGGCAGGCATACCGCGGACGAAGGGGAGTACAACAGTTCTGGGTGGTATTCTTCCTCTTCTTCATGACGGGCATAGCCATAGTACTGTACCTGAACCAGACGCCTATACAGCCTCGTGAACGCGACTATGCTTACGCCGGCTCGTTTTACGCTTTTGCCATCTGGATAGGCATGGGCGTGGCCGGACTTACGCAACTGGTGTGCCGGATGAAGCATGTGACGCGCTTGGTGGATGGAGCTACAGAAGAAGAAGCCGCGAAAATACGCAAAAGACTGGAGCAGAAAGAAGCCGGTACAGTATTCTTCAGCGACAAAGAAGAGATGGAACTGCGCCGGCGTCTGGCAGGAATGTACGAGACTGTCACACCATTCAGGCCGGCACTGGCCGCGGCTCTGGCCGTTACCGCGTTGTGCCTCTTTGTTCCGATACAGATGGCCAGCCAGACATGGGACGACCACGACCGCAGCGGACGATATGTGGCACGCGACTTCGGCCAGAACTATCTGATGTCGTTGCAAGAGGAAGGCAACCCCATCATATTTACCAACGGTGACAATGACACGTTCCCCTTGTGGTACAACCAGGATACGGAAAACTTCCGCACCGATGCGCGCACGTGCAATTTGTCTTACCTACAGACAGACTGGTACATAGACCAGATGAGGCGGCCCGCATACGACAGCCCGTCGCTGCCTATCACGTGGGAACGCTATGAATACCAGGAAGGCTCAAACGACTACATAACAGTACAGCCGGAATTTAAGAAAAGCATCGACGAAATATATGCCGAGGCTGAGAGACTGGCGTTGGACGGGAATAAGGAATACCTGCTGAATGTAAAGGAACAGTTTGGCGATAATCCTTACGAACTGAAAAATATACTGAAATACTGGATTCGCAACAAAGACCAGGAGCTTAAGGTTATTCCTACAGACAGTATAGTCCTAAAGGTGGATAAGGATGCGGTAAGACGCAGTGGAATGCTCATTCCGGAAGGAGACAGTATCCCCGACTATATGAATATCTCACTCAAAGGCAAACGCGTACTGTACAAAAACGAACTGATGATGCTTGAAATGCTGGCAGAATCAAATTGGGAAAGACCGTTGTACATAGCCATTAGCGTGGGGACAGATAACATGCTTGGACTGGAAAACCACTTCATACAAGAGGGACTCGCGTATCGTTTCACTCCGTTTGATACCGACAAGACCGGTGTAAAAGTAGATTCGGAGAAAATGTACGATAACCTTATGAACAAGTTTAAGTTCGGAGGCATAGACAAACCGGGCATCTACCTCGACGAGAACGCGTTGCGCATGTGCTACTCTCATCGCCGGATATTCGCACAAATGGTACAGCAGCTGCTGCTGGAAGGCAAAAAGGATAAGGCAAAGGCCGCGTTGGACTATGCCGAACAAATGATTCCCGCCTTCAACGTACCTTATGACTGGCAGAACGGTGCCGTGCAAATGGCAGAGGCTTATTATGCCTTGGGAGAAAACGAAAAAGCCGATGAAATGATGCAGGCATTGGCTGATAAGGCCGTAGAATATCTTAACTGGTACCTGAGCCTTGACGACAAGCGTTTCATTACCTCAATCCACGAGTACGAGTATCATTGGAGCACGCTCGATGCTGAGGTCAGGATAATGCAACGCTATGAATCAAAACTGGCCGAAGAATATTCCCAGAAGGTGGAAGAACTGTACAATGCGTATGTAGAGCGGCTAAAATAACCGCTCAGCGTATTATGAATGAACCGCATATTGTGTTTTGAATTATGCCGTAATGAAGGCAAACTCTGAAAGCTCATGCTTATAGAACAACCTCCTGAGTTTGTCCGCAGGCTATTTCCGGGTTCCCTCTGGCGGGTGAACCCGGAAGAGCATGCGGTATATCTTACTTTTGATGACGGCCCCATATCGGAAGTGACTCCGTGGGTGTTGAACGAGCTGGACCGCCGCAGTGTCAAGGCCACATTCTTTGTGGTAGGTGACAATATACGGAAGCACCCCGAAATATTTCGTGACGTTGTGGAGCGAGGGCATCGCATAGGCAACCACACCTTCAACCATTTACGCGGTTTCGAATACACAATCGGCAATTACCTCGACAATATAGGGAAGGCACACGAATTGATGGTGGAAACGTGTGCAAGCATAACAGACAATGAATTGGTGGAACATGCCCTGCATCCCATCCTGTTCCGTCCGCCCCACGGACACATGACATGGGGGCAGTTTATCGTTCTGCGCAGACATGCAACCATAGTGATGTGGGACCTCGTGACTCGTGATTACAGCAAGAAGCTACGCGGCCCACAGGTGTTGGCAAATGTAATGCGTTATGCACGCAACGGCTCCATTATTACGTTCCATGATTCGCAGAAGTCGTGGTCCAATGGCAACCTTCAGTATGCTCTGCCCCGTGCCATAGATTTCCTGCAGGAAGAAGGGTACGAGTTCCGCCTGTTATGAAGAACTCAGCTGCGGCTTACAAGTCTATTTCCACCTCTACCGGACAGTGGTCAGAGCCGTAAACCTCCGTATGAATCCTGGCATCGTGCAGCAAAGGCTGCAGCCGGTTGGAAGCGAGGAAGTAATCGATACGCCACCCTGCGTTCTTCTCGCGTGCCTTGAAACGGTATGACCACCATGAATAGATGTCTTTCTGCTCCGGATAGAAGTATCGGAAAGTATCAGTGAATCCGGTTTCGAGCAATTGGGTGAATTTGCCCCGTTCCTCGTCAGTAAACCCTGCATTGCGACGGTTTGTCTTAGGATTCTTGAGGTCTATCTCCTTGTGTGCCACGTTCATATCCCCGCAGGCTATGACCGGTTTGAGTGCATCGAGCGACAACAGGTATGCACGGAAGTCGTCTTCCCACTCCATGCGGTAGTCCAATCGCCTGAGACCGTCCTGCGAATTGGGCGTATATACATTGACGAGATAGAAGTCGGGCATGTCGAGCGTAATCACCCGCCCCTCCCTGTCATGGTGTTCAATGCCGATACCGTAGCTTACTTGCAGCGGAGTATGACGCGTGTATATGGCTGTTCCCGAATAACCTTTCTTCTCGGCGTAGTTCCAGTACGATTCATACCCGTCGAATGCCATATCCAGTTGCCCTGCCTGCATCTTTGTCTCTTGCAGACAGAAGAAGTCTGCGTCCAGTAGCCTGAACGTCTCGGCAAAGCCCTTGTCCTTGCAGGCGCGCAGCCCGTTCACGTTCCATGAGATGAATTTCATGTGAGGTATGTTTTTATTTGGATTGTTGCAGTGACAAAGATAATTTATTCTTTCTGAAATGCAATGCGACTGGCGGAAAACGCCATACAGGATGGAAAAGGTATCATCTGATGTTGGACTACCAGGATTCGAACCTGGACAAACAGAACCAAAATCTGTTGTGCTACCATTACACCATAGTCCAAACGCAGGCACTCCTTGTCAAAAGTGCGGTGCAAAGATAGAGGGAAGTCCCGAACCGTGCAAACGTTTCGGAAGTTTTTTTACCGCCCCAGCTTTATTTTGCAATTACCAGATAGTAATTCTTCTTGCCCCGTTGTACCAGCAGATACTTGCCTGCCAGCAGTTCGGCCGTAGTTATGATACGGTCGGCAGCAGTAAGTTTCTCCTTGTTCAGCGACACGCCACCGCCTTGCACCAGCTTCCGCATTTCGCCTTTTGATGCGAATACGTGCGCGTTCTCCACGAAGAGGTCGGCAGCCTTTACCCCTGCAGCCAATGCGTCACGCGAGATTTCGAACTGCGGCACTCCGTCGAACACGGAGAGCAGTGTCTCTTCGTCCAGTTTTTTCAATGCTTCTGATGTGCCCCCTCCGAAGAGAATGGCTGAGGCCTCCACTGCCGCGTCGTACTCCCTTTCCGAGTGCACCATGACTGTCACTTCCTTAGCAAGGCGTTTCTGCAGCAGCCTCAGGTGCGGAGCCGTTTCGTGTTCTGCCGTGAGCGCTTCGATTTCTTCCTTCGGCAGGGCGGTGAATATCTTGATATAACGTGCGGCATCAGCATCGCTTACGTTAAGCCAGAACTGGTAGAACTTGTACGGTGAGGTATAATGCGGGTCGAGCCAGATATTCCCGCTCTCCGTCTTACCGAACTTCCCTCCGTCGGCCTTGGTGATGAGAGGGCAGGTGAGGGCAAAGGCTTCCCCCCCGTTGGTACGGCGTATCAGTTCGGCTCCCGTGGTGATGTTGCCCCACTGGTCGCTGCCTCCCATCTGCAGTCTGCATCCTTTGGTCTCATAGAGATGTAGGAAGTCGTAGCCTTGCAGCAGTTGGTAAGTGAATTCGGTGAACGACAGGCCGTCGCGCGCTTCGCCGCTGAGGCGTTTCTTTACGCTGTCTTTCGCCATCATGTAGTTGACGGTGATATGCTTGCCTACCTCGCGGGCGAAATCGAGGAAGGTGAAGTCTTTCATCCAGTCATAATTGTTCACCAGCTCCGCATGGTTGGGAGTGTCCGAACCAAAGTCCAGGAACTTGGAAAGCTGCCTTTGCATGCCTTCCATGTTGTGCCGCAGGATGTCTTCCGTCAGCAGGTTGCGTTCCTGCGACTTGCCCGAGGGGTCTCCAATCATCCCTGTGGCACCCCCTATCAGCACTATCGGTTTGTGCCCGCAACGCTGGAAATGCCGCAGAATCATCACGCTGCACAGGTGGCCTATGTGCAGGGAATCTGCAGTCGGGTCGAAGCCTATGTAAGCCGTCACTTGCCCTTTCCCCAGCAACTCTTCCGTCCCGGGCATCATGTCGTGGAGCATGCCACGCCATCTCAATTCGTCTACAAAGTTCATCGGAATATCTTTAATTACCACTACTTTTTATGATGTGCACAAAAGTACGACTTTTATCCGAAATGCGCAAAACATGTTTCGGGCGCGCCGCATACACATTTCCGGCATGCGCAATACATGTCTTGGGGAGGTGGGAAATATAAGTGATGATGCGGGTGGCAACGGCACTGACAATGGCATATAAACATACCCGGCAAGGTTGCCGGGAGTGTAGCCACGTTTTCAGGCGAAGAAAACACGTTCCACGTTTTCCGCCACCGTGTCGCACAGCTTCTCTTCCGGTATGCCGAGCGCCGCTGCTGCCCTGCGGTAGACTTCGGCTATCGGAAGCCTGCTCTCGTCTGTCTCCATGAATAAGCGGTTGTGCGGAACGGCGCGCAGGGCATCAGGCTGGAATCTTTCCCCGAAGGAAAGGCAGAATCCGTGCCGTACCAGCTCTTCCGCAAGTTGTGCCTTGCCGCGGAATCCGTGTATGATGCACGTCACTTCCGGCACAGATTTCTTGAGCAGCAACAGGCGGTCCCACGCCCTTACAAGGTGTATAATGACCGGTTTCCCCGCTTCGGCCGCAATCTTGAGCTGCAGGGCAAAGGCCTCTTCCTGCTCCTGCATCGGGGCTTCCGCCAGTTTGTCGAGGCCGATTTCACCCACTGCAAGCACCTGCGGATGGCATACGCCGTTGCGAATGGCATCCATGTGGGTTATTTTACCATCCACTTCGCGCGGGTGTATCCCGAGCGAATACCAGTGGCGAGGCAGTGGCCTGAAATCTTCAGGTTGGCAGCACAGTATCTCCCTGTCCGGAATCCCGGATGGACAATGCGTGTGTATGTCCCAGTAATTCTCCATAGTAGTGGTTATATGCGGAACGGTGCCCCGTCACGGCACGGGGTCATAGCCAGAACCTCCCCATGGGTGGCAACGCAGTATGCGCCTCACGGCAAGGTACAACCCTTTGATTGGCCCGTGTTTCCGTATGGCTTCGATGGCGTATTGCGAACAGGTAGGGATGAATCGGCATGATGGTGGCGTCAACGGCGATATGCACTTCTGGTAGAAGTATATTGGTATGAGCAGAATTTGGGACAACAGCCGCTTCATGGCTCGGATGATGTTTGTGGCGTAGTTATGGCTTCTTTGGTAGCGATTTCCTCGGCGATGCGGGCAAGGGCGAGCCTGACACGCTCCGTTATTCGGCAAGATGATGACGGGCCGTCGGCAAGATATATGAAAATAAGGGCAAGGTGGAGGTTTTTCTCTTCAACAGTCTCTACCAGGTGATGCTTGTTTCTGCGATAAGCTTCCCGTATCTGCCGTTTGACCCGGTTGCGTTTCACCGCCTGTTTCAGCCTGCGTTTCGGCACGCTCACAACAATGGAAACAGGCGCTTCTGTTCCCTCTACCGGCATATATACCACACGTAATGGAAAAAAAGAGAATGAACGGGCACCACTCGCGAAAACCTTTTCTATTATTTTCTTTCTGTTCAGCCTTTCTGCCTTGCGTAGTGTATTTGCCATACGGTTATCCGGCTATTGGTTGCGTTCAGGTATCTGTAATATCGATCAGAATACATAAGCGACGGGCGACGGGTCTGCCGCCAGGCATGGTAACTCGCGTTACTTTTGCCTGTTTCGTAGAACCCGTCGCCCGTCACAGCCTATCCTTTGTTGTTTTCCTTTATAAACATATCGAGAGCGGCAGTCATCGAAGTAGCCTGCACGTTGGGAGCCTCCAAGTCGAGACGCAAGCCGGCATCGCGCACTGCCTGTGCAGTAGTTGGACCGAAAGTACCTATTTTGATGTCCTTTTGCTCGAAGTCGGGAAAGTTCTTCTTCAGTGAGCAGACACCAGCCGGGCTGAAGAACACCAGCATGTCGTAGTCGAACTTTTCTCCGGAAGTGAAGTCATTGCTTACCGTACGGTACATAATCACTTCATTGTGCTGAATCTTATGCTTGTCCAGAGTATCCTTTATTTCATCCGTATGGACGTCCGACATAGGAACAAGATACTTCTCGTTCTTATGTTTCAATATTGCCGGTAGCAGATCGTCAAATTTACCGGTATTTCCGAAAAATATCTTGCGCTTACGATACTGTACATATTTCTGGATGTACAATGCAATGGTTTCTGTCACGCAGAAATATTTCATCGTTTCAGGAACAGTCACGCGAAGTTCCGTACACAAGTGGAAAAAGTGATCGATAGCATGGCGCGAAGTGAATACAACCGCAGTGTGGTCAAGGATAGAGACCTTCTGTTGTCTGAATTCCTTGGGTGTGACACTTTCCACTTTTATGAACGGGCGGAAGTCTATCTTTACACCGTACTTCTCGGCAATATCGTAGTAAGGTGACTTATCAGAAGCCGGCTTAGGTTGCGATACGAGTACTTTTCTTATCTTCACTGTCCTAATAATTTATTATCCAATAATCATTCAGTCTGAGCAATCCTTTGTATAGCAACATACAGGGGATTATTTCGAGGGCACAAAAGTACAAAATTAATAAGAAACAGCCATAAAAATGCCTGCAAAAAAGCCTTAACCATTTGTAGAGCATCAATAGTTTGACCAAAAACAACAGTAATAATCCGGCTGTAACCACTGCAATAAGACTCAAATCGAAATAAACGGCAGACAAAGACTGCAGAAAAAGGAAAAAACCGACATAATGAATGAGCGTGGAATATGACTCAAGCCATATTTCCTTGTCTTTTTTGTCAAGAAATATCCAACCCAGCAGGATATAGGAAAGCCACTTTGCCAAGATATATCCGCAACAGACAGCGATATACGCCCCAAGCAATGCGCAGGTGGGCAGATTTACCGCAACCAATGCAGGCCTTCCTTCCACAAAGCAGATGAACAGATAAAGCCCGGCCAATATGCACGCCTGTATGATGAGTATCAGCATATAGCGCATTTCCGATCCTGTGGATGTGGCAAATATGCTCGGCCGTTCGCGATGCAGCAGAAAGCCGTCGGCCTGTTGCATCAGGAATTTACGGCTGTGTGCCAGTACGTATGCGGATATGAAGAAACAACACAGCAGAACGGTCGTTGTACAGACATCCGTACGTGGCGAATAGGGTAGTGGTATGCCTGTTTCGCTCTCCCATGCGGCACATGCCAGTAATACCGGAATCATATAGCAGTGAATTTATCAAGTGAAGCATCCCACTGCGGCGTATCGTGTATCAGTTCTACGGCCTCTTGCGGCGTTGCGGCCACCTGCCATATATCCGTATGCCTGCTTCCCATAAAATGTTCTTTCACAGCCCGTGCAAACATCTCCAGCAGCGGGTCGTAATACCCGCATACGTTCAGCAGCACTATGGGTTTGAGGTACAGGCCCAGCTGTTTCCAGGTAATGACCTCCAGCAGTTCTTCCAGCGTGCCGCATCCTCCGGGTAGCGCAATCACAGCATCACTCAGCGAAGCCATGGTCTTCTTGCGTTCGTGCATGTCCTTCACCACTATCAGCCTGCTCAAACCGGTATGGTGCCATCCCTGTTCTGCCATGAAATGCGGGATGACACCTGTCACCTTGCCGCCGGCGGCCAATGCAGAGTCGGAAACGGCAGACATCAGCCCCATGTTTCCCGCACCGTTCACTACCATTATGCCCCTGCTTCCCAACAGCGTGCCCAGTTGTCGGGCAGCATCATGGTAGACCGGCGCTATCTTCGTGCTCGATGCGCAATATACACATACCGATTTTATGTTGTTCGCCATTATTACTGTGTAATTATTAAAAAGTCACAGCCCGAACGCCGCCTTTATCTTGTCCACATAATCCAGCTTCTCCCACGTGAAAAGCTCCACCTCTATGTCTTTGTCACCCTCGTAACGGCTGCGGAAGTGTTTCATTACGGTGCGCGGCTCCCGTCCCATGTGCCCGTATGCAGCCGTCTCCTGATAGATGGGGTTCCGCAGCTTCAGACGGTCTTCGATGGCTTTTGGACGCAGGTCGAACAACCTGCCTATGATGTGCGCAATTTCTCCATCCGTCATGGATACGTGGCTCCGTCCGTATGTATTTACATAGATGCTGATGGGCTGTGCCACACCGATAGCGTATGACACCTGAACCAGTACCTCGTCAGCCACCCCGGCAGCCACAAGATTCTTGGCTATGTGGCGTGCCGCATAGGCCGCGCTGCGGTCTACCTTGGACGGGTCTTTTCCGGAGAAAGCACCTCCTCCGTGTGCCCCTTTGCCCCCGTAGGTATCCACAATGATTTTGCGCCCTGTCAGTCCCGCATCCCCGTGCGGTCCGCCTATGACAAACTTTCCCGTCGGGTTAACGTGATATTTTATGTTATCGTTGAACATAGCCCGCACTTTCTCTTCGCGTACCGATGCCACGACCCTCGGCATGAGTATGTGTATGATGTCGTTGCGTATTATGCCCAGCATCTCCTCATCAGCCAGGCGCTGCGCCTCTTCGCTGTCGTCGGCAGGCTGTATGAAGTCATCGTGCTGGGTCGAGACCACTATGGTGTCTATCCGTTCGGGCGTACCGTCGTCGTTGTATTCTATCGTCACCTGGCTCTTCGAGTCCGGACGCAGGTACGTCATCTGCCTGCCTTCGCGGCGTATGTCGGCCAGCACTTGCAGGATGCGGTGCGCCAGATATAGCGACAGCGGCATGTAGTTCTCCGTCTCGTTTGTTGCATAGCCGAACATCATTCCCTGGTCGCCTGCCCCCTGTTCCATAGGGTCTTTGCGTTCCACGCCACGGTTGATGTCGGGGCTTTGCTCGTGTATGGCGCTCAGCACGCCGCAAGAGTTGCCTTCAAACATGTACTCTCCCTTGGTATAGCCAATCTTTTTGATGACCTCCCGGGCGATAAGCTGCATATCCACATACGCTTTTGTCTTCACTTCGCCTGCCAGTACCACCTGCCCGGTAGTCACCAGCGTTTCACAAGCCACTTTCGAGTTACGGTCATAAGCAAGCAGTTTGTCGAGCACGGCATCCGATATTTGGTCGGCTATTTTGTCCGGGTGTCCCTCAGATACCGATTCGGACGTAAACAAGTATCCCATACTTAATATTTTAAGAATTAATAATCGCGCGGAACGTTGGAGCGGGAGGTCTTTGGGATGCTGCGTCCCCTGAGTGCCCGTAGTATGCGGAAGTGCTTGATTGACTATATAAGATATAAATGTGTTTTTAGCATTTTTTTCCGTGGTTGCAAGCAACTCAAATCTTTCCACTCTTATTTTCCGGTGCAAATATATGGAGTTTTTCTGTAGCTATACCAACAGATTGCAGAGATTAACATATCAGCCGTCTCCCTACAACATGTTGAAGCCGTCCGTGCAACACACTTCGCCCATGCCTGCAACATACCGCAGCCGGCCGTACAACATATCACGCTCACCATACCGTTCCATACTGCTGTTATACAGATATTTGACGGCATCCGCCTCTTGTTTTTTCAGAATAGTCTTATAACTATGCGGGCGAACAAAGAAAAATAAATGAAAAAAGTTTTAATAATTCATACTTTTGTCAAAAAAAACAATAACTTTGTACTCCCAATATAGAAATATGTACGAACATCATGAAGCAACATCAACTGACCATCTACAACACCCTGCATAGGCGGAAAGAATTATTCGTCCCGCTACATGCGCCGCACGTGGGCTTGTATGTCTGCGGCCCCACCGTGTACGGCGACCCTCACCTGGGGCATGCCCGCCCGGCCATAACTTTCGACCTGCTGTTCCGCTACCTCAGGCATCTGGGGTACAAGGTGCGCTACGTGCGCAACATTACCGATGTGGGGCATCTGGAGCACGATGCCGACGACGGTGAGGACAAAATAGCCAAGAAAGCACGCTTGGAACAGCTGGAGCCTATGGAGGTGGCACAATATTATGCCAACAGCTACCACGACGCCATGCGCGCGCTCAACGTGCTGCCGCCAAGCATAGAGCCGCAAGCCAGCGGGCATATCATAGAACAGATAGAGCTGGTAAAGGAGATTATGAAAAACGGTTATGCCTACGAAAGTCATGGGTCGGTGTACTTTGATGTGGAGAAATACGACAAAAGCCATCATTATGGAGTATTGTCCGGACGCAACCTGGACGATGTGCTCAACACCAGCCGCGAACTGGACGGACAGGAAGAGAAACGCAATCCCGCCGACTTCGCCCTATGGAAAAAGGCTCAGCCCGAACATATCATGCGCTGGCCATCTCCCTGGAGTGACGGTTTCCCCGGTTGGCATTGCGAATGTACGGCGATGGGCAGAAAATATCTTGGAACGCATTTCGACATACATGGGGGCGGCATGGATCTCGTCTTCCCGCACCACGAATGCGAAATAGCACAGAGCGTGGCTTCGCAGGGCGACGACATGGTGCGCTACTGGATGCACAACAACATGATAACTATCGAGGGGCAGAAGATGGGCAAATCGTTGCGCAACTTCATCACTCTCGACCAGTTCTTTACCGGCAGCCACGATAAGCTGACACAGGCTTACACCCCGATGACCATCCGTTTCTTCATCCTGCAGGCACACTACCGCAGCACGGTGGACTTCAGCAACGAAGCCTTGCAGGCGGCGGAGAAAGGTCTGTCGCGACTGATGGATGCCGTGAATGGGCTTGACAGAATCGCTCCTTCCGCAACATCGAGCGTGGATGTGCATGCCCTGCGCGGAAAGTGCTACGAAGCCATGGACGATGACCTGAACTCACCCATCGTCATAGCCCATCTGTTTGATGCTGCAAAGATGGTGAACAACATACTGGCAGGCAATGCCACTATCAGCGAGGGTGACCTGAAAGAACTGAAAGAGACGTTCCATCTCTTTGTATTCGATATATTGGGGCTCAAGGCCGGAAACACCTCGAATGCCGCCCGCGAAGAGGCCTTCGGGCATGTTGTGGATATGCTGCTGGAAGAACGTGCCAAGGCAAAGGCCGACAAAGACTGGGCAACGAGCGACAGGATACGTAACGGACTGACGGCATTGGGATTCGAAATAAAAGACGGTAAGGAGAAGACAGAATGGAAACTGAACAAATAAAATCATTCTTCAAGAACGACCGCTTCGCCGACAGGACGGGCATCGTGCTGCTTGAAGTGGAAACAGGATATGCCAAAGCTTGCCTGCAAGTAACAGAGGAACACCTCAATGCAGGACAACGCACACAAGGCGGAGTGCTGTTCACATTGGCGGATTTTACCCTGGCTGTCGCAGCCAATTCTCATGGCAGGCTTGCATTGTCGTTATCATCGCACATCAACTTCCTGCGTGGCAGTGGAGTGGGGGATATGCTCTATGCCGAAGCGCGCGAGCGTTATATAGGGCGCACCACCGGATGTTACCAGATTGATATCACAAACGACAATGGAGACTTGATTGCCACATTCGAGTCGATCATATTCCGCAAGGAGAACGGTTTGCCTTTTGCACTGCAAGAATAACCACAAATTCAAAACAGAGATAGAGATGAACAGATTATGTATGCTGCCGTTACTGCTGATACTCATTTTAGGGGGATGCAACCCGGCAAGGCAGTCTGGCACAGCGAAAGGAAGTAAGGCTAAGCCGGTCATAACAGTCAGCATAGAGCCATTGCGCTATTTTACAGAAGCCTTGGCGGGCGACCGTTTTACTGTGGCTTGCATGGTGCCGAAGGGGACAAGCCCGGAAACATACGACCCCACGCCGGCGCAGCTCATAGCCTTGTCGCAGAGCGAAGCGTTTTTCCGCATCGGCTACATCGGTTTTGAACTGGCATGGGCTGACAGGCTGTCGGATACTGCACCGCATTTACAGTTTTTCGACATGTCAAGAGGCATAGACCTTATTTATGAGGGCTTCCGTCATGGTAAAAACATGGGAAGAAATGACGGCCACTACCATAATGACGGCGTGGAACCGCATATATGGAATTCCTGCATCAATGCGCAGATTATAGCGGGAAACATTGTGAAAGCCTTGCGGCACATCGACCAGGAATATGACAGCATATACCTGCAACGTTACGACAGTCTGTGCCGGCGTATAGAATATACCGACAGTTTATGCTGTGCGATGTTGTCCGGGGCGGATGCAGACGATGCATTTATGATTTACCATCCGGCTTTGTCGTATTTTGCGCGTGACTATGGGTTACTGCAAATACCCATTGAAGCCGGCGGCAAGGAACCGACACCAGCCCATTTGCAGGAAATAATCAGGCTTTGCAAGGAAGAGGAGGTGCATGTAATATTCGTCCAGCCTGAATTCGACAGGCGCAATGCAGAACTGCTAGCCAGACAGACTGACTGCAAGGTGGTAGACATAAATCCGCTGGCCTACGAATGGGAACAGGAGATGCTGAAAACCGCAGGTGCGCTATGTGGCAAGGATGATTATATAAGTATAACAATCCCCTGATACGCAGTATGCCAGCTTCTCCGATTATCGTAATAAAACATCTATATGCAGGTTACGAGGGACATAATGTGTTACGTGACGTAAATCTCAACGTCTACGATAACGACTTCCTTGGAATCATTGGCCCCAACGGAGGTGGAAAGACAACGCTTGTCAAATGTATTCTGGGGCTACTGAAGCCGACAAGCGGAGAAATCAGTTATCACTCTATGCGTGGCAATAATAAGGTTACAGGTGAAAGCAACAGTGCGGACGCACACCTCACAATAGGCTACCTGCCCCAATACAGCACTATAGACCGCAAATTCCCCATTACTGTAGAAGAAGTCATACTGTCGGGACTGAGCAGCAAGAAGACGCTTATTTCCCGTTTTACTCCCGCACAGCGAGATAAGGCACGCCAGGTTATTGCACGCATGGGACTTGAAGGGCTGGGACAGCGGGCGATAGGCACATTGAGCGGAGGACAGTTGCAGCGCGCTCTGCTGGGACGTGCCATTATCTCAGATCCCGAGCTGGTCATACTCGACGAACCGAATACTTACATAGACAAGTATTTTGAAGCACGCCTTTACGAACTGTTGGCAGAAATAAATAAAGAGTGTGCCATCATACTTGTAAGCCATGACATCGGAACCGTATTACAGCAAGTGAAGTCCATCGCGTGCGTCAACGAAACATTGGATTACCATCCCGATACAGATATAACCGGAGAGTGGCTGGAACACAATTTCAATTGCCCCATTGAGCTGTTGGGGCACGGTACTCTTCCCCACCGCATATTGGCAGAGCATAAGCACAAGGACTGACGGATATGCCGGTTGCCGGAAATGCGTGCGTAACGGTCAGCCCATTTTCATTTACCGGTTTTTACCACCGGTACTTCGGCTTCCGTCGATGGCATCCCGTTCCCTATCACAGGCCAGCCGTCCACCCAGTCAACGCGGTCAAGACAGGCACTGCGCCCATCGTCACCGTCTGCCCTTGGCTTGTAATAGGCGTGGTATAGCATCCATGTCTGCTGCGCGTCATCAGTCAGTAAGATTGAGTTATGCCCCGTACCTCTGAATGTAGTGTCTTCCGTACCTCGCAGCAACAGTTCGTCCTCATTGTCCAGCATCTTCTTACCATCCTTGTCCACGTAAGGGCCGAATAAGCTCTCCGAACGGCCTGCCACTGTGGTATAAGTACTTCTTATCCCCTCACAGCAAGTGCCACGCGATGCGAACAAGTAGTAGAAGCCGTCGCGTTTCCATAGATTGATGCCTTCGTAGGCATCTCCTGCCAACTGTTGTTTAGTTTCAATCTTCGGGGTGATGGTTACATCATCCGTGATGTCCAGCTCCATTATATAGATGCCGTGGAAGCTGCCCCACAGTATATAGTATTTGCCATTCTCTTCCCAGATGAACTGGTCGATGGAATTCTGCACATCCACCTGCCGGCTGTTAAGCACATAACCTTTGGGGAGAAACGGTCCTTCCGGGCTGTCGGAAAGAGCATATCCCACACTGCTGAGCCATTCTTCTCCCCAGCGGGCCAATGAATAGAACAACACGTACTTGCCTTTTATGAAGCGTATTTCGGGAGCCCACAGGCTGGCTCTCTTGGTACTTACTTCCGGTTGGAATACGGGGCGTGTTTCATCTGTGAAAGCCGTGCCCACAAAAGTCCAGTTTACCATGTCGTCCGACTTGTATATCGGCATATTGCGTATATTTTCCGTGCCATACAGATAATAGGTGCCATCGGAGATGCGCATAGCCGTCGGGTCGGGTACAGACTCCCTGATGACCGGGTTATTATATACTTTCCTTCCCGTTCCGGTTTCTTCCATGCCGGTGGTTGAGGAGTTTTGTGCTGAAACGGAACAGCCACAGTTCAATACGATTGCCGCAGTAAATGCCAATACAGACAGTTTTTTGTAAGTGTTCATTTTGTTTTTGTTTACCGGTTTGTATATGATTGCCGGAGAAATAGTCCGGATTTCCCTATGCCACAGTTGTGAGTCTTGTCATATTCTTGCCATACCTTTCCAGCCCGCCGTTGCCTTGTAGGCATGTTGTAGGAGCCGTTTCCGCAAATATACGCAATTTATTGTATGAAAATGGATATAGCCTGTAAAAAATGGTATCACAAACGGGTATATGTACAAAACATATATTACGCACGCCGTGTACACATTTCCCGCATGCGCCGTACATGTAGGAGGGATGAGGGAAACATATTAAGTTTTATTTGAAAATGCTTACCTTTGCAGCGTTATGAAGAAGCGGAAATACTACGTCGTATGGGAAGGTGGCACTCCGGGCATATATACCGACTGGATTGAATGCCAACTGCAGACCAAGGGATATGCCGGAGCCAGGTTCAAGTCGTTCGACACCCGCGAGGAAGCCGAGAAAGCCTTTGCATCATCTCCTTATGAGTATATGGGACGGGGAGGGAAGACTGCACCGCGCAATAGACCTGACGGGAAGATGCCCCCTCCCGACGTGGCAGCAGGAAACGCCATAGCCGTAGATGCCGCATGTAGCGGCAATCCGGGAAAAATGGAATATCGTGGCGTGCTACTGCCCGGCTGCCTGCAGATATTTCATTTCGGGCCTGTTTACGGCACAAACAATATAGGTGAATTTCTCGCCATAGTGCATGCCCTGGCTTTGATGAAACAGCGTGGCCGGGAAATGCCAGTGTACAGCGACAGCGCAAACGCCATAAACTGGGTGCGCCTGAAAAAGTGCAAGACCAAACTGCCGCGAGAACCCCGTACAGAAACGGTTTTCCAACTGATAGAGAGGGCCGAAAAATGGCTGCTGGAGAATGACTGCACCACGCCGGTGCTGAAGTGGGAGACGGATAAGTGGGGTGAGATTCCGGCAGACTTCGGCAGGAAGTGAGGACGCAATCAGTCTTTACGTGGCTGTGGCATCAGAGGCTCTGCATGTCGTTCAGTTTCTTGTAATAGCCGTTCTGTGCGATTAGCTGCTCGTGAGTGCCGCGTTCCACTATTTCGCCTTCGTAGAGGACGCAAATCTCGTCTGCATTTTTTATGGTACTCAGCCTGTGAGCTATGGCTATGGTAGTGCGCGACTTCATCAGGCGTTCCAACGCTTCCTGCACAAGGCGTTCGCTCTCTGTGTCGAGAGCCGACGTGGCTTCATCCAATATCAGTATCGGAGGATTTTTCAGTATGGCGCGTGCTATGCTGACACGCTGGCGCTGCCCGCCGGACAGCCGTCCTCCACGGTCGCCTATCATAGTATCATAACCATGTTCGGTCTCCATTATGAAGTCGTGGGCATTGGCTATTTTTGCAGCTTCTATCACCTGCTCCATCGTGGCATTTTCCACCCCGAAGGTAATGTTGTTGTAGAAGGTGTCGTTAAAGAGGATGGCCTCCTGGTTGACGTTGCCTATGAGGGAGCGCAGGCTGTGTATGGAAACGTTTCTCACGTTTTTGCCGTCAATGAGCAATTCTCCTTCCTGTACGTCATGGTAGCGCGGCACGAGGTCAACCATAGTGGACTTGCCCGAGCCAGACTGCCCCACCAGTGCTATGGTCTTGCCTTTGGGCACAACAAGGTTGATATGCTTCAGCACGGGACGGCCTTCCACATAGCTGAAGCTGACGTTGCGGAACTCCAGCCGTTGCTCAAAACCTGTCAGCGGAAGCGGATTGACGGGATCTTTGATATGGTTTTCCGCTCTCAGTATCATGTCTATGCGGTCCATGCTGGCCAGACCGAGCGGCACGTTGTAGAATGCTTTGGAAAATTCTTTCAGCGGGTTGATGATGCTGTAAAGCACGACTAAGTAGAAGATGAATGTGGAAGCGTCCATTGGCGAGTACGTGCTGTTCAGTATCAGTGCCCCGCCAAACCACAAGACAATGACTATGACGCATGTACCCAGAAACTCGCTCATGGGATGTGCCGAACTTTGCCGTATGACCATGGAATTCATGGCATTGCGGTAGTCGTTGTTTGTTTTGGCAAATCGTGTGGCCATCTTTCCTTCGGCAATGAAGGCTTTGATGATGCGCAGTCCTCCGAGCGTTTCGTCAAGTTGCGACATTATGTCGCCCCATTGCGCTTGTGCGGTAGACGACTGGCGCTTCAGCTTGCGGCTTACCGTTCCCATCACCCAGCCTGCAAACGGCAGCACGATAATGACAAAAAGTGTCATCTGCCAGCTGATGGTAAAGAGTGTGAAGAAATAAATCACCAATGCTATGGGGTTGCGCAGCAGCATGTCTATTGAGCTTGTCAGTGAGTTTTCCACTGCCGTGACATCCGCACTCATTCTGGCTATGATGTCACCCTTGCGTTCCTCGGAAAAGAAACTGAGCGGCAAGCCGAGCACTTTGTTGTACACCTGTATGCGAATGTCGCGCACTATGCCGGTACGCAGGGGCACCATTACTGCCGAAGAGGCGAAATAACCAGCCGTCTTGAGCAGCGTCATGAATATGAGTATACATCCCATCAGAACCAGCGTCAGGAAAGCACCATGCTCGGAAATGAAACTGCTTATCCACCAATAGGCGTTGTTTATGAGTACATCCTTATCAAGATGGCTCCAGTCAATAGGCTGGTACTGGTAGACCTCGTTTTCAATCTTGAACAAGATATTCAGGATAGGAATTATAGCCATAAACGAAAATACATTGAGCCACTGTGACAGGAAGTTCAGCATGACAGCCCAAGTCACATATTTGCGGTAGGGCTTGATATAGCGACCCAGAAGAGAAAAAAACTGTTTCAGCATAAATTATAAGCAATGGATAAACGGCTGGCAGTGGTTATCAACCAAACATGAACCGGAAAATTGCGTGCAAAGATAGGGAAAATATTTCAAACTCAATTTCTTTCAATAGTTTCACAACCGGTATTTCTACCTCTTTCTTATACATCTGTCCCGTCGGCAGTGCGAGAAGAACGGGAGTTTTTTCTGTTTCATGGATAACCGCAATTTGGACAATTTATAATCGAGGTAAGTAAAATTTCCCTCTTCCGCAATGGTTTTGAGCAGCTCCTTTTTTCTTTTCACAGAAGATACCGAGAAATTGCGCACTATCTTATAAAACAGCATCCTGTCTTCGTAAACCAAAGTCCTGTCTGCAATGTAATGTTTATGCATCAAGTTGCGGATAAAAGCGATTTCGCCCAACGAATTGCCTTCATTGGAACCTTTGGCTGTGGTGTTTTCACTGTGCTTCCTGAAATAATTCAACTTACGGTGTACCTCAATGACCCCGCCTTTGCGTATTTGTTCCACCCAGAACAGCCAGTCGCCACAATAACGCATATCCCGGAAACGCGGGACAATCCCGGTCAAGCAACCTTCTCTTCTGAACAACACCATACTGGCATTATACACCGAATTTACAGCAAGCATGTGTGTAGCCAAATAATCGGAAGAAGCAAAAAAGTAACATTTACCGTCTGCATCCCACAGGTCAAGTCCATACTTCTCAGAGGGTATCAAGTTATCGTGTTCATCTACAATATAAGAACCGGTAAGACATAAGCGCGCTTCCGGATGATTGTCCAGCAAGGCAACCGTGGTAGACAGGAAGTCTGATTCTGCGTAATCGTCACTCTCTGCTATCCATATATAATCACCCTGTGCCAGCTGAATACCTTTTTCCCACTGCATGAACGGTTTGCCTGTATTCCGGCTGTTCAACTCGACATACGTGACATGCGGATTGTTCCGGTAAGACAAAAGCATTTCGCGGCTTCCATCGGTAGAACAATCATCCAGTAATATCAGCTCAAAATCTGTATACTCCTGTTTCAAGATAGAAGCGATACGCTTTTCAAGGTAATCTTTATGATTGAAATTGGGAACTATGACGCTTACTTTAGGCATATCTTTTGTCTGGCAGCAATCTATCATTTAAAACAGTAATGAAACAAACAGCCTATACTATGCCCCAGATGTTTCCAGGAGAACGGACAGGAAAGGAATTCTTTAAGGATACTCTTCCTGTAAGCCGAGTCGGTTTTCAAAACTTTGCGCACAAATTTATGGAACCATTTTTCTTCCAGCTTTCTCAAACGAGCTTCGCTCACTTCCACATCGCTTGACTTCAGCGGGAGAAAAGCCTGCCACTTTTTCCGGTGCAGACGAATCGTATCTTCTATCCAGGCGACATTATAACTTCCTGATGAAAAATGCTCTATCAGAACCTTAGGAGAGCAACATACATAGTTTTTATACACATGCGTAGCAGCTACCTGCAACGAAAAATCCAAATCATAGCAATGGAAGCCCGTCAACATACGTTCATCAAAAGGGTATTGTTCCCACAAGCTTTTCGAAACAAACATGCCCAATCCATCCACAGTCACAACCTCCGCGAAAGGCTCGTATGTATAAACATGGGAAACTCCCAAATAGCTCTTTCCCACACCTCCCTGGTACATAAAAACACACGACCATTCATCCAGCGAGCCCCATCCTGTATAAGTCTTGAGTTTCACCTTGCTCCCGGCAAAGCCTATCACCCCGCAATCCGGTTCGTTCAATTTGTCCGCAATCACCTTTCCCCAACCTCGGGAGTGGAATTTCACATCTTCATGCACAAAGAAGAGGTAAGGATAGCGTGCCCGTCTGGCACCCTCATTATACACTTTGGCTATCGGCCAGTTCCTTCCCCGGTTGTCCATACCTATAATTTCACATTTCACTCCTATGGTTTCCCGGATATTCCGGCTCACCTGAACCAGACGTTCCGGATATATGGAACAAATAATAACGGAAAACATGCTGTTTCTTTTCTAAATTGCAACAATATTTATTTCAGCTTATCCCTTCGATGCGTAACCAGCCCCGGTATGAACAATGCCAATATTCTGTTTGTCCGTGCAAAACAATAAACCCATACATTCGTTCCCAACACCTTATTCCCCTTTGCATACAACTGTTTTTTGATTTCATTGGAGGCCTTGGAATGCTTTATCTTGCGGTAACACTCGCCCCGTACAAGCCGTTGCCTGTATGGCGACACATGCACATGCGACAGCACATAAGCCATCACTTCAATCATGTCGGAGACACCTTCACCCGTAGCCCGTGCCCGGCTGCTTACCTTATCGGCATGCTGCCTGAAGAGGTTCAATTTCAGCCGCACCTCCAATACACGGCCTGCCAGTGCCACTTCTGCCCAGAACTGCCAGTCGCCGGCACAACGCAAGTGTTGGAATGATTTGTCCAAACCATTGTAGACTTCACGGCGGAATACGACCATGCTGGCATTGTAGACATAGTTACGGTATAGCAGGTTATGGCACACATATTCAGTTCCGTCAAAATCTCTCACATCACCTGTCTCTTTCCAGCGGTCGCGCGAAGGGCGGTTCAATACACGGCTGTGTTTGTCAATCAACAATGAGCCTGTGAGACACATCGAAGCAGACGGGCAGGCTTCCATGGCGGTGACGGTAAATTCCAGGAAACGAGGGTCGGCAACATCATCGCTTTCTGCAATCCAGATATATTTGCCGCGCGCCCGTCTGATGCCCTTGTCCCATTGCAGGAATGTGTTTCCCGTATTCCACTCATTTAGCAGCAATGCGGATACACGGGGATGCGACTCATAATGTTGCAGGATTTCACGGCTGTTGTCCGTAGAGCAGTCATCCAGCAGAATCAGTTCAAAATCCCAGTATGTCTGCTGCAGGATGCTTTTTATCCGTTCTTCCAGAAATGCTGCATGGTTGTAGTTGGGAAGAACTACACTCACGGTTGGGGTTTCTTTCATTACAGGCAGCTTGGCAAATTACGTGTCAACGATGAGAATAATGATTCACAAGAAACTTGCCACCCGGTTTCTCGGCAAACTGATTAGCGGATAGCCTGTCTTCAGGCGCAACTTCACCTTACGGATAATATTCCAGGGTTTGGCCGGTATGCGTCCCATGTAGCGGTTGGTATAGTCATCTACCGCATCGAGCACGCGTGCGCAACAGTATCCGTCCAGATGGCCTTCGTGTTTCCTGACGTAAGAGCGTACCCGGTTCATCAGCCCGGCAGGACGGGTAAGGGCATGTCGAATGGCCGGTTCCACGTCATCAGGATTGGTGACATCGAGCAAATGAGGCCCGGGCATTGTGTTACGGAAGGTCACCACCGGTTTGTCCAGCATCATAAACTCCAGTATTACCGACGAAGCGTCGCACAGCATCACATCGGCACGTGCCAGCAGTGAGGCATCAACCAGACCGCTCTCGTGGAAAACGACGTTGGGACACTCTGCCGCCAGAGCTTTGTAGCGGGTGCGTACTTCTTCGTTGTCGAATTTAGGATGGAAGGAAATAATCCAATCCCATTCACCTTTCCGGGCAAGACGGGCCACTGTATCGTACAGCAATGGAGCGGATGTAACACTATGCGTAAAAGTGGATGAATAGAACACCACCGGCCGTTTATGCGGTTGGCGTTTGACGGGCACTTGAGCGGCATACAAGTCTGCTTTGCACCATCCGGTTTCATATACCTTGAAGAAACCGTACTTCTCTTCCAGTTGTTTGAAAGGCAACGTGCTACTTCGTCCCTGGGTACAGTACATGTCAAACCATCCGCGTACCGCAAAGTGGTCATCCTTCTCATCCCCGCGCTTATTTATCGGGTAGCCGTGGAAGAGGCACACCTTAACACCTGGGAAGAAGTCATAAATGTAATTGCCGGGTGCGAACACGGCCAACGGCTGGTAATCCATGACATCCCTTACACTGTCCAGCAGTCTTTCTCCCGGCTGAAGCATCACCGGGCATCCCTCTTCCACATACCATGCCACCTCGCCGCCACGACGAAGAATCTCCGCCTGCAAAGGGCGGAGAATAGGGTAGGAATAGGTTACAGAAACAAAAAACAGATAACGTTTGTACATTATATCCACCAATTGAATATTAAAACATTAGATTTACAGAAGTTACGTGTGCCTCTTTGTTTTTATAAAACATCCTGATTATGTTGTATGTTCCTTGCATGCCTTTTAAATGCAGATAATGACGACTTACTGCAACGACTGCATGTAATTTTAGAATTATTTTTCATGTAATGTATAGCATCTGCGCAAAACATGTATTACACACGCCGCGTACACACTTCCCGCACGTGCCGTACATGTCATGGGGAAACGTTTAAGTGATTGCCACGATATTCTCTGAGGATAGAACTGCTG
This sequence comes from uncultured Bacteroides sp., assembly GCA_964651035.1. Taxonomy (GTDB): domain Bacteria; phylum Bacteroidota; class Bacteroidia; order Bacteroidales; family Bacteroidaceae; genus Bacteroides. The sequence goes on from CAZYVE010000001.1 coordinate 112,374, forward strand.
ACCGTAATCCGGGATGTATGTTTATAAAACCATAAGACCACATACACACCATTGGTGTCCGGACAAAGCAGGACACCAACGGTGCAGACGCAGAAATAGATATAATAGGTTTTGTAAACGAACAGAAAAAGAAGCCTGTCATTTACCAGGATTTCATCCACAACAGACGAGCTGTTCTATTCTGACTTATATCGGACTCGCGTTATCCGGCATTTCAGAAATGATAGCCGAGGTTGACGAAACAGTATCCTTCCTTTGTCTGGTTGGAATAACTAAGTGAGGCAGTCAATGGGCCGAAGCGGCTGTCGAAGCCATAAGCCACGCCCATGCCGTAAATGAATTTACCGTTGAACAGTCTGTAATATTCAGAAGAAGTGGAACCGATGTCTCCGCTGATGAAAATATAATGCTTGGTCCTCAGACAGTAACGAAGTTTCAGCCCTCCCATCATCAAAGATTTGTCCATAACCTCCATGCGTCCCACACCGGTGAAGGCCATCTGCTGGGGTAAATACCGGGAGTCATACTCCCCGCCTATGACATTTTGGTACATATATGGCACATCATTCCCTTTCAGTACCCGTGTCCCCGCCGTGGGCAGCAGCGTCCATCTGCTGCTCAACGGTACGGCTGCAGAGAAGCGTCCCGCTATGGCATAAAACGGCTTGTCGTGGTTATAACCCACGAAATTGTCCGTGTACAATGCAGCCGAAGCAGACAGTCTGATTCCGCGCGTAGGAAATATGGAGCGGTCCTGCTGATTATAATCCAACCTCAGGAAATAGCTTAGCAAAGTCTCGGCCGCATCATATCTTGATGTGCCGTCCGAAACATTCCGATACAGCAAATCCATCCCATGAAAATATTCAAAGGATATTCCTGTCTCATAGCGGAAATTCCGGAGCCATACGCTGGAATACGAGGCTTCCACATTGTGGTAATTGTATGTGACATTGCTGATCCTGTCGCCCCCTTCGTATATGTTCACATCATGGTAACGGTAAGTATAGCCGAACTTGACATCACGCATCAGCGAGGTATGCAGGATATACGACAGTTTGGCCATATATTGCTTGCCCAGACGTGCGGTTACAGAGAAGGTGGAAGGTAAATGTGTGGACATGTTGAACCGGCCGTTGACCAGCAGTGACACCACTTCCTCCGTATCGAAGCGTACGCCCAGATTCAGCATGGCAGAATTTTTCTCGCCCAGAAGAAATACCAGGTTGTAACTGCCATCTCCCTCTTCGTGCAGACGGTATCCGGCACCGGAGTAGTTCATCTCTGAGCACAACAGGCTGATGGCATATTCTATCTGCTCCGTAGATATCATACTGTGCTCCTGCAGGTGGCAGCGACGTATAATCCACTTGCGGTCTTTCAACTCAATTCCCTCAAAGTGTATTTCGTTTACAAATACCTCCTTACGTATTTCGAAGGGGGGGGTATGGATACTGTCAGCCGTATTGCCTGCCGACAGCAAGCGTTCCTTTACCCTGCGCAACGATTCCCGGCATTCGTCCGCAGCCTCATACCCTCTGCGCACCAGCGTGTCTATGCTCGCCAGATTGAAACTGGCAGATGAATATCCCTTTATGTTGACCCGGATATACACATCTGTCAGGGCACGGTTTTCCTCATATTTGTTTTGACAGGCAATATCCACAATCTGGGTCAGAATCTGTGACAACCCGCCCAGCCTGTCTTCCGATTGCAGTCCGGACTGCACATCCACTCCTATGACTATGTCTGCTCCCATGTTTCGCGCAATGTCCACCGGAAAGTTATTCACCAGCCCCCCATCTACCAGAACCATCCCGTTCTTACGCACGGGGGAGAACACCGCAGGTATCGACATGCTGGCTCTCATGGCTTCAGACAGGACGCCCTGGTTTATCACGACTTCACTGCCATCAACAATATTTGTGGCTACGCAGGCAAACGGGATGGGTAACTTGTTGAACGACAAAGAATCATGATAGCCGATGGTAAGCCCGTTGAGCAGATTGTTGATGTTGATGCCTGTCACCAGTGCTTCCGGCATTTGCTGCCTGCGCGGCTCTCCCTTAAAGGGTATGGATAATATGTACCTTTCTTCAGCTTCCTGCTGGGTTACGGTCTGGCTGGCCCGTTTCTGCCTGTCGGACAAAAGCCATGTCCAGTCCTGCGCCATTACGAGACTGTCCATCTGGTCCGGTGTATAACCGATGGCATACAACCCTCCTATTATGGACCCCATACTCGTTCCCACTATATAATCAACGGGGATGCCTTCCTCCTCTATAACGCGCAACGCCCCGATATGGGCTGTGCCTTTGGCTCCACCGCCGCTTAACACTACAGCTACCTTGGGACGCCCGTATTCCGCCGCCATACAACGGACAGCGGTAAAGAGCAGAAGGCATAAGGACAGGATATTGGTTATATATTTCATAGTACAGGTGAAAATTTCCTTAATAATACAGCGGGAACATCAGCAACGTAGGGATACCAAACCGATATCCTGTCTTGCTGATAAGTATGCTGCCAAATACGAGCAACGAACTTGTCAGCAGCCCTATTTCCAACGATATATCCATGTATCAATAATATATACTTACCATCAGGTTGACAGTATCATGCCCGTCGCTGCCGTCATGTCCGAAATCTACTTTGTTCTCACGTGCCAACCATCCGAGAGCCGTATAAAAGAGCTCATTCATAAAGCGTTTATTATACAAAGATGATAAAACACCATATATGCCGCATCATTTATATTACAATATTTCGTTTATTTATGCTCTTGATGCAAGTTTTATCACTCTGAGCCATTTCACGTAACATGAAGCCGGCATATTCCGACAGACCGTTCATCGCCCGGTAGCCTGCAGGTACTCTCGCTTCTTCACTTCATACTGCGCCCAGGCCTCCACATACTTGTCGCGGCTTTGCCGATAGAGTGTCTGCGCGTCGAGCAGGTCGTTCATCGAGCAAGTACCGGCTGCATAATAGTCGGTATTGAGACGGAGGTTCTCGGTACTCTGTTCGATGGAAAGCAGGGCAATACCGACCTGCCGGTATGCATTGTTAAGCTCGTCCCACGCGCTTTGCATGCGTATGACAAGACGGTCGCTTTGGTCGTTGAGATTGTTCTCTGCATTGCGTACGGCCAGACGTTGCTGTTTGATGTCATGGCTACCACCCCACCAACCCGTAAGCGGAATGCTGACTGTGGCGAAGCCCGCCCAAAAGTTCTGGTCACGGCCCAGCAGGTTATCATAAACATATCCTCCGCCTATGGCTACGGTAGGCAGTTGCTTGCCGATACTGATTTTGTGTTGCAGGCGTGTAGCTTTCAATTGCGATTGCAGCAGGTTGTACTCTGGCGTAAGGGCAAGTGATGTGCCAGGATCGACGTAGAGTACGGCAGGTGATGGTGGCAATGAATCATCTACTGCCGGATGTACATCTATGCTATCTGTATCCATACCGATGTACTGCGCCAGCAACCTGCGCGACAGAGCCAAGGCATTCTCCACAGTCAGGCGTGAACTTTGGATTTCGTTCTGCCGCAGTTGTACTTGCAACAAGTCATTGCGGTTTGTCACACCAGCCTCGACGGCCGCCTTCACGTCTTTTAGCAAGTGTTGCAGCTGGGTTTCTATAGCATCCAATGTTTTCAGTTTCTCTTTCAGCATAACCACTTGCCAGAAATATTGTTCAGTAGTGAGACAAACCTCGTTCTCACTCTGTTTGCGCAGTTGGCGATATTTCTCCACGTTGACAACAGCCAAACGATTACTGTTTACTATCTGTCCGCCTGTGAATATAGGCATAGAAGCTGCGACACTGCCTGCCACACCGTTTTTCATCATGGACATAGACATACCTTCGAGTATATCTATCTTCATAAGATGTTCATCGGCCAAGAATCCAAAACCGGTAGCACTTATGCTGGGAAAGTAACGGGTGAAAGCCGACTTACGTTGGTGCTCGGAGGCGGTCAGGTCATTTTCGGCATTTTTCATGCGTACATTGTTTTGTAAAGCCTTATTGATACACTCGTCCAGGGTGTAAACCTGTTGGGCAGACAGGGGGAAGATGGAAAAACAGAAAGCAGGCAGGCTATAACAGATTTTTTGTATTACTTTTAATCTCATAATAAAGTATGCGTATTTTGTAATTACTGACGGGCTGCCACCTTTTACATGGGTATTGATGTTCCGGTACCAATATTTAGGTTTCAGGACAAGCCCGACAGTGATTTGTTATTCATATCTATTCTTATTGTTGCTCAATAGCTTCAGCCTTTTGCCTACGTTTGGTACTTCCTTTGAACAGAAGCAGGTAGGCGCAGGGCAGCACGGTGAGCAGAAAGACCATGGTGATGAGCGTACCATAGCAGATTACGGTACCCATGGGCATCCACAGTCCCGACCCTCCAAGTATCATGGGGATAACCCCCATCGAAGCGGCTGCCGAAGTGAGGAAGATAGGACGCATCCGTCTTTCGGCAGAGTGAAGGATGGCATCGGATGTATTCATATGGGCGATAGTGCGCAGTTCCTCGGCATAATCAAACATGATGATGCCGTTACGTACGATAATACCCATCAGAGCCACAACCCCCAAAAAGCACGTCACACTGAAGTCTACGCCTTGGATAAGGATACCAGCTGCCGTACCAAACACACAGAGGAACATTGAAACGAAGATGAGCAGTGTGAGGCTGACCTTACGGAAATGTGCCAGCAGTACGAAGAAGATGATAACTGCGGCAATGACAAGCCCTCCTATGACTTGGGGCAGGATTTCGTCTGTTTTCTCTTCGTCACCTCCCGGCGTAACCGTAGTGTTGGGCGAAAGCCCAAGCGTGGGCAGTAGTTCTTCAATGCGGCTCATAATCTCCATACCGTTGACATCGCGCCGGAGGTCGGCCATGATGGTAGCGGTATAAACACCGTTGCGGCGCACAATTTGTCCAAGTTCCCACCGGGGGACGATATCAGCCACTTGACGCAAGGGCACATTAGCCATACCACCCATTACGGGTATCAACTCGTCAGTCAGATCGGTGGGGAGTGCCTCGTCGGCATGTTTGCCCTTGAGCACCACGTCGCGGCTGTAGTCACCTTCCCACATCGTAGCTACCGATAACCCTGTACCGTAACGCATGGCCAACGTGGTTTCAACCATAGTATTGGTCACGCCCAGCCGCGAAGCTTCATCTTCCTTCAGTCGGATACCTACCGCCGACACGGGGTCATTGAAGTCAGTCTGTGCGAGGATGAGTTCGGGCATGGAACGCATCAGGGTTAGCACCTTCTCTGCATCACAGCGCAGGGTGTCCAAATTGTTACCACTAAGGCGGAACTCCACAGGGTAGACAGCCTCGTTGTAACTCAATTGCTTGAAACGCACCAAAGCTGCGGGAAATGCCTCACAGTAGCGGGGAGTATATTCGTCGAGCAGTTGTACCGTCTCTTCTGCACCCGTGGTGTTGACGATAAACTGTGCATATTCCGTACCTGCTATCTGCGGTGCGTAGGCTGTCTGAAAACGCGGTGAGGAACATCCTTTGAAAGAGGCTACGCTCACCACACGCGGGTCGGCCATGAGAATCTGTTCCAGGCTGTCGGCCACATGCGCGGTCTGCTTCAGCGATGTTCCCATAGGCAAGTAGATTTCCACAGCAAACTGATTACGGTCGGCCACAGGCATCATCTGCATAGGCAGGTTGCCAAGTATGGAGGCTCCAACAAGTATAGAAAGCACACCTGCGGCCAACGTAGATTTAGGCCAGCGGAAGCAGAAAGCGATGAGCCGGTTATAGCATGCCTGCAACAGGTCGAGGAAAGAGAATGACTTTTTCCCAGTGCCCGATGCTATGGGCTTGCGTATGAACCAGAACTGCATGAATGGTACCAGCATGGTAGCTACAAGTAACGAAACTGCCAGAATCAGCGTGGTGGCCCAAGGGAAGTTGCGCAGAAAGTCGTTAATCACGCCCGTTGTGGTGATGAGGAACGGGAAGAACGTAATACTGATAGCTAACGTGGCTGAAAAGATTGACTTGAAGAAATGTGTGGTACTCCAGATAGAGGCGTGCCAACGTGACATGCCCTCTCCAATCTTCTCCAGGTAGCTGTCAATGATTACGATGCTATTGTCAACAATCATGCCCAGAGTTACGATAAGAGCGGCCAGCGTTACCGTGTTCAATTCCACTCCGAAAGCAAAAAGCAGACCAAGAGATATGAATATAGTGATTGGTATGGTACTGGCGGCAACCAGCGCCACACGCATGGGCAGCAGCAGCATTACTACAATGACCACTGCTACAATGGCAATGAGCAGTTCCTTGAGGAAGTTGTACACGCTGTCGCCTACCACCTGGCTTTGGTCGGTAATGCGGAATATGCTGACCTCTTCGGGTAATTCCTGCTCGAAAGTGTCAAGTACAGAATCTATCTCATTGCCCATAGCCACAATGTTTTGCCCTTTCTTCATCTCGACCGACAGCAGAAGGCATTTTTTGCCGTTATTGGTGATATAGCTGTCAGGTTCGGGATACTCACACACCACACGGGCCACGTCCTTAAGGCGTATCACATTGCCCTGAGGGTCAGTATAGACAATCTGTTGCTGTACGTCGCGTACGGTGTTGAGCGAAGGACTTACGTAAACAGGTTGTGTGTAGCGTTCGTTTTTTATCCGCCCACCGCTGGTAGTGAATCCTTTCTGTATCAGCGTCAGGGCCAAGGTATGCTCTCCGATACCATATAAGGCGAGTCGGTCTTGGTCCAAGTAAACGGAAATCTGCTCTTTCTGCATTCCGCTCACCGACATGCGTCCTACCGAGGATATGTTGCGCAAGCGCTCTTGAAGAAGATCCATATAGTCATTCAGTTCGCGGTAAGTCTTCTCTTCACTTTCAAGTGTAATGAGCAGTGCCGAAGTGTCGCCGAAGTCATCCTGCACCACCAAGGCAAGTACGTTTGAAGGAAGTTTGCTTTTGAACTGCGACACGCCGTGCTTGAATTTACTCCAGAAAACGTCTTTGTCCGTCAACTCGTCATTCAGCTCCACCTGTATGTAAACTATTCCATCACGGCTTTTGGAGAAAGTTTTCCACTTCTTCACTTCCTTATAAGTAAAGATGTATTCTTCCAGCGGTTTGGCCACTTGTTCAGCCACCTCCTGCGAAGTAAGTCCCGGTGCCACGGCCACTACCATGCCCTGCCGTATGGTAAAGTCGGGAAATTCGTTCTTGCGCATCTGCGGCAGCGAGTAGATGCCAAATGCCACGAGGCAGGCCGTCAGCAGAATCACTATGCCCCGATAGTGCATAGCCCACTCCACGTAATTACGTTTCTTTGGTAGTGTATTCATAGCCCGTCCTCTTGTGTGGTAATTATTGTTCCGTTGCACACTTTCTGTTGTCCTTCGATGATGACACGCTCACCTACGTCCAGTCCCTGCGTCACTATCACACCATCACCGGCAAAGTCACCGCAAGCAATAAAGCGCATCTCTGCTTTCCCATTATTGTCTGTCCATACGAAGTGACGATTCTTCTCATCCAACTGGACGATACCCACAGGTAACACAATAGCAGTCTTCGCCTGGGGAGAATGCAACTGCACTTCTGTTACCATGCCGGGCAGGAGGTCGGCATCAGCATTGTCTACCCTGAGTTTCACCTCGTATGAGCGCGATAGGGAGTTGGCTGTCACTCCACGTTCGGTCACTGTGGCTTCATAACATTTCCCACCCAATGCGGAGACCGTCACAGTGGCCTTCTGTCCCCCGGTGATACTACCTATTTCCGTTTCGGGCACGGCAATCTTCACTTGTTGTCCTGTGCCCGATACGAGCTGTGCCACTGCCATGCCCGGCATCACATTCTGTCCCACCTCTCCTGTCTTGCCGGCGATGATACCGGCAAATGGCGCGGTGAGACGGCAATCATCCAATGCTTTGCGTGCCAGGGCTTCGGCTGCGCGTGCCTGCTGTACGATGCTTTGCGTCTCTACCCATTTGATATCAGGCAGGCTGCCTTTGTCATGCAGCTCCTTCATTCGCAGGTAAGAATCTTCTGCCTGCTTCAAAGAAGCCTGTGCTGCTGCGTAGCTGTTTTGTGCCGAAGTATTGTCGAGTGTGCCGATGAGCTGTCCTTTTGCTACCCGGTCACCCAGCCTGACATCCATGCTACGGATGGTTCCTACGTTTGAGAAACTGAGCGGTGTCCTGTTTTTCTCTTCCACGGTTCCGGAATAATGTCCCGTTTTATTTACAGATGTTGGACGCACTTCCATTGTCTTCACTCTCACAGGGGCTTTGCCCGGGCTTGTATCTTTATCACTTCCCCGGCAAGCAGCCAAAAGTAGATAAAGCACCACAGGCAGTGTCCGGTAAATCATTCTCATAGTCATAGCCTATATATCATTTGTTATTTGATTATTTTACAAAAGAATGGCATTTCCGGCAAAAAGCACTTATCTATATTCCCAATATGATGTTCTATTCCACATATTCCCCTCTAAAATAAGAAATTTAAGCCACAAATATGTCCTATTACACCACCTTATTCTGTAAAGAACTTGCTTATTTTGCAGCGTAATAAAACACAAAACCTCATGGAATATACAACAGAAGAATATGTGAAATCTGCCGGAAACAAAGATGATATGGTCATCTACGGCGACGGATGCATAGCCATTGTAGAAAGCATCAATAACGCTGCCATACACGAAGCTGTCAGGCTCGATGTGATGGTCGGTCTGCTTTGCCTGCGCGGGCAAGGATCGCTTTATATCAACGGAAAGCAGTTTCATTTCAAAGCCTGCGACCTGCTGATTTGCCACCCCAATCTTGTTCTCGAGAAAAGCAGTATAAGTCTGGATACCGAGTACCGGTGCATCCTACTGGCGAAAGAATATCTCAGACAACTTAACCTTGCCGGAAGTAAGGATACATGGGACAGCATCAAATTTCTAGAGAAATCTCCTGTATTGACGCTTGACCCCAACGAGGTAGATTTGTTCTGCCGCTACTACGACCTGATACGCGCCAAGATGACATGCCCTCCCCATCCCTACCGGAAGGAGCTGATTGACGCACTGTTGCAGGCTTTCCTTTATGAGTTCCGCAATATCCTGGACCGTTCGCATGAATTGAAACCGCAGCTATACTCGGCTGCCGAACGGGTGTTCAGCGACTTTATGGATCTGCTCACCAGCATCTCTCCGAAACCCCGCAGTGTTGGTTATTATGCCGACAAGCTTTGCATCACGCCCAAGTACTTATCATCCATCTGCAGGGAAATCAGCAATTACACCGCCTCTGCCCTAATCAACCAATATGTGGTAAAAGACATCCAGATACTGCTTAGGAGGCACGACAAGAGTATCAAGGAAGTATGCAACGAGCTTGATTTTCCCAACCTTTCTTTCTTTGGCCGCTATGTGAAGAAACACTTGGGCATGTCACCAAAGAAGTGGAGAGAAAACGAGCAGAGGAAATAGCAGGGAGTCGCCGTCTCTTAAATAATACAAAAATCCCCCCATGTTTTACTCCCGGCAAGCATTGTGATTATTATTTACATATTTTTGTAATTCTGAAACATCGAAGCTGTACGATACTGCAACCGGTCGCCATCTGTACGGAAACCGGAAGCCTGGCGGAATCACATTAATAAATATATGAACAAAAGTATGAGACGTGCAATTTTCACATGCGTATTCCTTTGGGTTTGTACCACCCTCTATGCCGAACGCAAAGAAATCCTTTTGAATGACAACTGGATGTTCCGTTTTTCTTATCAGGTACAGTTAAATAGCGAACATCGGGTTGATCTTCCGCACACATGGAACAGCGGTGACGCACTTTCCGGCAAACACGATTATTATCGGGGTATGGGAAACTATACAAAAACGCTCTATGTCCGGCCGGAATGGGAAGGCAAACGACTTTTCCTGCGGTTTGAGGGGGTAAATACCGTAACAAACCTCTTTATCAATGACGTATATGTAGGCGAACATCGTGGAGGTTATGGCGCCTTCGTCTTCGAAATAACCGACAAGGTGAAATATGGTGCCGACAACCGGCTTCTTGTGAAAGTAAGCAACGCTTTGCATTTGGATGTGATGCCGTTGACAGGCGACTTCAATATGTATGGGGGTATTTATCGGGATGTGCATTTGGTTATCACCGAGCCTGTCAACATCTCGTTGACAGACTATGATTCTTCCGGCGTATATCTTATTCAGAACAATGTGACGGAAAAACATGCAGATGTCCATGCAAAAGTGCTTGTCTCAAATGGGGACAAACAGGCACAAACCGTCAGTGTCGGAGTCAGGATTTGGGACGGAGACCGCATAGTAGAAGAACAGGAGGCACAGAATGTGACGGTCGACCCGCAGTACCAGGCTACTGTAGGCATAGACCTGACAATACGCAACCCGCATTTATGGAACGGACGCAAAGACCCTTTCATGTACCGTACAGAAGTGATACTCAAAGCCGACGGGCATGAGGTGGACCGGATGATACAGCCTCTGGGGCTTCGCTTCTTCCATGTAGATGCCGAAAAAGGATTCTTTTTGAACGGCGAGCACCTGAAGTTGCAGGGAGTCTGCCGGCATCAGGACCGTGCGGAGCGGGGAAATGCGCTCTTTAAGGAACACCATGAAGAAGACGCGGCAATCCTGGCGGAGATGGGAGCAAATGCGGTTCGCCTTTCCCACTACCCGCATGATTCTTATTTCTACGACCTGATGGACCGCTACGGTATCGTTGTCTGGACGGAAATTCCACTGGTAGGGCCGGGTGGTTATCAGGATCAGGGCTACAATAACCTGCCTGATTTTCGTGAAAACGGAAAAGATCAGCTACGGGAGTTAATCCGCCAGCATTATAACCATCCTTCGATTTGTTTTTGGGGCCTGTTCAATGAATTGAAAACCGAGGGAGACAATCCGACAGAATATATAGCCGAACTGAACGAACTGGCACACCGGGAGGACCCGACCCGGCTGACCACCTCGGCCAGCTTTCTTTCGGATAAGAACCCGATCAACCGTGTGACCGACGTGATCGCATGGAACAAGTATTTCGGCTGGTATGGAGGAGATGCGTCCGAAATGGGCAATTGGCTCGATGCCTGCCATCGCACATATCCTGAATACAAAATTGCCGTCAGCGAATATGGCGCCGGAGCCAGCATCTATCACCAGCAAGACTCCGTAAAGCAGGGCAATGCATCCGGCTGGTGGCATCCGGAGAATTACCAGACATATTACCATATTCAAAATTGGAAGGCATTGGCCGAACGGCCTTTTGTCTGGGGCTCTTTCATCTGGAACATGTTCGACTTCGGTTCGGCTTTCCGGACAGAAGGTGACCGCCCGGGTATCAACGACAAAGGGCTTGTGACATTCGACCGCAAAACCAAGAAAGATGCATTCTATTTCTATAAGGCAAACTGGAATAAGGAAGACGCTTTTGTATATATCGCGGAACGCCGTCACAGGGAACGCTCACAGTCTGTGACCGATATCCGGGTGTTCTCAAACCGGCCGTATGTGGAACTCTTTTTGAATGGCAAAAGTTTAGGGAAGCAGGAGGCAGACCGGTATGCCACTTTTGAATGGAAAGGAGTAACCCTTCAGGCTGGTGAAAACAGGATTGAGGCTCGTTCCTATACAGACGACATTATTGTCAGTGACCAAGTTATCTGGGTGCTGAAATAATTCCATAACGTACATTCTCTACCGTATTTCTACTGTTCCGGAATAAAGCCGCAGGTTATAACGTATGTTTGTGCAACACACAATGAAGACCTGCGGCAAACGTATTTCCAACACGCCTCGTACCTGTTCTTAATCTGTGCGACTTCTGCATAAGGGAAAGGCTTGAGTCAATATAGCAGGTATATAAAAAATATGAAATTCTTTCCGCAGTAGGAAAAAGTCTTTATCTTGGCGGCGCAACAAGTGCAACTTAAGATAATCCATAGCCAGATGCAATCCTCGTCTATTATGAAGCGGAAAAAGATACACTTGGAATATCTTTTAAAAGCAACATCTAAAAATATTCTTTGGAATGCCATAAGCACGCCTGCCGGACTGGAAATATGGTTTGCCGACAAGGTGCTGGCAGACAAAAAGACCGTAGTATTCTGTTGGGGAAAAACAGAAAAGCGCACAGCGGAAATAATAGGGATACGCATGTATTCATACATACGCTTCCGCTGGGTTGATGATTCCGGACATGAACGTGAATATTTCGAACTGAAAATGACAAACAGTGAGCTGACAAACGATTTCGTACTTGAAATAACCGACTTTACCTATGAAGATGAAGAAGATGACACACGCGGATTATGGGAGACACAAATTGATACGCTGCGCAGGACGCATGGTTTTTAGTTAACTTTTCAGTAAAAATTTTCCCTGCTTTTGTTTTTGTACTACTTTTGTATTCCTTTTCTATTCTGCATTAGGATGTTGCGCATAAAAAAATTAGATATATTCATCTTGAAGAGTTTCTGCCTGCTTTTTACAGGCACCTTTTTCATTTGCCTTTTCATCTTCATGATGCAGTTCTTGTGGCGGTACGTAGATGAAATGGTGGGTAAAGGGTTGGAGATGACTATTCTTGCGCAGTTTTTTTTCTATTCGGCACTGACTCTGGTGCCGATTTCGCTGCCTTTGGCCGTCCTGCTGGCTGCCCTTATCACTTTCGGCAATTTCGGCGAACGCTTCGAGCTGCTTGCCATGAAAGCCGCAGGTATATCTTTGTTGAAAATAATGCGCCCTCTCATTATTTTCATCTCTTTCATCTGCTGTGTGTCTTTTTTCTTCCAGAATGTCATTGGCCCGAAAGCCCAGTCCAAGTTGTGGACGCTGCTCATATCGATGAGGCAGAAATCACCGGAACTGGACATTCCGGAAGGGGTATTCTACGATGAAATAGATGGGTACAACCTGTACGTGAAACACAAGAACCGCAAAACAGGCATGCTGTATGATGTGCTGATATATAACTTTGAGAAAGGATTTGAAAATGCCCAAATCATAAAGTCCGATTCCGGACGCCTGGAGATGACGGCTGACAAGCAACACCTGTACCTGCATCTTTTTAACGGAGAACTGTTTGAAAACCTGAAAGAGCAGAACATGAACCAAAAGAATATACCGTACCGGCGGGAAGTATTCGAAGAGAAACATGCCATAATAGAATTTGATTCTGACTTCAACATGGCCGACGAAGGTATAATGAGCAGCCAGTCGAGCAGCAAGAACATGAAGACACTGCAGGCTGACATAGATTCGATGAAGATGCGCAACGACAGTATAGGGCGGGAATATTACAAGGAAGCAATGAATGGCACATACAAGATTGTGGCCAACCTGTCAAAGGCAGATACCTCAAAGATTGAAAATGCCGTCGTAACAAGCTATGCCGTGGACAGTCTCTTCAATGCTTCCACATTGGCAGAGAAACAGAAGTTTGTCTCTGCTGCACTCAAACGCTCGGAGAGTGCAAGCAGCGATTGGAGCTTCAAGGGTTTCAGCATTACTCAAACCGCTAACAGCATGCGCCGCCACATGACAGCCTGGCATGAGAAACTGACACTTTCACTGGCTTGCCTCATCTTTTTCTTCATAGGTGCTCCACTGGGAGGCATTATCCGCAAAGGAGGACTGGGAATGCCGGTAGTGGTATCGATTGTGATATTCATCATATATTATATCATAAACAATACAGGATTCAAGATGGCGCGTGATGGCAAATGGGTCGTATGGATGGGTATGTGGACAAGTACTGCCATACTGGCTCCACTGGGCGCATTCCTTACCTACAAATCAAATAATGACTCAGTGGTACTTAACGCAGATGCCTACATCAGTTGGCTGAAAAAAGTAATAGGCATACGTGCAGTACGCCACTTGTTACGCAAAGAAGTCATCATCCATGATCCGGATTATACACGCATCCCTTCCGACCTGCAGGCCTTGTCGGCAGAATGTCATGCCTATATGGATAAGCATAAGCTGAAAAAGGCACCAAATTATTTCCTACTTTGGATGGGGAAAGGGCAGGACAATGACATAATAGATATAAATGAACATCTCGAAGCTCTGGTTGACGAAATGTCAAACACTAAGTCTTACCAGCTTCTTTCGGCCCTGAACAAATATCCGGTAATTTCTGCATCAGCACATCTGCAGCCGTTCAGAAGATATTGGCTTAATGTACTGTGCGGCATTTTGCTCCCTGTCGGGTTATTCTTTTACATCAGGATATGGATATTCCGCCTGCGTCTTCACAAGGACATGGAGACAATAATAAGGACAAATGGTGTTGCGGCTGAAATCATAGAGAAAATGCAGGAGAAAAAACAATAAGAGTGATGTGATAAAAATTATATTATGTTATGGAGGACGTAATACTGAATACAATAGAAGAGGCCATTGATGATTTCAAGGCAGGCAACTTTGTCATCGTAGTGGATGATGAAGACCGTGAGAATGAAGGCGACTTGATTACCGCAGCCGAACTCATAACCCCGGAGAAGGTGAACTTCATGCTGAAATATGCCCGCGGCGTGCTTTGCGCCCCGATTACAATCTCCCGCTGCAAGGAGCTTGACCTGCCACATCAGGTATCGGACAACACATCTGTACTGGGCACGCCATTTACCGTCACCATAGATAAGCTGGAAGGCTGTACTACAGGAGTGTCGGCCGCCGACCGTGCGGCTACCATCCGCGCCTTGGCAGACCCGGCTTCCACACCGGCAACATTCGGACGTCCCGGGCACATCAACCCTCTGTATGCACAAGAAAAAGGTGTGTTGCGCCGCGCCGGTCATACGGAAGCCGCTATTGACTTGGCCCGCCTTGCCGGTCTTTATCCTGCAGCCGCACTTATGGAAGTCATGAGCGACGACGGAACAATGGCCCGTCTGCCTGAACTGCGACAATTTGCAGATGAATACGGATTGAAACTTATCTCAATACATGACCTCATAGCTTACAGGCTGAAACAGGAGTCCATAGTGGAAAAAGGCGTGGAAGTGAATATGCCAACTGCTTATGGCGACTTCCGCCTGATTCCTTTCTGTCAAAAATCAAACGGACTGGAGCATGTGGCTCTCTTCAAGGGGGATTGGAAGCCGGACGAACCTATTCTGGTGCGTGTACATTCATCGTGTGCCACTGGTGATATTTTCGCTTCAAAACGTTGCGATTGTGGAGAACAGCTGCACAAAGCCATGCAGATGATAGAGCAGACCGGAAAGGGTGTGCTGGTATATCTCAATCAGGAGGGACGCGGTATCGGTCTTATGGAGAAAATGAGGGCTTATAAATTGCAGGAGGACGGAATGGACACGGTGGATGCCAATATCTGCCTTGGACATCTTGCTGATGAGCGTGACTACGGCGTAGGTGCGCAAATACTACGCGAATTGGGAGTACACAAGATGCGCCTGATGACCAACAATCCTGTGAAACGTGTCGGCCTTGAAGCATACGGCCTGGAGATTGTAGAGAATGTCCCTATCGAGACGGAGCCCAATCCATACAATGAGCGCTACTTGCGCACAAAAAAAGAGCGAATGGGACATACGCTGCATTTCAACAAGTGATAACTAAAGTTTCATCAAATCAAAGGAGGACATATAATATGAATCTTTTATCTGCACGTTTGAACAGCTTGTCGCCATCGGCAACGCTGGCCATGTCCCAAAAAAGTGCCGAACTGAAAGCACAGGGAGTGGATGTAATCAACCTGAGCGTCGGGGAGCCAGATTTCAATACCCCCGACCACATAAAGGAAGCTGCGAAGAAAGCTATTGACGAAAACTACTCACGCTATTCTCCCGTTGCCGGTTATCCGGCTCTGCGCAATGCCATAGCAGCAAAGCTGAAAAATGAGAACGGGTTGGAGTACGGCATAAGCCAGATATCTTGTGCCAACGGAGCCAAACAGTCAGTATGCAACACCATACTGGCACTGGTCAATCCCGGAGACGAAGTGATTGTTCCGGCCCCATATTGGGTGAGCTATCCGGAAATGGTGAAATTGGCAGAAGGAGTACCTGTTATCGTTTCAGCTGATATCAGTCAGGATTTCAAGATAACCCCAGAGCAGCTGGAAGCGGCAATTACAGCAAAAACACGCGCGTTAATACTATGCTCGCCTTCAAATCCGACAGGCTCCGTTTATACAGGTAATGAACTTGAAGCCTTGGCACAAGTGCTGTTACGTCATCCGGATGTAATAGTCATTGCTGATGAAATATATGAACACATAAACTATATAGGACAGCATTACAGCATTGCATCCGTTCCGGGCATGCAGGAGCGCACAGTCGTGGTAAACGGTGTATCCAAAGCGTATGCCATGACAGGATGGCGTATAGGCTTCATCGCCGGTCCCGAATGGATAGTGAAAGGCGTAAATAAACTGCAGGGACAATACACATCCGGACCTTGCTCAGTTTCGCAGAAAGCGGCAGAAGCTGCTTATACCGGTACACAAAAACCTGTGGAAGAGATGCGGCTGGCATTTCAACGCCGGCGCGATCTTATAGTCAGGCTTGCAGGGGAGATACCCGGTTTTGAAGTCAATGTACCTCAGGGGGCTTTCTACCTGTTCCCGAAATGCAGTTCGTATTTTGGCAAATCGTATGGAGACCGCCTTATTTCTGATTCTGACGACCTTGCCATGTACCTGCTTGAATTGGCTCATGTAGCTTGTGTCGGAGGTACTTCCTTCGGTGCTCCCGAATGTATCCGCATGAGTTATGCCACAAGTGATGAGAACATTATAGAAGCACTGAGGCGTATAAAGGAGGCGTTGGCACATCTGTCGTAAGCCTGCGGTACGTAATTATTTCCGGACAGTTTCTGCCCATTCTCTTTCCCAAGCCTGCGACAGACCGTTGGGGGTCGGCGACTTGGGAAAGGGAATGTTTACCGGCAGGTTTGTTGTCAAAGAAGAGTATGCAATCACCGCCTATACAAGTCATAATTAAGCAGTGTACTGATTTGTGGCGTGATTGCACGAGGTTGATCCACCTAATCACCAAGCAAATCTTCCAATTTTATGGCTTGGAACAAGATGTTTGCCGTACTGCTTTCGTAGAGTATCCCCACCGTTTCATTATCTATCATGCTAAGGCATGAATACCCCATGGTGATCCCTTCATCCAACATCAACTGATAACCGGCAGGCCATGTAAGTCCGCCGTCAAGGCTGGCTTTGATGGTTATATTATGGCGTTGCTTGGGGCTGTCGGGATTTGAGAAAAGCAGCAGGGAGTGTCCTGTCACATTACTTTCGGCGGGCACGTGCAGCAGGCTGGCCATACATACCGGTTCCTGCAAAGCCTTACGTGAGGACGGGTGCACCAGCCATGTCTGTCCCAAGTCATCAGTTGTGGCTACTGCCCTGTATCCGCCTCTATTGTCACGCATATTCAACATCAATACCCCCGGCTCCACTTCCGCCACCTGGGCCTCGGTAGTATTGGTCCGTGCCGGCTGGCTTATTTCCCACGTCTCACCGTGATCCTTGCTATATATTATGCATGCACATGGTATGCGATCCTTTCCTATGAACTGTCCGGCAAAGACCAACGTACCGTCGGACATACTTATTCCCCGTCCGGGTCCCTGCAACAGGAAGTACCATTCGGGATTCTTCACTTGTTTTGTGATATTGATTGGTTCCGACCATGTACGACCGTCATCGTCACTGCGTACGAGCACCAACTGTGCCGTTTCATCAGTTTCCATGCCTTGTCCAGAGTTATTCCATGCTCTTCCGTTACCCATGCCGTGTGACCATGCAGCCATTATCCATATGGTACCATGCTGTTCATCTACGAGTATTGCCGGGTCTCCTACACCATTTTGTGCCTTTGGCAGCCCACCGTATTCACCGAAACTAATAGGGGTACGCATTTGTTCCCACGTTTGCCCCCCGTCGGTGCTGCGGCTCAGTCCTATTTCTATATATTCCTGCAGGTCGACACTACTGTTGTGGCGTATGTCGTACACAGCAAGCAACGTACCTTCATTCGTAGTGGTCAAGCCCGGTATTCTATAGGAGGTCACACCATCATCTCCGGCATGGCGAACGCCTATACCGAGCCTGCGTACAACGGATTCTTTGCAGGAAAGTGGTGCTTCGTTACCATCGAGCCACGCTTCACGGACACAGGCCGTCACCTTGGATAGCAGTGAGGAGGAGGATTTCATTTGCAGGCTTATCCAGAAATAGTTTATGCCCGGATAGAGTTCATGATTTGCTGCGAGCAGCACTTCACGAGTAGGGTTTGCCACTTCATCTTTCAGGATTGAGTATGACGGATTGGCGGTACGTGTCATTCCCGGCGTTTGTGAAGAGATATAGTTTACCGGGGTAAAGTAACCCTTGCCCATGCGCTGGACGCTTTCAGTTCCCGAGTAATACAACTTGACGGCAGCAACCTCGGACATATTCACATCTTCACCAAAACACAGACGTATACTATCCAAACAGCGTGAAGCAGATGCGTCTATGCGCAGGTGGAATAATTCATTGTCCATACGATCTACCAGAATAGGTATATCTGGCATGCTGACAAAAACCGTATCGGATAATACGGAATGTGCTCTGCAAGGCGCTAATGTCAGGCACAACATGCACAGCAAAGGATAAATAAGCTTGTGTGTCATTGTTTTATATATATTTATTGGTTCTAAAAGATGTGGATGAATTTCCACAGCTTCAAAGATAACATTTATTTTTGAAACACCAATGCTTGGCAGATGTGCAGCTGTCTTTTCCTAAACAAAAACGCAAACCGGGCAAAACGTATGCAAATAAAATTGACCAGCCTCCAGTATACAGGACATTTTTCTGCACGCTAAGAATTTTTAAATATTTTACGTATGACTATTTACAGAAAAAATGTACTTTTGCTGCTCACTTTGATACTAGCGGCCGAAGATAATACTGTTCTACCGCTGGTTATTATTTATAAAGGCATGGATAAATTCAGTTATGCCATCGGCTTAGGCATAGGCCAGAACCTGTGTAGTATGGGAGCCAAGAGCATCATAGTAGAAGACTTCGCACAAGCAGTCAAGGATGTGTTCGAAGGAAACAAGACCTACATAACTCATTCTGAAGCGCGCGAAATCGTAAATAAATATTTTGAAGAACTGGCGACACGTGTAAACGCCGCAAACAGAGAGGAAGGCAAACGCTTTTTGCAAGAAAACGGTAAACGCCCTGGTGTGGTGACATTGCCCAGCGGCCTGCAATATGAAGTACTGAAAGAAGGGCATACCGGTCGCTATGCAAAAACAGATGACCAGGTAGAATGCCATTACGAAGGAAAATTGTTGGACGGCACGGTGTTTGACAGCTCTATCAGCCGCGGACATCCGGCGATTTTTGGCGTAACGCAAGTCATACAGGGATGGGTAGAAGCTTTGCAATTGATGCCGGAAGGAGCAAAGTGGCGGCTCTATATACCCTGCGAACTGGCTTACGGGGAACAAGGAGCCGGTGATGCCATTCCACCCTACAGCACACTGATTTTTGAATTGGAACTTCTGAAAATCTTATCAAAATAAAAACGAACAAATAAAAAATCAAAGCAAAATGAAAAAGACATCATTGCTAATGGCCATTGCTGCAGTAACCGGACTGGCAGCATGCACAGCCCCGACACCGAAGGCTGATCTGAAAACCGATGTGGATTCTCTCTCTTATGCCATAGGTATGGCTCGCACACAAGGTTTGGATAGGTTCCTAAGTCAAAATGGACTTGACTCCACACACACGGCCGATTTCTTGAAAGGATTTAACGAAGGTGCCGTTATGGGAAAGGATGAACTGGCACATCTACTAGGCTTGCAAGTTGGATATAATGTGGCCAATCAATGGATAGAAGGTTTCAACCAACAGATATTCGGCAAAGACTCCACACAGACCGTAAGCCGAGAAAATATGTTGGCAGGATTCATAGCTGGTGTGCTTAATGACAACAGGATAATGCAGCAAAATATTGCAGAAGTCTTCATGCGCACAAAGATGGACGAAATCAAAGAAAAGCAACTTGAGGTTGAGTTTGCCGACAACAAAGAAGCCGGCGAAAAATTCTTGGCCGAAAACAAGACCAAAGAAGGTGTACAGACAACCGAAAGCGGATTACAATACAAAATATTGACTAAAGGTAATGGTGTAATACCTGCCGACTCAAACCGGGTGTTGGTAAACTATAGAGGTACACTGATCGACGGCACAGAATTCGACAGTTCCGACAAACGCAAGGACAAGACCAAGAAGGCACAACCCGCAAAAATGCGCATCAACCAGCTTATAAAAGGCTGGGGCGAAGCCATCACAATGATGCCGGTAGGTTCTAAATGGGAATTGTACATACCTTACAACCTGGCATACGGCTCACAAAACCGCCCGCCACATATCAAACCTTTCTCAGCATTGATATTCGAAGTTGAGCTGGTCGGGATCGACGAATAAGGCCATACATTAAAATAACGTGATTAATCATCCATCGCGGATAAGACAGATGTTTTTGGCGCATCTTTCTTATCCGCTTTTTATATTTTTCGCTACCATCCCATGCTATAAATAAAAAAAAGTGATATATTTGCTTACTATTTGACAACGCATGAATCAATATATATGTAATAATATGGAGAAGATAGACAATCTCGACAGACAAATCCTTGGGATTATTTCTCATAACGCAAGAATCCCTTTTAAAGATGTTGCTGCCGAATGCGGCGTTTCACGTGCCGCCATACACCAGCGTGTACAGCGCCTCATAGACATGGGAGTAATTACAGGCTCCGGTTATGAGGTAAATCCAAAGTCATTGGGTTACCATACCTGCACATACGTGGGAATCAGCCTTGAAAAAGGCTCCATGTACAAGACTGTTGTAGCAGAACTGAAGAAAATACCAGAAATTGTGGAATGCCACTTCACAACAGGACCTTATACCATGCTCACCAAAGTGTATGCACGTGATAACGAGCACCTGATGGAATTATTGAACAGCAAAATGCAGGAGATTCCTGGCGTAATAGCCACAGAAACACTAATCTCATTAGAGCAAAGTATAAAGAAAGAGATTCCTATCTCTTCTTATAAAGGCTGACAGTATGGAATTTCTCGAACAATATCATATTGGAGGACTAACCATTGGCGTCTGTACCTTCTTAATCATAGGCCTGTTTCATCCCGCCGTGGTGAAATCAGAGTATTATTGGGGCACGCGTTGCTGGTGGTTTTTCCTTTTGTTGGGTGTGGCCGGCTTGGTCGGTTCCATTTTTACTGACAATATTGTACTTTCCTCACTTTTGGGAGTTTTTGCCTTCTCTTCTTTCTGGAGCATTAAGGAAGTATTCGAACAGGAAGAACGTGTCAAGAAAGGCTGGTTTCCTAAAAACCCGAAGCGAAAATACAAGTTTTGAAGCTTTGAAATATTTTTTCTTCCTGTAAAATTTGCATGTTACATAAAAAAGCGCTAATTTTGCCTCGCTTTATTGGAAAAGCATCGGACTTGTAGCTCAGTTGGTTAGAGCAACAGACTCATAATCTGGAGGTCCCAGGTTCAAGCCCTGGCTGGTCCACATTAAGAATCAAGCACTTACAAAGATTTTGTAGGTGCTTTTTCTTTTATTGGTGACCCTCAGGTGACCTTTTTGAAGCAAAAGTGACCTCGCGTGACCTTCTGAAACGTAGAGTGATTATTTGTGAGTTCATGAAATGTTTTCGCAAAGATGATGCGAAAACAAACAAGTCAATCGTACCAACCTTTTCGTTAAGCCAGAAGAACAGAAAGC
>CAZYVE010000002.1:0-120893 GCA_964651035.1 uncultured Bacteroides sp.
GTGCGAAGCGCTCCGCAAGGCAGCGCGTCAAAACAAACTCCGGGTGAGCCGACCACGGTCGGCTCACCCGGATTGTTTTTATACTTCATTCTCTTTCCCGCATATTACAAATGCCGGTGAAGTTAACGGCAGCTTAGGGAATATCCACCCCACTTACATGGAGACCGGGACCACCTCCGGCTGTATATCCACGGCTCTCGCCCGTCTCCCACGGTGATATCCAGAAAGCATAAAGCTCTCCGTCTGTCAAGTAGAATTTTATACGGATGACTTTATCTCTCAATGCGGACAGGTCTTTATGCTTCTTCCACGTAATCTGATATTTGGTACTGTCGACATTTCTCATGGCCACACAGTCTTTCTTCGTGAATCCGTCAATAGGATTGCCGTCTTCGTCAAGCAGCTCAACAAGCAAGGTACTGTGCCTGCCGCTGACATCGGCATTCACAAAGAAATACCGGCCATCGAAGGAAAGGGGTTCGGTCAGCAGATATCCTTCCTCCTTACCTGCATGCATCGATACAAAACCGTCACGCCGCAAGGTGGCAAGACCTGTGGAAACATGTCCATCCCACATCACATCATTCCGCATGCGACCACTGGAATAGAAGTACAGGGAGTCGCCAACAATAATTGGAACACCGTTGACAGACTGCATGTTGCCCCAATTCCATGCACCTTCGGTCTCGTTTACGTTCATAAAGGCAGAATGGTCAGGGCGGTAGAAATGGAAACCATCGCGGCTATAGCCTAAGCCTATCTCATTGCGTTTCTGGATATTCAGACTGTCGCAGACGTTGTTCTCCGGACCTTTCCACATTGCATAAAGGCCCAGGATGATACTCTCGTAGGCAATAGCATCAAAATTGTAAATAGCAGGGTCTACCTCGGGAAACGAAGGATGGCGAAGTTCTTTGTCATCAGGGGAAAACCAATACACGATGTTATGGTCGCGGACTGTATTACGGACATGATGTGCCAGGCTGACCGCCATTTCCGGGTCTTCATGTTCCAGGTAGGCTCTTGAACGTCCCGACAATTTATTCCCATAACGCAAACTTATCACCCAACGTTTCAGGAAAGGATTATAGAATGCAGTAGTGCGGTCGCCTACGTAACCGGATTGTGCCTGTCCCGAAGTCCAATGGATACCGTCTTTGGAATATTTCAGTACTATTTGCCATCCCCTGGACGCTTTCTCTACGTTGAACAGTTTATAACGTTTTTCGGGGTCGGTTTCCTGCTTGTCTAACCAGACCGTGGCGGCATCCCGGTCGCAAGTGTCGACAATGTTGGTGTGCGGATATACATCCTGCTCTACCTTATCCCAGTGTTTCCCATCTGCCGATTCTGCATAGCAGGTATAAAAACTTTGGTTATGCTTGTGCAGCATCCCGGCTCCTGCCAGATACCACATCTTGAATTTCTGCTCGCGCTCGTCAAACCAGATGCCGTCACTGAACGGTGCGGCATAAGGCGAGCCTTCGAACGTCATTTCCCAGTCCCTGTCCGGTTGTAACACCGGATTCTGTGCGTAAAAGGTCGCACGGTGTGAAACCCTTGACAGGTTGGTACTTGCAATCAGAAAGTCGTCGACAAAAAGCTGACGCCCTACCTGTATGGAAATCACATCGGGCTTGTCGTTTATGTAAGGCAATGGCATCTCCTGTCTTTGTGAAGGCACCTCGTAGCGAGGTGGCCAACACTCAGGCAACTCAATTCCATTATGTATTACAGTACTTTCAGACTTGTCTTGTGCAGACAAGGAACATGTCATCGGCAATGCTGCTGCCAATGTACAAATGTACGACAATAAAAACTGCCTGTTCATAGTTCATCCTTATATTGATTACCAGCCCGGATTCTGTTCGACGTATGGATTTCCTTCTACCTCATCGAGGGGTATAGGCACCCACTCATGTTTGTTCTCGACAAAACCGTTATACGTATGCCCGTTATTGTAAGCCTTGAAGTTAGGGTCTGAGGCTTCCAGCTCCCGGAAACGTTCCGGCAGACGTCCCCAACGCAACAAATCGTAGAAACGGTGCCCTTCGTAAGTCAGTTCCAGGATTCTCTCACGTTCGATAGTTTCCATGTCGGCAGTAGTCACATGCGGCATATTGACACGATCCCTGACCTGGTTGATTGCCTCCAAAGCACTGACAGATGTCTGTTCTCCTCCCATCACCACGGCTTCGGCATACATCAGCAAGACATCGGAATAGCGTAGCCACCGCCAGTTTACTCCCTGGCAGCGACCGTAGAAGAAATACATGCCGTCGCCCGGGTCATACATCGGAAGCGTCCAATCCAGCCATTTCCGGCTGGCGCATTTGTAGGCTTCGGCTGCCGGCCATTTATCCCCGAATCCGGCTGTGGTGCTGCCAAATTCATCTTCCCAGGTATTACCCTCGCAGTAAGTGACCTGATAGCCCTCGGGAGCCACTATCTCGGGCAGATTGTCGTTGAATACAAGTGTCCCAAACATACGTGGGTCGGTTTCCCCGGCTTCATTTTTTGAATTTACAAATATATCATACACCCAGTCGTGTATGACCTGCGCATTGCTGGCATTATAACCGGTTTCGATGCCCATGATGGGAAGTTTGGAACGGATGTCATTAAACAATCCGCTTGTTGAGAACCCCGGATTAAAATTGGTATTGTCGATATCAGCCATAAACTGGATTTCCCACAGCGACTCATCATTATTTTCATGAGCTACATCAAAATTCCAACTGTAATCGCTCACCAGTTCATAAGCCCCATATTCCCCGTTGATGACACGTCCGAAGGCCTGGGCAGCCTCGTCATAATAGGTCGTGGTACTTGAACCGTATATCGGCTCAATTCCGCTTCTGTACAGATATGCCTTACCCAACAGGGCGGCGGCACTTGCCTTGGTAGCACGGCCCAGGTAAGAGGAGCTCCAATATCCTTTCTCCGGCAACAGGCTCTCGGCCTTTATCAGGTCATTGATAATAAAATCCCACGACTCCTCCGGTGTCGCTTGCGACCTGTATTCATTGGCATTACCATTTATTTCCGTAATAAGAGGGATATTACGATAATTTATAAACAGGAAGAAATGAGTAAACGCACGCAGGAAATAGGCTTCACCTAAATAGGCGTTCTTCAATTCTTCATCGATAAATTCCACATCCGGAATTATCTGCACCATCTGGCAGGCTTGCCCTGCAGCCGTGTACATTAACTGGAACGGCTGAACTATGGTGTAGTAGGAAGAGGTGTAGTCATCGCTATATGTCCCCGGAACGCTGTAATCGGCTCCTGATGAAGCCTCGTCGCTCCGGCTTAATTGCAACCCGAAACCACAGGCACCCATGTTGCGGGGCGTAGAGATATAACCATAAGCTCCTATAATGCCTTGGTTCACACTTTCCGGGG
Source organism: uncultured Bacteroides sp. (assembly GCA_964651035.1). Classification (GTDB taxonomy): domain Bacteria; phylum Bacteroidota; class Bacteroidia; order Bacteroidales; family Bacteroidaceae; genus Bacteroides. Next base: position 3,409 of record CAZYVE010000002.1, read on the forward strand.
TATCGTAAAAAGAGGCCAGGTCGATTTGATTGGGATTTACCGACAAATCGTCAAATATATCATTGCAGGAGGTCAATGCCAGCATGCAACCAACTATTATCAAAAGATATGTTCTCATAATTTGCTGAAAGTTTAGAATGTTAAGTTAAAACCGATGTTAAACACACGTGCATTATAAGTAGCGGCATGACTTGAATTCTGGGAAAGATAATATCCGTCCACACCCCTGTCAAACAGCGTATTGGAGCTTACCTCCGGATCATAGAACGGGTATTTGGTGATTGTAAACAAGTTTTGCGCACTTACATACACTCTTGCATTTTGGATGTGTGCCTTAGCCAGAAGTTTCGGGCTGAAAGTGTAGCCTATTTGCAGATTCTTTAAACGTAAATACGAACCGTTTTCCACATAAAACGTACTCGGCAAGGCATTGGAGCCGTTTGCATTGGCAATTTTTGCGATGGGAACATCGGTATCGGTATTGGTGGGTGTCCAGGCATTCAAGGCATCTTTCAGCAGACCGTAATTATAACTGAAGTACCAGTCGTATTTCATCAATGCAAAAATATCATTCCCTTGCGAGCCTTGGAAAAAAGCGGTGAAATCCCAGTTCTTGTACGTGAACCCTAAGTTTAAGCCATACGTAAAGTCAGGAAACGGATTGCCAATGTCTGTCTTATCGTTCTCGTCGATAGTGCCGTCCTCATTCAGGTCAGCAAAGATGAAGTCTCCGTTTTCATCAATTCCCAGGACTTCATATCCCCAGAACGTCCCGATAGGCAATCCCGGCTGGGTAATGGTCGGACGGTCGTCAAAATTACCGCTCATCATTACTTCTGCGGTTATGGGTTGTACTCCTTCGCCCAGACTTTTCACCTTATTCCGCAGGAAGGATATGTTGGCATCAATACTGATGCCCCAGTTGCCGAAATCCTTTCGGTAAGTCCCGGATAGTTCCAGCCCCTTGTTACGCACAGAAGCTGAATTATAAACTGTATAGACGCCTTCGTTCACGTAAATCATTTGTCCGGACGAAGGTAACGGTGCCAAGGAGGCCAATAGGTCATTATTGTCGCGGATGAAATATTCGGCGGTAATCTGCAATGAGTTGTTAAGGAAACCCAATTCAACGCCATAGTTCTGGCTGATTGCTTTTTCCCACGTCAGGTTCTCTTGGGCATAACGTGCGACATAGCCCATAACTCTGTTGTCACTTCCGAAAACTGCGGGAATTGGGCCATGAGCTGTCGACAAGAAAGAATATGGGTCGATAAAGTTTGCTCCCAATTGTCCATAACTTGCACGGACTTTCAGCTTTGATAACCAGGGGATGCGAAAGAACTCTTCATTATGGACGTTCCAACCGGCCGATACGGACGGGAAATAGCCTACCCTATGTCCTGCTGCAAACTTGGATGATTTATCACTACGGATACTGGCCGACAACAGATATTTGTTATCGTAATCGTAGTTGACACGCGCGAAGAAGGACAACAGGGCAGAATTGTATTCTTCGCCTGAAATAGTGCCTGTTCCATTAAACACAGTGATGGTGGGGTAACCTAAATCCGTACTTCCCGAATCATAAGACGTCAGGCGGTAATATTCGCGCATCCAGCTTGTACCTATCATGGCATTTACCGTATGCCTGTTGAATGTATTTGAATAGTTTAAAATGTTGTCTATGGTATAATTGAACTGTTGGGAACGGCTCTCTGACAAGGAGTTTATCAAATTACTGTATTGTTCATTGGCTGTGCCGTCGTCATTCCATTTGGAGTCATAAGCGGCAGTGCGTGTATAACTGTGCCCGGCAAGATAATCACCGCCCAAAGTAAGTTTATAGTCCAGGCCCTTGAAAAGGTTCAGCGTCAGGTTCAGACTGCCTGTTACATTTGTATAGCGATTCCTTCTTTCCTGGTTAGACAAGGTAGCCAACGGGTTGACATTTCCTTCGGTGCCATTGATGTAATATTCACCTCCTCCCGAAACGTAACGGCCATACTCGTCCGTCAGAGGCAATGTAGGCAAGTACATGACCATACGGGTTTGTGGTTCCAGATTGGTATAGGCTATTGCCAGGTTTTCCTGCACGCTTAGTCTTCCTTTCTTGAATGTACCATTCAGGCGTGCATTATATTTTTCATAACTGGAGTAAATGGTGATACCCTCTTGGTTCATATATCCTATACTGGCATTGAAGGTCGTATTTTCGCTGCCACCCGATATAGACGCATTCACGTTGTACATAGGAGCCGTTCGCAAATAAACTTCCTGCCAATCAGTGCTTAAATCAGGGTTTGTGGGATTCAGATTCTGTGTGGCATTGGTTGCTCCCGAACTGTTGGCTACCAACATGGCGGCATAAGAACGATATTCGTCGGCATTCATGAAATCGAGCTTTTTAGATGGAGTCTGTATCGAGTAAGTAGCCGAGATATCTACCTTTACATCACCTTTCACACCCTGCTTTGTTGTAATCAGCACTACCCCATTGGCTGCGCGTGATCCATAAATGGCCGCCGCCGCGCCATCCTTCAATACTTCAATGGACTCTATATCGGATGGGTTCAACGTATTAAGCCCGTTGTTGCTGAATGCGCCGTCTATCACATACAAAGGTTCTGTCTCTCCAAACGTTCCGGCACCACGTATCAGGATTTTGACTTCTGCACCGGCTTCCCCGCCTTTCTGCAAGATTTCCACGCCCGGTACCCTTCCTTGCAATGTCGATGCAACATTGGATGCTACCTGCTTCTTGATTTCATCAACAGAGACTGAAGCCACGGAGGCTGTCATACTCGACTTCTTTTGTACACCATAACCGATTACCACCACTTCGTCCAACTGCCTGGAATCTTCCTCCAGCACCACATTGATATGGGTTTGCCCGTTGACGCTGATTTCTTGTGTCTTATATCCGACATAGCTGAAGACCAATATCGCTGCGTCAGAAGTCACCTGTAAGGAATATTGCCCGTCAAGATTGGTAACGGTTCCGTTTGACGTCTCCTTCTCAAGGATGGAAACACCAATAAGAGGCTCGTTGTAGTTGTCGATAACCACACCAGTAATTGTTTTTTGCTGTGCCAATGTCAACAAGGGAAGACATAGGCTGCATAAAATACACAAATACTTTTTCATAATGATAAATGTTTGCAAAATGAATTAATGGATAATTAAGTAATGGCACTAAAATGATACAGTGTTGTGTCTGGTATATGTCAGCAGGGCTAAATTTGCGCATGTCCATTTAGCCGGTAGATTCGTTATTTTTGTGGTTAATAATGTGTTGTGAGATTGGAAGTACACTAATCTGTCCACAATCCGGGCAGACGGTCTTATAGAGCCGGCGGTGATAATGTCGCCTTCATTGACGTTGGCCAGTTGAATTTTTTATTGTTTTTAGGCTGAATTTAACAAGAGATTGCGCGGAATCCCCTGAATCGGTTGGGTCGGTTTTACTTCATAGGCATTGATGTATTAACGTTAGTACTGATTTGATATATGATATTTGTACATGACTGAGCTGCACTCAGCTATATGTTAACTGCTACAAATATATGCAATATTTTGTGTTATCAGACAATTTTCTCTTATTTTTTTAAAGATGAACGGATGATAATAAAAAAAGTGGATAACGGCAGCGCGGGTAGATAAATGTTTTAGGAAGAGTTTCAGGAAAAGACGCAGTTTACCTGTCTCCGGACAGCCTTATATGCTCTTGCCGGAAACTTGGATAGGGATAATGCCCGGTGCAGACTTGGGGGAAGTGTGTGGGGAGAGATCTATATTATATGGTGTGATGTGTTATTCGTTGTATATCTGGTATAGATTCTGCAGTAATTTACGTGCCGGTACCTGTTCGATGCTACCGTCCGGCATACCTTGTATGACGGCCTCGCCACGCAGCGCCTTTTCTTCCAACATCCGCTGTTCTGCCAAAGCCAAGCCATAATGCAGCTTGCGGCTCAATTCTCTTCTTTCGTCATTTGACATAACTTCGTATGGTATTAAAAAGTTCGACATGATGTATTTCCGTATCCGAGTATCGCCCTCCTTCGGCGACGATTATGCGTGGCGTACAGCTGTTATCGGCCAACAGCCAGTAATCCACGCAGGGCATGTATATGCTGAACAGGTTGTTGATGCCCGTCTGGTAGCGGCGGACGACGGTTGCCTTGGGGATGTCGTGCCCGCCTCCGCGCACACGCTGCGCCACGCGCTCTATGGCCAGTTCGGGAGAGTTCAGCCAGAAGTATATGAGGCTTACCCTGTAGCCCTGCTGTTGCGACACCTTCACCAGGTGGGCATACGAGCGGGTGGCGAGGGTGGTTTCGATGGAGAAACTTTCCTGCGCCTTCAGCAGTTCGTCGATGCGCCGCAGCATCAGCCGTCCTGCCTCTATGGCTACATTGCCGGGGTTGAATGGCGACAGCCCGTGGGCTATCTCGTCAGCATTGACGAACTCCTTGCACTGCAGGATTTCCGGCAGCACGGTGAATGAGGCCGTAGTTTTGCCTGCCCCGTTGCACCCGGCAATTATATATAACTGCTTGTTCTTGGGCATGCCCTTATGCTTATTTGCTGCAAAGTTACAATAAATCTGTGAAATACAAGTGCGGACTTTCATAAAAACGTAGTGCAGATGTAATGCGGGTGTCTTTTTTTTGCCGGATGTCTGCCCGTATGGCCTGCCGCTGTGCCGGGGATATGTTCCGGCCGCGCGCATGACACGTCGCATCCGCACGGCGTTTGCGTCGGCTCCGCCGCGCAGCTTACATGGAGGCGAAAAATCGGGCGGATTTGTATATTAACACGGATTTGCGTAAATTTGACGCCCCCCGAGGCGCGTCCGTCCGTTTGAATGATGCCTGTGCGAATGCCTGCGGCAGGCTGCGGGGCAGGGCGGGCGTTTGCGGGGGCTGTAAATATGTTTGACTATGGCAATGAAAGAATTTGTAATATCCGAAGCCAAGGTGGAGACGGCGGTGCTGGTCGGACTGGTGACAAGGCTGCAGGACGAACGCAAGACCAACGAATACCTGGACGAGCTGGCTTTCCTGGCCGAAACAGCCGGGGCGCAGGTGGTGAAACGCTTTGTGCAGAAGCTGGACCAGCCCAATTCCGTCACCTATGTGGGGAAAGGAAAACTCGAGGAGATAAAGACATACATAAAGGCTGAGGACGAGGCGGAAAGGGAAATCGGCATGGTGATATTCGACGACGAGCTGTCGCCCAAGCAGATACGCAATATCGAAGGAGAGCTGAAGGTGAAGATTCTCGACCGCACGTCGCTGATTCTCGACATATTTGCCATGCGGGCGCAGACGGCCAACGCCAAGACGCAGGTGGAGCTGGCGCAATACAAGTACATGCTGCCACGCCTGCAACGCCTGTGGACGCACCTCGAACGGCAGGGAGGCGGCTCGGGGGCAGGAGGCGGAAAAGGCTCGGTGGGTCTGAGGGGACCGGGAGAGACGCAGCTCGAAATGGACCGCCGCATCATCCTGAACCGCATGTCGCTGCTGAAGGAACGCCTGGCGGATATAGACAGGCAGAAAGCCACGCAACGCAAAAACCGGGGCAGGCTGATACGGGTGGCACTGGTGGGATACACCAACGTGGGCAAGTCGACACTGATGAACCTGCTGGCCAAGAGCGAGGTGTTTGCCGAAAACAAGCTGTTTGCCACGCTCGACACTACCGTGCGCAAGGTCATCATCGAAAACCTGCCATTCCTGCTGGGCGATACGGTGGGCTTTATCCGCAAACTGCCTACCGACCTTATCGACTCCTTCAAGTCGACATTGGACGAGGTGCGCGAGGCCGACCTGCTGCTGCACGTGGTGGATATCTCGCACCCCGACTTCGAAGAGCAGATAGAGGTGGTGGACAAGACGCTGGCTGACATCGGGGCTGCCGGCAAGCCGATAGTTATCATCTTCAACAAGATAGATGCCTACACTTATGTGGAAAAGGCACCTGACGACCTCACGCCGCGCACCAAGGCCAACTGGACACTGGAGGAGCTGATGCGCACATGGATGGCAAGACTGGAGGACAACTGCATATTCATCTCTGCCCGGCAGAAGACCAACATGGAGGAGATGAAACGCGTGCTGTACAGGAAGGTAAAGGAGCTGCACGTGCAGAAATACCCGTACAACGACTTCCTGTACCAGGACTATGAGTAGACGCCGGATTTTGCCGTCAGCAAAACAATGTGTATATTTGTCTGCCGGACCGGCACATCGGTAATGATAACAGAAGCCTGAAGTATGTGGATACTCGTCTTGAGCCTGTTGGCGCTCGCAATAGTGGCCGCTGCGGCCGGAATGCTTGGCAACCCCGGAAAGCGGGAGAAAAGCAGTCCGGACGGACCGCCCGAGGAAACTGCGGCTGCCGCCACCGGCACGGAGTGCTGCGGCCGGCACGAGATATGCGAGAAGGAAAGCCTGCTGGCGGCAATAAGCCGGCGGATAGAATACTACGACGATGAGGAGCTCGACCGCTATATCGGGGTCGCGCCCGACAGGTACACCGCGCAGCAGGAAGAGGAGTTCCGGGACGTGTTCTACACCATGAGGAGCGAAGACGTGGCGGGATGGGTGCGCAGCCTGCAACTGCGGGGGATAGCGCTGCCGGACGGACTGAAAGACGAGGTGCTGCTCGTCGTGGGCGAACGGCGCGGCAAGGCCGCCGGACAATGAAACGCCGGCAGACAATGCAATAGGGAAAACTCTGATATGGACATTCTGCAATACACATTCATACAACATGCCCTGCTGGGAAGCCTGCTTGTCAGCATAGCCTGCGGGATAGTGGGCACGTACATCGTGACCAGAAGGCTGGTGTTCATCAGCGGAGGCCTTACGCATGCCTCGTTCGGGGGCATAGGGCTGGGGCTTTACATGGGCGTGCCGCCGCTGCTCTCGGCGGCGGTGTTTGCGGTGCTGTCGGCATTCGGCGTGGAATGGCTGGGAAAGCGTGCCGAGATGCGCGAAGACTCTGCCATTGCCGTATTCTGGGCACTGGGCATGGCCGTAGGGGTGATATTCACTTTCCTGTCGCCGGGATTCGCGCCCGACCTCTCGGCATACCTTTTCGGCAACATACTGACCATCACCGGGGGCGATATCATAATGCTGCTCATACTGACTGTGGTGCTGGCGGTATTCTTCGCGCTCTACATACGTCCGATAATATACGTGGCGTTCGACCGTGAGTTTGCCCGTTCGCAAGGCATACGTGTGCGGCTGTTCGAGTATGTGATGATGATGTTCATAGCCCTCACCATAGTGGCATGCCTGCGCCTTGTCGGCATAGTGCTGGCCATATCACTGCTCACGGTGCCGCAGATGACGGCCAACCTCCTGACGCACCGCTTCAGCAACATCATCTGGCTGTCAGTCGGCATCGGATACCTCGGCTGCCTCGGCGGGCTGTACGTGTCGTTCCGCAGCAACATCCCTTCGGGGGCATCCATCATATTCTTTTCCATAGCCATATATGCCGCATGCAAGGCCGCGAAAGCCCTGTGCCTGTACATGCGTGGCAGGAAGAAGACGGGCATATCAGACAGGAACAATCAATACAGATAGACACATGCAGGATATCACCATTCAATCTTTGGAGCAGATACAGGAAGCCGCACGGAGTTTTGTCAAGGAGATGGGCGACAACACCGTATTTGCGTTTTACGGCAAGATGGGGGCAGGCAAGACGACCTTCATAAAGGCCATCTGCAAGGAGTTGGGGGTAAGCGATGCCGTGACGTCGCCCACCTTTGCCATAGTGAACGAATACCGTTCGGACACGAGCGGGGAGCTGGTTTACCATTTCGACTTCTACCGCATCGGGAAGCTGGAGGAGGTGTATGACATGGGCTACGAGGATTACTTCTACAGCGGGGCCTTGTGCTTCATCGAGTGGCCGGAGCTGGTGGAGGAGCTTCTTCCTGGCGATGCCGTCAGTGTGACCATAGAAGAAACCGCCGGCGGCGTCCGCCGCGTCGGCATAAGGCATGCCGACTGACATGGCCGGACAATACATAATACAGGGCATCTTCGCACTGGCGGGAGTGATATCGGTGCTGGCTGCGGTGCTCGACTGGGAGTGGTTTTTCACGGCGCAAAACACGCAGTTCGTGGTGCGCAATGTGGGGCGGCACCGGGCGCGCTGGATTTACGGCGTGCTGGGCGTTGTCCTCATAGGCATGGCCTTCTTCTTCTTTTTCAATGACCCGCAGGCCTGAACGTGTTGCCCGTCCGCCTATATACCATGAAGCCGGACCCTATAATATAAGGCCCGGCCTCGTGAAATGTCCTTCCGTGATGTGCGTGACGCGGCCCGTGCCGCCCCGCAATCATTCGTCCAGGGATTCGGCGTATTCCATTTCTCCCTGTACCACGAACAGTATGTCTTCGGCATCATATTCGCCTATGCCGTCTTTCCTGGCTTCTTTCACGATGTATTCGGCCACGGCCTCAAGGTCGACATCGATGTAGCCTTCTTCGTCGGCCTGTGCGTCAAACACATCGTTCTGTGAATAATATTCGCCTATAAGGTCGAGGAAGTAGTAGAACTCGTCGTCCGAGAATTTGCCTTTCAGTTCCTGCGGCAGGTAGTTCTTGATGTATTCGATGGTCTTTTCGTCATCGAGGTCATCATTCAGGAAGTCGTTTTCTTGCTGTGTCATGGCGATAACTGTTGTTTGGGTTTATATTCAGGCCAGCAGAGCCTTTATTTTCGCTTCGTAGACGGCTTTCGGCACGGCTCCCACCACCTTGTCCACCAGCTTGCCTTCCTTGAAGAAGAGCACGGTAGGTATGCTGAGTATGGCATGTTCGGCTGCTACATCGTTGCCGTCCTCCACATTGTATTTGCCCACTACTACCTCGTCTCCATATTCGGCAGCCAGTTCGTCGATGATGGGTGACACCATCCGGCATGGGCCGCACCACGTTGCCCAGAAGTCGATTACCATCGGTTTGCCTTCAGCCAGGAGTTCTTTGTAATTGCTGTCAGTAATTTCTAAAACCATGTTGTTTAAGTTTTAAGTAGATGTTATTAATAAAGCCGTGCGCCGGCGTCCTGCATGGCAGTAAGCCTTGGCGGCAGGCAAAGGTAGCTAATTAATCCGAAAGTCCAACTCTTCGTGTTTCTTTAAATATGCGATGACATCCTTTCCGACCGACAGTTTCACGGGGCGCGACATCAGGTTGACGGCCATGCGGTTTTCCGCGTCCGTGACCTTGAAGTACAGGGCGGTGTTTCCCGGATGCTTCCTGGTAAGTGCGGCCAGCTCGTCGACCAGCGCCTTGTCCAGTGCGGCGAGGGGTATGGTGATGGTTATCTTCTCCACCAGCCTTTGCTGCGCTTCCGACAGCAGCTCTATCGACGTGACCTTCAGCTCCAGTTCCTGCTGTTCCGTGTTCTGTGTATTCTGCGCGTCCTGCCTGTTATTCTGCCGCCTCTTGTATCTCGGCTGGCAGCGCGCCTTTATGAAGACGAACGTTTGCTCGGCCAGGTAGTTCTTGAAGGTGGTCCAGTCTTTCTTGAAGAAAGGCAGTTCTGCCGAGCCGCTGTAATCTTCTATCCTGGCAATGCCGTAGGGGTCGCCTTTCCTGTCTGTCCCCTCGCGCAGTGCGGTGACCACTCCCCCTATGGTGATTTCGCGCCCCGCGAGCAGGTTTATGTTCTCCAGCTCTTTTATGTGCGTGTTGCACACATGCTCCAGCACCACGGAATACTCGTCCAGCGGGTTTGCGGACAGGAAGATGCCCACCAGTTCGCGTTCCTTGTTAAGCCGCTGCAGGTCGCTCCACGGTTCGGCCGCCGGTATTTTCGGCCTGGCTATCTCCACTTCGTTGCTGCCTCCGAACAGCGAGTTGGCTGCAAAGACCTTGTCTGCCTGGTAGCGGTTGCCGTAGCGCACCAGTGTGTCGATAAACATCTCGCCTTTGGCATTGACGGCAAGGTACTGCTCCCGGTTCATGTCCGTGAAGCTGTCGAAGCTGCCGGCCAGCACCAGGCATTCGATATTCTTCTTGTTGCATGCATTCAGGTTGACCCGTTGCACGAAGTCGAAGATGTCGCTGTACGGGCCGTTCTTGTCGCGCTCTTTCACTATGGCCTGCACGGCCGACTCGCCCACGCCTTTCACCGCGCCGAGCCCGAAGCGGATGTTGCCCTCCCTGTTCACGGCAAATCCCAGGTTGCTCTCGTTCACGTCGGGCCCCATCACCCTGATGCCCATTACCTTGCATTCGTCCATCAGTTTGGTGATGTCGCTGATGTCCGAGCGGCTGCGGCTCATTACCGCCGCCATGTATTCTGACGGGTAGTTTGCCTTGAGGTATGCCGTCTGGTAGGCCACCCACGAGTAGCACGTGGCATGCGACTTGTTGAACGCATACGAGGCGAACTTCTCCCAGTCGGCCCATATTTTCTCGAGCACTTCGGGGTCATGCCCGTTCTTCTGTCCTCCCGCGATGAACTTCGGCTTCATGTGGTCCAGCTTGTCGCGCTGTTTCTTTCCCATGGCCTTCCGCAGAGTGTCCGATTCACCCCTTGTGAAGTCTGCCAGCAGCCTTGCCAGCAGCATCACCTGTTCCTGGTAGACGGTGATGCCGTAGGTGTCCTTCAGATATTTCTCCATTATGGGGATGTCGTACTCGATAGGCTTGCGTCCCCACTTGCGGTCGATGAAGTCGGGGATGTAGTCCATCGGTCCCGGCCGGTACAGGGCATTCATGGCGATGAGGTCCTCGAAGGTGCCGGGCTGCAGTTCCCGCAGGTATTTCTGCATGCCTGCCGATTCGAACTGGAACGTGCCTACCGTGCGTCCTTCGCAATAGAGCCTGTATGTGGCGGGGTCGTCGATGGGTATGTTGTCGATGTCCAGCTCTATGCCGCGGTACAGGCGCACGTTGGCCACTGCCTCCTTTATGATTGAGAGAGTCTTGAGCCCGAGGAAATCCATCTTTATAAGTCCCGTGTCCTCGATTACCGAGCCTTCGTACTGCGTGACCAGCATGCTTTCGCCCGTCTCCTTGTCCACGGCCGTGCTCACCGGCACCCAGTCTGTGATGTCATCCCGGCAGATTATCGTGCCGCAGGCGTGCACCCCCGTGCCCCGCACGTTGCCTTCGAGCATCTTGGCATACATTATCGTGTCGTGCAGCAGCGGGTCGGGTGAGGCTTCGGCGGCCTGCAGTTCGGGCACGTAGGCTATGGCGTTGGGCAGGTTGAGTTTCTTGTCGGGAATCCTGTCGGGAATCAGTTTGCACAGCCGGTCGGACTCCGACAACGGCAGTTTCTCGACCCGTGCCACGTCCTTGATGGCCATCTTTGCAGCCATTGTGCTGTAGGTGATGATATGCGCCACCTTCTCCTGTCCGTACTTCTCCGTCACCCAGCGCAGCACCTCCCCGCGGCCGTCGTCATCGAAATCCACGTCGATATCGGGCAGCGAGATGCGGTCGGGGTTGAGGAAGCGTTCGAACAGCAGGTCGTAGCGTATCGGGTCTATCCGTGTGATGCCGAGGCAGTAGGCCACTGCGGAGCCGGCGGCGGAGCCTCGTCCCGGTCCTACGGACACACCCAGCCGGGTGCGTGCTACGTTGATGAAGTCCTGCACGATAAGGAAGTATCCGGGGAATCCCATTGTTTTCATGATGTACAGTTCGAAGACGAGGCGTTCGCGCAGCTCGTCCGACAGAGGGTCGCCGTAGAGGCGTCTGGCGCCGTCGAATGCAAGTTTGGCCAGGTAGTCGGCCTCCAGTTTGAGGCGGTACAGCTTGTCGTACCCCCCGAGCCGTCTGATTTTCTCGTCGGCGGCCTCCTTGTCCAGCACCACGTTGCCCTTCTCGTCCTGTGTGAACTCGTCGAACAGGTCTTTCTCCGTGTATTTCCTGCGGTATTCCTCCTCCGTGCCGAAGTCTTCGGGTATGGCGAATGTCGGCATGATGGGCGCATGGTCTATGGAGTAGAATTCCACCTTGTCGAGTATCTCCAGCGTGTTCGACAGCGCTTCGGGCACGTCGGCGAAGATTCCGTTCATCTCCGCCCTGGTCTTCATCCACTCCTGCTTGGTGTAGAGCATGCGCGAGGGGTCGTCGAGCTCTTTTCCGGTGCTCAGGCAGATGAGGCGGTCGTGCGCTTCGGCATTCTCTTCGTCGACGAAGTGCACGTCATTCGTGCAGATGACCTTTATGTTGTATTTCCGGGCGAACTCCAACAGCTTCGCGTTGACCCGCTGTTGTAACGGATAAGTCTCGTGATTGGCATGCTCCACCGTGGCCTCATGGCGTTGCAGCTCCAGGTAATAGTCGTCTCCGAAGAGGTTTTTGTACCAGCGTATTGCCTCTTCCGCCTCGTCGTCGTGTCCGGCAATGATTTTCCTGGGCACCTCTCCCCCCAGGCATGCCGAGCATACTATCAGTCCCTCGTGGTACTTCTCCAGCTCGTTGCGGTCGGTGCGCGGTCTCACGTAATGCCCCTTTGTCCATGCCCTCGACACGAGTTTTATCAGGTTATGGTATCCTTTGCTGTTCTTGGCCAGCACAATCAGGTGCCATCCCCCCTGGTCCAGCTTGTTCTCTTTCTTGTCCATGGTGCGCCTGGCAACGTACATCTCGCATCCTATGACCGGCTTGAACAGTCTGCTTTCCGCTTCGGCCATCCTTGCCCGGCAGTCTGCCATCTCCGCGTCCCTGTCTTTTCCGTCGCAGCTTTCCTCCCCGCTTTCCAGTGCGGCCATGCGTTTCTTCAGCTGCTTTATCTCATTCTGCGTGCCGCTGTTTTTCTTGTTGACGTAGTTGGTGAATTCCTTGATGCCATACATGTTTCCGTGGTCGGTCACGGCAATGCCTTTCATGCCATCCTTCATGGCCTTGTCCACGAGCCTGGCCACGCTTGCCTGCCCGTCGAGTAGCGAGTACTGGGTATGTACGTGTAAATGAACGAAATCCTGCATAACGGTTTCTTTTGCAAATAAAGAGCGTATAAAAGTACAATCAAATACCCAACTTCACAAAACATTTCCCTTAAAGTTATCAACAGGCAGATTTATGCCCGCTTTTTTTGCTGGATTTTCAAAATAAACCTATTTTTGCAACAGAATCTACTTTTTGTGTGAGCCTGACATGAAGCACACAGGTCGCGCAAACCATAAAAAACAGCGGGAAAACATCCGATGGATCGTATGAAGAGATTGAAGAAAATACGCATACACCGCGAAGGGACGCATACGCTGGTAGCCGGTTTTCTGGTGCTGTTGGCCGTCAACGTTGCCCTGTTCTGCGGTGTGGAATCGACCAGGTTACCGTTCTATATCGTCGCTGCGCTGAGCCTCATAGCCTATGTCATAATGGTGAATTTCTTCCGTTGCCCCATACGCATTTTCGGCAAGGACACGGAGAAGATTGTTGTGGCCCCTGCCGACGGCAAGGTGGTTGTGGTGGAAGAGGTGGAGGAGAACGAGTACTTCCATAGCCGCCGCATCATGGTGTCCATATTCATGAGCCTGGTGAACGTGCATGCCAACTGGTATCCGGTGGACGGCACAATCAAGATGGTGAAGCACCAGGACGGGAAGTTCATGAGGGCATGGCTGCCGAAGGCCAGCACCGACAACGAACGCTCGACCATAGTCATCGAAACGCCCGAAGGCGTGGAGATAATGGCAAGGCAGATAGCCGGAGCCATGGCAAGGCGCATAGTGACGTATGCCGAAGAGGGCGAGGAATGCTACATAGACGAGCACATGGGGTTCATAAAATTCGGCTCGCGGGTGGATGTCTTCCTGCCGCCGGATGCGGAGGTCTTCGTGAAACTCGGGCAGTCGACCACCGGCAACCAGACTGTCATCGCCAAGCTCAAATGAACCGCTCAACCTGACATCATGGCAAACCCTGTTACCCGACATATACCAAATACGATAACCTGCCTGAACCTCTTCTCGGGGTGCATGGCTGCCGTCATGGCTTTTGAGGCGCGCTACGAATGTGCGTTGGCCTTCATCGTGCTGAGTGCCGTGTTCGACTTTCTCGACGGCCTGGCGGCAAGGGCCCTCAACGCATTCTCCACCATAGGGAAAGACCTTGACTCGCTGGCCGACGACGTGAGCTTCGGGGTTGCGCCGGCGCTCGTCGTCTTCTCGCTTTTCAGGGAGATGCATTACCCCGCCGGATGGCAGTGCCTGTCGGGCGTGCTGCCCTATTCGGCATTCCTGATAGCGGTGTTCTCGGCACTGCGGCTGGCCAAGTTCAACAACGACGTGCGGCAGTCAACCTCCTTTGTCGGGCTTCCGGTGCCGGCCAATGCCCTGTTCTGGGCTTCGCTGGCGGCAGGTTGCCACCATCTCCTTGTCTCCGCCGCTTTCCACCCGCTTTGCCTGCTTGTGCTTGTCGTCCTTTCCTCGTGGCTGCTCGTCTCGGAAATGCCGATGTTCTCGCTCAAATTCAAGAACCTGTCGTGGCGCGATAATAAAACCGCCTTCACGTTCCTCATTGTCTGCGTGCCGCTGCTCATCTTCCTGCGGGAGGCCGGCTTTGCCGCAGCCATAGTGTGGTATGTACTGCTGTCGCTCATGACGCGCGGCAGGCAGTGAGCCGAGATATGCGTGGCACGGTTATTGCATGCCCCATGCAGGGAACGGCTGTGTTGTCCGATGCCTTTTTTACTAACTAAAACGAACCGATACAAATGTTCAAATTATTAGGGATACTCTTGGTTGTGGGGATAATAGTTCTTCTGACCGGCTTCGCGCTTGTACGCAGTGTGATACACAGCCTGTTCCGCCCGAAGGGCAACTATCCCGGCGGCAGTGGCAGGCAGCGCAAGAAAGCCGCCGGGCCGGCATACGGCACGCAACGGCAAGACAGGGGCCAGGGCTATGCCAAGACAGAAGACGGTGACATACGCATCAACCGCAAGAAACTTTTCACTAAAGACGACGGCGAATACGTCGATTATGAGGAGGTGAAAGACTGACAGCCTCACTTCCTTCTCTTCCCGGCGAAAAACTCTTTCATCAGGGCGGCGCACTCGTCCTTCATCACTCCCTGCACGACTTCCGTCTTGGGATGCAGCGCCTCCGGTGCATAACGCCGATAGCCGCGCTTCGCATCTTCCGTGCCGAACACCAGCCGCTTCAGCTGCGCCCATGCCAAGGCACCGGCGCACATCACGCACGGCTCGACGGTGACGTACAGCGTGCATTCGTCGAGGTACTTGCCTCCCAGCGTCGATGCGGCTGCGGTGACGGCCTGCATCTCGGCATGTGCGGTGACGTCGGTCAGCGTCTCCGTAAGGTTGTGGGCGCGGGCTATGATCCGGTCTTTGCACACCACGACAGCCCCCACGGGCACTTCGCCCTGCCCGGCTGCCCTCTCTGCCTCGAGCAGGGCCTGCTTCATATAATATTTGTCGTCCATAAGCTGTACATTTCCATCATGGTTGCTGCAAAAGTACTCTTCCCGGAGCAATTTACAGGCATGAAATGCGTATTTTTGCCGGAAAAAACAGGAACAGTGGCAGCACACAATACTTTGGGTACCGCCGGAGAGGATGCCGCAGCGGCTTATCTGGCACGTGAGGGGTACGTGATACGCGACCGCAACTGGCGCATGAACCGCTTCGAGCTTGACATCGTGGCCGCCAAGGACGGCGAGCTGGTGGTGGTGGAGGTCAAGACCCGTGCCGGCAACGCCAGCATGGAGCCGCAGGAGGCTGTCGGCCTGAAGAAGATACGGCGTATCGTGGCTGCTGCGGATGCCTATGTCAGGCTTTACGCACTCGACATGCCGGTGCGCTTCGATGTCATAGCCGTTACGGGGCGGCAGGGCGCTTTCACTGTCAACCATTTTGCCGGAGCGTTCTACCCGCCGCTGTGGCCGGCACCGTAACCCTGTTCAGCGGATGAAGTGCGTGGGTTTCCACGGCTCCCTTTCGGGCACCGCCTCGCCGCCCTGCCTGAGGCTCTTCAGTATCCATGCCATGTTGCGTCCCAGCGTACGCATGGTCTGCATGCCTTCCGCGTCCTGCTCGGCCTCGCCGGGCAGCCTGCCGTGCACGCTGTTCCAGTATTGCGACGACACCACGGGCATGTTCTTTATGGTGAAATACTTGTTGAGGCGGTCGAAGGTGGCGCTGGCTCCGCCCCTCCGGCATACGGCGACCGATGCGGCGGGCTTGTACTCCAGCAATGCCCCTGCGGAATAGAACAGGCGGTCGAGCAGTGCGCAGAGCGAGCCGTTGGGCCCGGCGTAATATACCGGCGAGCCTACCACGATGCCGTCGGCAGACTCCAGCTTACCGCGTATCTCTTCATACAGCGGGTCGTTGAACACACACCGCCCCAGTTGGGCACAGCGCCCGCAGGCTATGCAGCCCTGCACGGCCCTGGTACCGATAGATACGATTTCCGCTTCCACACCACTTGCCTGCAATGCCTTCGCCACTTCCGACAGGGCAATGTAGGTATTCCCCTCCCTGTGGGGACTCCCGTTGATAAGTAATACTTTCATAGCATATTCATATTGTCTTCGCGACAAAGATAACAGCTTTTGCATTATGATGTCATCCTTGCCGCAAGGATAATCAGAAATTTGTATCTTTAAGCCTTTGCCGTTACCCTCATGGCGGCATGCGCAAAAAATGACACATCATGTTTCCGGCTGCAAAAATTTTTCTTAACTTTGGGCGCGGAACATGTATTAGGCGTGTTCCCATCATATTATAAACATAAACAACACAAATTAAAATGAAACCGACAACATTATTATTGTGCGCGGGCCTGTTGATGTCTGCAGCGGGAAACCTTGCCCAAGGGCAGGAGCAGATAAAGGCTTACATGGTATCAAACGCGCATTTCGACTCACAGTGGAACTGGGACGTGCAGCGGTCTATCAGCGAGTATATCCCGAAGACGATGGAGCGCAACCTGTTTCTGCTGGACAAGTATCCCGGCTACATCTTCAACTTCGAGGGAGGCATCAAGTATTCGTGGATGAAGGAATACTTCCCCGAAAACTACGGGCTGGTGAAAAAATACATCAGGGAAGGACGCTGGCACGTGACCGGCAGCACCTGGGACGCCACCGACACCAACATCCCCTCGCCCGAATCTTTCACAAGGAACATTCTCTACGGACAGCATTTCTACCAAAGCGAGTTCGGCGTGCAGGGCACCGACATCTTCCTGCCCGACTGCTTCGGGTTCGGATGGACGCTGCCCACCATAGCCGCCCATTCGGGACTGATAGGCTTCTCCACGCAGAAGTTGCAGTGGCGTAACCGCCCCTTCTACGGCAACAGCAAGATTCCCTTCGAGATAGGCCTGTGGGAGGGTATAGACGGCTCGCGCATCATGCTCGTGGCCGATGCCCACAACTACACCACCCGGTGGAACTACAAAGACCTGAGCCGCGACAACAGTCTGATACGCATGGCATCGACGTCGCCGCTGAAGACCATCTACCATTATTACGGCACGGGCGACACCGGCGGCTCGCCCACCATCGAGTCGGTACGCGCACTCGAGCTGGGACTGCAGGGCGACGGGCCGTTGCAGATAATCAGCGCGGAGAGCGACAGGCTCTATAAAGACTACCTGCCGTTTGACGCCCATCCCGAACTGCCGGTGTGGAACGACGAACTGCTGATGGACGTGCACGGCACGGGCTGCTACACCTCGCAGGCGGCAATGAAGCTCTACAACCGGCGGAACGAGCTGCTGGCCGACGCCGCCGAGAGGAGCGCCGTGGCGGCAGACTGGACAGGGAGGGCGGCATACCCGCGCGAATTCCTGGGAGAGGCATGGAAGCGGTTCATCTGGCATCAGTTTCACGACGACCTGACGGGCACGAGCATACCCCGCGCATACGAATTTTCATGGAACGACGAACTCATCTCGCTCAAGCAGTTTGCCGCAGTGCTCACCACATCGGTCGGGGCGGTGGCCATGGAGCTTGACACCGACGTGAAGGGCACCCCGCTGGTGGTCAGCAACGCAGCAGCCTTCCCCGTGTCCGACGTGGTGGAGGTCACACTGCCATCCGCATCCGGCAGCCTGTCTGTCTACGATGCCGAAGGGCGCAGCGTGCCCTGCCAGGTGCTTACGGGCGGTGACGGCGGCCATGTCAGACTGGCTTTCGTGGCATCGGTGCCTGCCGTGGGATATGCCGTGTACGACGTGCGGAAAGGCGGACGCGATAAGTCTGCACCGTCGTCGATAAAGGTGACGGAAAACTCCGTCGAGAACAGCGTCTACAGGGTGCAGCTCGATGCCAACGGCGACATCTGTTCGCTGACCGACAAGCGCAACGGCCGCGAGCTGGTGGCCGGAGGCAAGTCAATACGCCTGGCGCTCTTCACCCGCAACCCGTCTTACAGCTGGCCGGCATGGGAGATTCTGAAGCCCACCATCGATGCCAGCCCCGTCGCCGTTGACGGCAACGTGCAGGTGAGCATAGCCGAAGCAGGCCCGGTGAGGGGTGCGCTGAAGGTGGAGAGGACATACGGCGACTCGCGCTTCGTGCAGTACATCATGCTGTGCGAAGGGGCAGAGAGCGACCGCATCGACATACGCAACGAGATAGACTGGCGCAGCACCGACGCCCTGCTGAAGGCGGAATTCCCGCTGGCGGTATCCAATCCGGAGGCGGTGTACGACCTCGGCGTGGGCTCGAAAGCGCGCGGCAACAATACTGACACGGCCTACGAGGTGTACGCGCAGCAGTGGGCCGACCTGACCGACAGCGACGGCAGCTACGGCGTCTCCATACTGAACGACTGCAAGTACGGCTGGGACAAGCCTTCGGACAATACCCTGAGGCTGACGCTGCTGCACACGCCGTCCACGCGGGGCGGATATTCTTACCAGAACCGTCAGGACTTCGGGCACCATGTCTTCACATACTCCATCGTGGGGCATGAGGGCGACTTCCGCGCGGCAGGCACGGTGCGCAAGGCTGAGGTGCTGAACCAGCCGCTGAGGGCTTTCATAGTGCCCAAGCACAAAGGCGCGCTGGGACGCACGTTCTCGTTTGCCGAAGTGGAGGAGGGCAGCGTGGCCGTGAGGGCCATGAAGCAGGCCGAAGACAGCGACGCCTACGTGGTGAGGCTGTACGAGACGGATGGCAACGCCTGCCGGAATGCCGTGGTGCGCTTTGCCGCCGATATTGTCGAGGCCAGGGAGCTGGACGGCAACGAGGAGGTGAAGGGCGATGCCGACTTCGAGGGAGGCAGGCTCAGATTCTCCGTGGGGGCTTTCGGCATGAAGACGTTCCTCGTCAGACTGGCGGATTATGGAGGCAAGGCGGGGACGGCAGTGTCGGAGCCGGTGCGGCTGCCCTACAACACAAAAGCCGCCACCTACAACGCTTTCCGCACGGAGGGCAACTTCGACGGCAAGGGCAATTCGTATGCGGCCGAACTGCTGCCCGCAGTGCTCGACTACCGGGGCATACGCTTCTGCCTGCCCGACGGCACGATGGAAAATGCCGTGAAATGCCGCAAGGATACCGTCGGCCTGCCGCAAGGCAACTACAACCGCCTGTACCTGCTGGCTGCCTCCACCATGCGCGACACACGCTGCACGTTCGTGGTGGACGGCAGGGAGCATGAGGCCGTGGTGCCGTACTACGGGGGCTTCGTGGGACAGTGGGGCCATGAGGGCCATACGGAGGGATACCTGAAGCCGGCCGAGGTGGCATACGTGGGAACGCACAAGCACAGCATGCTGAAGAATGCCGACCTGCCCTACGACTTCACCTACATGTTCTGCATCGCCATCGACCTGCCGCGCGGGGCAAAGACGCTCGTCCTGCCGGACAATCCGCAGGTGGCGGTGTTTGCGGCATCGGTGGCGTATGACGAGGCCAACACGGCCGTGCCTGCATCCGACCTGCTGGGCGTGGCGCTGCCCGAACCCGAAGTGGGGGCTGATGCCGGCGCGAGGGTCAACCTGCTCAGCGGCAAACGGGTGGTGGAACGCACCGGCGAGGTGAATGCCTCGGAGAAGGCCGAATATGCCATCGACGGCGACGTGGAGACGAAATGGTGCGACACGGGAATGGCCAGGCCGAAGTACATCACCGTCGACCTGCAGCAGGACACCGAGATTAAGGGCTGGTACGTGATGCATGCCGGACTCGAAACCCTGGACTACATAGCGAAGGAATACAGCCTGCAGGTGAAGGCCGAAGGCGACACGGAGTGGACAACCGCCGACACGGTGTACGAGAACGCGGAGCTGGAGACCGACCGCCTGCTGCCGCAGCCCGTCAGGGCAAGGTACGTGCGGCTGTCGCTCTCGAAGCCCGACCAGAGCGAGGGCGGCACATGCCGGGTGTATGAATTCATGGTGTACTGATTTGTGTGTCGGAGGAATCGGATAAGCTATGGAAATACTTAAGTTAATATTCCGCAGCCTGATACTGCTGATAGTTGCAGCGCAGGTGATAGCTATGGCCAAGATATTCGTAAGACGCATACGCGAGTACAGGGCGGGCGCAGAAGCCGGCCGGGAAAAGTCGCTGAGGACGGAAGTCATTGCTTCGGGGATAGGCTTGATTGTCGTATATGCCTTATTCGTCTTCGTCATGGCCGTCGTTAAGCAATGAGCAGTAAAACCCGGCAGCCTGCATGAGGGCTTTGCCGGCAGTGTGACGCAGCCGTCCATGCCACTTGCGGCAGGGACGGCTGCAATGCGTTGCGGGGCAGGGCAGTGGTGACGGGCACTTGCCGTTACGGAAGAAAATGTTACCTTTGCCGTGTACAATATAATCGCCAAGCAATCTTTTTAATTTTTCCTGACATGTATATCGTCATCGCTGCCATATCGGGACTGGTGCTGGGCGCGGCAGCCGCCATAGCCGCCATGCGCGGGCGCATCCACTCTCTCCATACCGAAGCCGAAGTGCTGAAGGTACAGCTCGACAACACACGCAGGCAGTCCGAAGCCGACATGGAACGCCTGGCGCATCAGCAGGAGGAGAAGCTGGGCGAGCTGCGCGATGCCTCCGCCAAGGCTCTGCAAGAGGCCGGGGAACGCCTGGCGAAGGAGGAGAAGCTCTGGCAGGAACGTCTCGCTACGGAGAGGACGGAGGCCGAGAAGTTCCGCCGCGAAGCCCTCGACGAGAAAGACCGCGCCTGCCGCGAGGCTCTCGACACCAGGGAGAAGTCGTGGAAGGAGATGCTCGAAGCCACCCGCAGCCGTCATGAGGCCGACATGAAAGCCCAGCAGGAACGCTTCGACGAGACCATGGCGCGCGTCACGGCACAGATGAAAGCCGCCGCCGAAGAGATGCTGAAGCAGAGGCAGAAGGAGTTTGCCGAGTCGAGCAACGAAAGCCTGGGGCAGATAGTCAATCCCCTGAAGGAGACCATCGACAAGATGAAGCAGGCCATGAACGACAGCACCATCAAGCAGACGGCCATGAGCAGCGAGATGAAGGCCAACATCGACAATATGGTGAGGCAGAGCGCGGCGGCACAGAAAAGCGCCGAAGAGCTGGCAAGGGTGTTCAGGCACGGCAGCAAGGTGCAGGGCGACTGGGGCGAGGCGGTGCTCTCCGAACTGCTCGAGTCGCAGGGACTGACAAAAGGGGTGCACTTCGACACGCAGCCCGTGATGCGCGACGCCGCAGGCAACGTGGTGCGCACCGAAGAGGGCAGCATGATGCGCCCCGACGTGATACTGCACCTCGACAGCCGGAGGGAGGTCATCATCGACTCGAAAGTGTCGCTCACCGCATTCATGGACTATGTCAACGCCGACAACGAGGACGACCGCCAGCGATATCTCAAGGCCCACATCGACAGCATACAGAAACATGTCAAGGAACTCTCGGCCAAAGACTACTCGTCGTACGTCAGGCCGCCGAAGGTCAGGATGGACTACGTGATAATGTTCGTACCGCATACCGGTGCGCTCTGGACGGCACTCAACGCACGGCCCGACCTCTGGCGCAAGTCGATGGACAGGAACGTGTTCATTGCCGACGAACAGACGCTCTTCGCCGCACTGCGCATCATCAGCCTGACATGGACGCAGATTGTGCAGGCGCAGAACCACGAGCGCGTCTACGAACTGGCCAACGAGCTGCTGAACCGCGTGGGGCAGTTTTACAAGAAATACCAGTCCATTGGCGCCGCCATCGAGAGTGCGTCGAGGGCTTACGACGAGGCCGGCAAGAAGCTGCAGGCAGGCGGACAGAGCATACTGCAGACCTGCGCCAAGCTGGAGAAGCTGGGGGCAAAGCAGAGCGACAAGAACCCGCTGCCCCCTCTGCCCGATGCCGACGACACCGACCTGCTGCCTTAAAAAGACATCCGCCAATGTCTTTTCACCGGTATTTCTTGTCAGCTTTGCATCTTTATATTAACTTTGTATCATCACAAACAAAAAAACATAAAACGACATGAGGAAACAACTTCTATTCTCCCTGCTGGCCGTCAGCATGGCGGCAGGGGCAAGGGCCGACGAGGCGCGGCTGCTGAGATTCCCCGCCACCAACGGGACGGACGTGGTATTCACCTATGCCGGCGACCTCTACACGGTGCCGCTCTCGGGCGGCGAGGCGAGGAGGATGACGTCGCACGTGGGCTACGAAATCTTTGCACGCTTCTCGCCCGACGGCAAGACCATAGCCTTCACCGGCGAGTATGACGGCAACCGCGAGGTCTACGTGATGCCTGCAGGAGGCGGCGAGCCGCAACGCATCACCTTCACATCGACTATCGGGGGCGACAACGTGGCCAGCCGCATGGGGCCCAACAACATCGTAATGACATGGACTACCGACGGCAAGGGCATCGTCTACCGCAACCGCACCGACGGCTTCGTGGGCAGGCTCTGGATAGCACCCGCCGACGGTGGCATGCCGCAGGCTCTGCCGCTGCCCGAAGGAGGGTTCTGCAGCTATTCGCCCGACGGCAAGAGGCTGGCATACAACAGGGTGTTCCGCGAGTTCCGCACATGGAAGTACTACAAGGGAGGCATGGCCGACGACATCTGGCTGTACGACCCCGAGGGCGGGACGGTGGAAAACATCACCGAAAACGATGCCCAGGACATCTGCCCCATGTGGATAGGGGACGAGATTTACTTCATCTCCGACCGCGACAAGACCATGAACCTCTTCGTCTACGACACACGCACCAAGGAGACGCGCAAGGTGACCGACTACACGGACTACGACATCAAGTTTCCAAGCACCGACGGCAGGCTCATCGTCTATGAGCACGGCGGATATATCTGCTGCTTCGACCCGCAGACGGGCAAGGCCACGCAACTCAACATCACGCTCAGCGCCGATAACATCTACGCCCGCACCGAGCAGAGGAAGGTGTCGCACAACGTCACCTCCGCACACATTTCGCCCGACGGCAACAGGCTGGCTGTGACGGCAAGGGGCGAGGTGTTCGACGTGCCCGTGGAGAAAGGCGTGACGCGCAACATCACCCGCACACCCGGAGCCAACGAACGCGGGGCGGCATGGAGCCCCGACGGCAAGTACATAGCCTACATATCCGACCGCACGGACGAGACCGAAATCTGGCTGCAACCCGCCGGAGGGGGAGACCCCATACAGCTCACCAAGGGCAACGACACCTACATACGCAGCCTGAACTGGAGTCCCGACAGCAAGACCATCGTCTATACCGACCGCAAGAACCGCATCATGTCCGTCGACGTGGCTTCGAGGAAGAAGTCGGTACTGCTGCATAGCCCCGAACGCGAAATCTTCGGCGTGCAGTTCTCGCCCGACAGCCGCTGGCTGACTTACACCAGGCCCGCTGCCAACGACTTCTCCGTGGTCTACGTCTACGACCTGGATGCCCGGAAGGAATACCCCGTCACGGAGAAGTGGTACAACTCCTCTTCGCCCGTGTTCAGCACCGACGGCAAATACCTGGTGTTTGAGGCCGACCGCGACTTCAACCCCATATACGGCCGTCTGGAGTGGAACCATGTCTATACGACCATGGGAGGCATCTACATGGCCATGCTGCAGGCATCTACCCCGTCGCCCTTCCTGCTTTCCGACGGCAAGCCTGCTTCCGACGACAAGCCCTCGCCCGGCAACAGGCCCCCCCGCGATGACAAGTCTTCCCGCGACGGCAAGTCTGCCCCTGATGACAAGCCCTCGCCCGGCGGCGATGACGGAAAGCCGGAGAAACCCACCGACGTGATTATCGACACCGACGGCATAGAGGGGCGCATCGTCAGGCTGCCGCTGTCGACAGGAGGCTACCACAACTTCTACTGCGACGGGAAGACGGTATGGTACTCCCTCAACGGAAGCACGCATGCCTACAACCTCGAGAAGCAGGAAGACAAGACTGTGGCCGAGGGCGCGTCGATGACCACGATACCCGGAGGCAAGAAGGTGCTCTTCAGGAAGGGCAGGGACATGTATGTCTGCAACCTTCCCACCGACAGGCAGAATCTCGACAAGTCCGTCGGCCTGGGCGACATGGTGGCTCCCATCGACTATCCCGCCGAGTGGCGGCAGATATTCGGCGAGGCATGGCGCGCCTTCCGCGACGGCTTCTACCTGGAGAACATGCACGGGCTTGACTGGAAGGCCATCCGCAAGAAATATGCCGTGCTGCTGCCCTACGTCAAGACACGCCTCGACCTCAACTACGTCATCGGAGAGATGGTAAGCGAGCTGGCATGCGGCCACGCCTACGTCACTCCCGGAGATTTTCCCAGACCCTCCGGCACGTACATCGGACTGCTGGGCGCCGAGCTGAGCCGTGACGAAGAGACCGGCTTCTACCGCATCGACAGGATACTGCCAGGGGCGGTGTACAGCGAAGGACTGCGCTCGCCGCTCGACGAGCTGGGCATGGACGTGAGCGAGGGCGACTACATTACTGCCATCGACGGCATACCGACCGACGCCGTTGACAACATCTACCGCCTGCTGCAGGGCAAGGCAGGAGTGCTGACCGAGCTGTCTGTCAACAGCAGCCCGTCGGCCGAAGGGGCACGCAAGGTGGTGGTGAAACCCATCAGCAACGAAAACCCGCTGTACCACTACAACTGGGTGCAGAAAAACATACGCCGCGTGGAGGAAGCCACCGGAGGCCGCGTCGGATACATCTACATCCCCGACATGGGGGTCAACGGACTGAACGAGTTTGCGCGCTACTTCTACCCGCAGCTCGACAAGGAAGCCCTCATCATCGACGACCGCGCCAACGGCGGGGGCAACGTCTCGCCCATGATTATCGAAAGGCTGCTGCGCAAGCCCTACCGCATGACCATGTCGCGCACGTCGTCAAAGACCGGCACCATACCCGACGCCACCCACTACGGGCCCAAGGTGCTGCTCATCAACAAATACTCGGCTTCGGACGGCGACCTCTTCCCCTGGAGCTTCAAGGCCAACAAGCTCGGCACGGTGATTGGCACACGCACCTGGGGCGGGATAATAGGCATCAGCGGCTCGCTGCCCTACATGGACGGCACCGACGTTCGCGTGCCTTTCTTCACCAGCTACGATGCCGAGACCGGAGAGTGGATTGTGGAGAACTACGGCGTGGACCCCGACATTGTGGTGGACAACGACCCCATACTGGAATACTCGGGCGTGGACCAGCAGCTGGAGAAGGCCATCGAGGTGGCACTGCAACAGCTTGAGGAGCGCGAGCCCCTGCCGGGAGTGCCCGCACCGCGCACGCTCAAGGACCTCGGCGTGAAGGAATAGCCCCGCGCATCTTTCTGCATAAAGGCTAATGGTAATACCCCTCCCTTCTGCACCCGCACACCGGGCGAGGGGAGGGGTTTTCGTTTGCGCCGCTTATGCCATGGCGTTTACCCCGAGTGCCCCGGCTATGGCCGAGAGCACGGCTATGGCCACCTTGATGATGGTGTCCCAAATGGTTTTCTTCTTTTCATCCATAATTGTCGTGTTTTTAGTGAGTGTATATGGCGAGGGCTGCCCCCCGCCTGTTGTCAGTCCATCCCGCCGTCGCCCCCTTCTTCGGAGCCTCCGCCGTCGCCTCCGCCCGTCTGGCCGTCGTCGTTATCGTTGTCGTCGGTCTCTACCTGGTCTATCCTGACGCACCTGGCGCCGGTCACCAGCGAGCGCGTGGCCACGCTCCCGTCGAGGTTCTTCGTGGCGGCAGGCCGGAAGCGCACCATCAGCTGCGACTGCGTGGCGCTCACGTCGGCGGCGTTGTCGACCCCGCCCTTCGTGTTCTTCATGGTGTAGCGGAAGCTGCCGAAGCCGTCCAGCGACACGCTCTCCGAGGCTTGCAGGTGCCTGCGCGTCACGGTGATGAGGTTCTCTATCACGTTTTTCGTGTCACCCTTCGACAGCGACGACAGTTCGGCTATCTCTTCGGCTATCCGGTCGGTGTCCACGCTTCCCGTCAGCACCACGCTGGGGTGGTACATCTTCTTGCCTTCCTTGTTGGCAATGCTCGATTGCCTTGGCTTGTAAATTACTGGCATAGTTGTTTTGTTTTAATAAGGTTAATACTCGTTTTCATTTTGTGTGTCAAGCTTAATCACGGTGCAAAGATAAGTATGGGGAATGACCTCCGCAAATCGGGCGGGCTGTTTTCTTAAACGCCCTGTGTTTTTATTTTGTGAATGTGCTGTCTCTCCCTTTTTCTCCTTTCAGCACAGGCTCAGCAGGAACTTGCCCGGCATCCTGATTTTGCCCCGGCTGTCGCGCAGCGTGTAGAACCCCCTCCACACCTGGTGGCCTATCACGCCGAAGTTGGTCTTTATGATGATGGCATACTGCTCGTCCGGCGGAATGTGAAACTGCCTCAGGTTCTCCAGCAGTCCCGGGTAGTTGCGCTGCAGTCCGTCGTCGGGAGGCACGAGCCTTGCAATATCTTCCTCACTGCAGGTTCCCCTTTCCACGGGGGAACCGCTCTTCTGAGGTTTTTCTTTGCTCTGCTTTGCTGTGCTTTGCTTTCTTGTGCTCTGCTGTGCTGTGCTTTGTGTGTTTCCTGCAGCAGATCCGGTGTTTTCCGCAGCATTTTCGCCGTTGCCGTCGCCCTCCTGCCACAGGCAGAACCGGCTGTCTATTGGCGCGTGCTTGCGCCGCTTCGCGCTGAAGGTGTACTGCCGCTGTATCTCCGCCGACGTCAGTATGCCGTGCTGTTGCAGCATGCCCTTGTCGAAGATGCCGTATTCGGCCGCCTTATCCAGTATGCGCTTCACGTCTTCCGCCTTGAGGCTGAAGGACATCGTGGCGATGTCCTCGCAGAACGCCTCGTCGGCCTTCACATAATATCCCTCGCCGCCGTAGATGTGGCACAGCGTGGTGAGCAGCAGCGACAGTGCGCTGTCGCCCTCGTGCTTCAGCAGCCGCCTCACGAGGCGGTCGTTGATGAAGCCCGTGTCCATGGGGAAGTAGTCGAGCCCCGTCCGTCTTATTCTTGCCATAATGCCGTTGTGTGTGTGGGGTTATGCGTCGGCAGTGTTTTCACGGTCGGCGTCCGACTTTCTCTTCACGCTCTCCTTCACCGTCTTCACGGCATTCATTATGAGCGCCATGCGCCGTTTGGGGTCACTCTCTTCGGTTATCAGCGGATACTGCCTTGGCGGCGTGCCCTGCCCCGAGCGTTTCATGTATTGCTGCATGCTGACGGCCTTGCGGCAGTCCTTGCAATAGCGGTCGGTCAGACCCTTCTCCCTGTTAGCGACGTAGAAATATTCCTTTGGCAATTCCCTGTGGCACCTGCAGCATTCGTACAGGCCGTTTTTCTGTGTTGTTCTCATTTCATGGGTTTTGTTTGAGTTTTTTTGTACCGCATGCCCCTCCTGCCTGCAACGTGTTTCCCGCGTCTCCCGTACAGCTCTCCCGCGGGGCGGAAGGATGTCAGGTGGCCGGAAGCCTGTCTCCGGCAGGAGGCACAGGCGGTCTGTCTTTTCGCCGCAAAGATAGAATTGTTTTTCTGAATAAAACAAATAAATCCGTCAATTTATAAAACAAAAACAATAAGCCCGTGAGAATGAGCGCGAAGCCCCCGGAGTGCCCCCCGTGCGGAAAAACCGCCGCCGCGGATTTGGATATTTAAAACAGATGCGGTATATTTGCTGCGTTCAAACTGGCAGCCTTGCGCTCCGGTGCGGGGCTGTGTATGCAAGAGATGTGTGTGTTATGGCTACCGACAACAACGGCAATAGGCGCATGTTCTGCGTGGACGAAATTGTGAAACGGGCCAAGCTGGCAAGGGGATTCCGCACGGACAGCCAGCTGGCAGACTACCTGGGCGTGTCGCGCTCCACGCTGTGCAACTGGATTGCGCGCAACAGCATCGACTTCCCACGCCTGCTGGAGCGCATGGCGGAGGTGGACTACAACTGGCTGCTGACGGGCAGGGGCTCGCCCGTGCCACACAGGCTGTGCTGCGACGGCAGGATGACATGCGGCGAGGCGCTCCAGGTGCATGATGCCGGGGCGGGAGAGCCGCTCGGCGAGCGCAGCGTGATGCTGTACGACATATCGGCCGCCGCCAACCTCAGGACGCTGCTCGACGACAGGCAGCAGTACGCCGTGGGCAGGATAGTGATACCCAACATACCGGCGTGCGACGGGGCGGTGCACGTCAGCGGAGACAGCATGTACCCCATACTCAAGCCGGGCGACATCGTGGGCTTCCGCACCATAAGCAGCTTCGGCGACGTCGTGTTCGGCGAGATGTACCTCGTGTCGTTCGAACGCGGGGGCGACGAGTACCTCACGGTGAAGTACGTCAACCGCTCCGCCGAGCCCGACTGCATCAGGCTTGTGAGCTACAACCCGCGGCACGACCCCATGGACCTGCCACTGTCGGCCATCAGCATCATGGCCATAGTCAAGTTCTCCATCAGGATGAACATGATGATGTGAGGGCAGCTCCCGCTAATCCCTGTATTTATGACCTTAGTTCCGCAAACCGAGAGTTTTTATGTCTGATATGGAAAATCGAGAGGATGAAGAGCTTCAGACCATAGCCACCGCGGAAGACTTTGCGAATGCCTTTTCCGACGAAGACGGCGTGGAGTACAGCGATGACGGGAAACGGTTGCTGGATGGGCACTGTGGCTTGGTTGATGGGTATCAGGTAAAGGACGGGACGGAAATAATCTGTGACGATGCGTTTATGGATTGCACCTCCTTGCGTTATATTACACTTCCTGATAGCGTCACGGGTATAGGTTGCGGTGCGTTTTGGGGATGCCGTTCTTTGCAGGAGATGACCATTCCCGCGAGTGTGATATACATGGGTCACGGCGCGTTCAGAGATTGTAGCTCTTTGCGTGAGATAGTAATACCATCGTCTTTAAAAAAGATGACAGGCAATCCATTTGCCGGAAGTAAATGTATTGTAAAAAACCTGTCTCCTCATTTCAGGGTGGTTGATGATGTGCTTTACAACTCCGACATGGAACTCCTTGTTTCGTATTTTTCCGGACGGACTGAGTTTACTGTCCCACCCGGTGTTGCCGGCATAGGTGACAGCGCGTTCTGGGAGTGCGAATCCTTGTGCGAGGTAACACTTCCCCCGGGTGTTGCCAGTATAGGTGACAGTGCGTTCTCCGGTTGCTCCTCCTTGTGCAGAATAACATTACCTGATAGTGTCACGGAGATCGGCGACGCTGCATTTTGGGACTGTAAGTCCTTGCAGGGAATAATTATCCCTCCGGGAGTGACAAGCATCAGGGATTGCACGTTTTTTGGTTGCAAATCCTTGCGCGAGGTAACACTTTCTTCCGATTTGGTTGACATCGGTCTCAGTGCGTTCTCCAATTGCGAATTATTGCGTGAGATAACCATCCCGCCCGGGGTGACAAGCATAGATGAGTTTGCGTTCAATTATTGCCGTTCATTGCGTAAGATAACACTTCCCTCCGGCCTGATTAACATAGGTAAAGGGACATTCTTTATGTGCTGGTCACTACGCGAGATTGTACTTCCTGATAGCGTCACGAACATAGATGGTTGTGCATTCTGTGGTTGCAGCTCCTTGCGCAAGGTCACCCTCCCGCAGAGCATGACAAGCATCGCGAACAGTGCGTTTGATGGCTGCGAGGCGCTGGAAGAAATCAAAATCCCCAAAGGAAGCAGGGCAAAATTCGAACATCTGTTGGCCGGGCATAAGGACGAATTGGTTGAAGCCGAGGCCTGATGGCGGCGGGGTAATTGCGGGCAGTTCAGCCCTGTCGCATTATTTAGACGACATACAAATTAATCTTTTTTGCCATGCGGACAGAACAACGGACGGATAAAAGCGCTACATTTGCATCACGGAATTTATATGACTAACACTTAAATTTTTAAAGAAATGGCTTACGTAATTAGTGACGATTGTATCGCCTGCGGCACATGCATAGACGAGTGCCCGGTAGGCGCTATCTCTGAAGGTGACAAGTATTCTATTGACCCTGAAGCATGTACCGAGTGCGGCACGTGTGCCGATGTATGCCCCTCTGAGGCTATTCACCCGGGTGAATAAATAGGACGTCCGCACATGAGAGGTGCGACATGGCATGCCCGCCACAGGCGCAGGATGCCATACGCTGATACACGCCCCGGCAAGGCTATGCCTGCCGGGGCTTTCTTTTTTGCAGCACGGCCGATACACCGTGTGGCGGCAAGGGTGGTTTAACATTTTTTTTGTCAGGACACGGCAGGAATGTCACACGGCTTTAATACATTTGCATACCAATTATTATATATACACAATTAATATGTGCACAATGATGAGGAAGACTTTATTCATAGCGGCATTCGCCGGTCTGGGACTTTCCCTCTCCGCCCAGACGATAGGGTGGAACAAGTCGAACTCGGCAAACGTGCGGACAGACAGTATCGCGAAGGAGATATTGGAGCCGGCGCAATATCTTGTCACCTATACATACCGCTACGTGAGGGATGCCGCCAACCCCGACAACAAGAGGGAGGGGATGACGATTCTGCAGGTGGGCAACCGCTACAACCGCTTTTGCGACTTCTACGAGCTGCGCTTCGACTCCCTCTGCGACGAGCTGTCGAGGGGCAAGATGTCGGTAATGGAAGGGTCGGCACTGATGATGGCGGCGCTCAAGAACAGGCAGTTTAATGAGGGCATCGTCATCGACAGGCAAGAGAACAGGGAGATAGTACAGCGCACGGCCGGATATACGCAGAAATACGAGTACGAGGAAGACTGCCCCGACCCGGGATGGCAACTCGTGGAGGGCGACACGCTGATACTGGGCTTCCACTGCAACAAGGCCACGGCGAGGCTCTTCGGGCGCGACTATATAGCATGGTACTCCGCTGATGTGGGTCTGCCGTACGGGCCGTACAAGTTCAACGGACTGCCGGGACTCGTCTTCCACGTCACCGACACGCAGGGGCATTTCGAGTTTGCACTCGACGGGCTCGTGAAGGCCGAAGGAAATCATCCCATATATCTGTGGAGCAGGAAAGACATCGTGAAGACAGACCGTGAGACCGTGCGGAAGATTTACAGGAACTTCTGCGCCGACCCGGCAAGCGTGCTGACCACCGATAGTTCCATAAAGGTTTCGGGCGATGCGCTGGCGTCGGTCAAGTCCAAACCCTATAACCCGATGGAGCTTGAGTAGAAAGTCGTTCTTCCTCTGCCTCATGCTGCTGTGCCTGTGCGGCATGGAGCCTTTGCACCCGCAGACGCCCGATGATGCGGCGAGGCTGTCTTTCGAAGTGAGGGACGCTGCCACCCGCGAGCCGCTGGGAGGCGTGGCGTGCAGGGTGTTTACGGCAGAGGGCAAGGTCTTTTCTTATGCCATAGCCGACAGTGAGGGGCACCTGTCCGTCGCGGCACACAGTGGCGACATCCTCGAATTTACCTTTATCGGATACGCGAAGCTCAGGATAGAGGCAGATGCGTTCGCAGCCGGCACGACCAATGCCGTGGAGCTGTCGCAGCAGGACGTGCAGCTCCGCGAGATAGCCATCACGGCCCCTCCCGTCAGCCTCAGGAGCGATACGCTGGTCTATAACGTGGCGGCATTCGCCAGGCAGGGCGATACTCACCTTGAGGATGTGCTGAAGAAGCTGCCGGGCATCAAGGTGTCCGACGACGGCAGGGTGTCATACCAGGGGAAGGCAATCAACAAATTCTATATCGAGGGCAAGGACCTGCTGGGCAACAGCTATAACCAGGCCACGCGCAACATGCCTGTGGATGCCGTGGCGGCGGTGGAGATTCTGGAGAACCACCAGCCGGTGAAGATGCTGCAGGAACGGGAGTTTTCCGACAATGCCGCCCTCAACATCAGGCTGGACAAAGACCATAAGTCGCGCCCCTTCGGCGAGGTGGAAGGTGCCGTGGGAGGCTCGCCCGCCATCTGGGACAACCGCCTGTTCCTGACGCAGATTCTCGGAAAGAGCCAGATGCTTGTCAGCGGGAAGATGAACAACACCGGCACGGACATCTCCGACGAGACAAAGGAGCATATCGACGCTACCGACGTGGATGCCTACGAACCTCTGCCGGCAAGTCTCCTGTCACCGTCCGCCGGCGCGGAAACCCTCCCTCAGAACCGCTACATGCGCAACAATGCCTATTCGCTGGGAGTGAACTACCTGACGGGCCTCTCGGAGGACGCCACGCTGCGCGTCAACGTGCTCTTCCATGAAGACAGCCCGCGCTATTCCAGCCATTACGACTACACCTACGGCGGGACTGCCGGCGTGAGTGTCGACGAGGGCAACGACAAGAGCCGGAAGACGCTCACCGTGATGCCAATCGTCAGGTACGAGCTCAACGGGCAGAAGGCCTACGTGTCGGACGAGCTGCGCTACTCGTTCACCCGCTCTTCCGCGGCCAACACGCTCGTGTCGAACGGCACGGACATCACGGAGAAGGTGAGCGACAGGCCGTATTACCTGCAAAACTACCTCACGGCCTCTTTCTCCGTCGGCAGGCTGCTCGTTCATGCGAAATCGTTCGTGCGACACTTCGACAGGAGCGAGGTGCTGACCGACGTGTCCGATTCGGCATCGCTGTACAACGTGTACGAACGCTATGCCACGCGGTCGCTTGTCACGAAAAACCTGCTCTCGACGTCCGTCAGCCTGGGGAGAAACACCCTCAACATCGGCGCAGGGGTCTATTACACCGGCAACAGCTACGGCCATGAGGGGAGTATGCACTACGGCAAGCTGCGGTTGCGTTTCCGGCCGGCCTACACCATGTCGTTCGGGAGAGACAGGGGACTGTCGCTGGAGCTGCCGGCGGAGTGGATGCAGGTGGGGCTGACGGGCTGCGACGACAGGAGCGTATTCTCGCTGGCACCCGCCATATACTTCAGGTACAGGTTTGACGACAGGTGGAAGCTGGTGCTCTCGGCCTCCATGCTCACCGACAACACGCCTGCCGCCTTCTACTCCACCTACGCCCTGCGGACGGGCTACCGCACCGTCCATGTCCCCGCCGGCGAGACCTACATCAACAGGAGCGTGCGCCTCAGCGGAGGGTTCAACTACCGCAACCTGGCCACCATGTTCTTCGCCAGCCTCCTGGTGTCGTATGCCGACGAGAAGAGGGAGAGCTACACGAACTACGAATACACCGACTCGCTCACCACCGTGTCGTCAGTAAGGGGGGACAACCGCCGGCAGCTGCTGATGGTGAACGCGGCGGCAGACAAGAGCCTCGTCGACGCGGGCGTGACGCTGAAGTCGGGAATGAACTACAACCGCACATCGTACCTGCTGTCGCAGTCGGGCATCCTGACGCACAACAACTCCAACATCCTCTCGGCCAACGTCGATGTCACCTGGCAGAAGCTCGGCTGGCTGAGGGCATCGGCCGGCATCACCGGCAGGCTCCACTGGGAGCAGAACAGCTTTTACACCTCCGACGTACTGTCCTCGCTGGTTGCCTCCGCGTCGGTCTACATCTTCCCTACGGAGAAGACGGACATCAGGCTGATGTACCAGAACTACACGAACGAGATTTCGAAGTCGCACTTCGCCACCAGCAGCATATTCGACCTCTCCGCGAGCTACAGGATAAGCCGCAGGGTGGAGGCGGGAGCCTCGGTCAGCAACCTGCTCGACGTGGGCTCGTACACCGTCACGCAGAACTCGGGCATCAACACCTTCAGCTCCGTGCTGCCGCTGAGGGGGCGCGAAGTGCTGTTCCGCCTCCTGCTGAGGATATAGCGCCCCGCAGCCCTTGCAATGCCCCTTTTGCCGCCGCTCCGCCGCCAATAATTTGCCTTTTTTGTTTGTCTGTTAAAAGTAAATACTGTACTTTTGCATAATAATGTCAACGTCCTAAACCAACCTATGGCAGCATCGAAGACAAGAACCATGTTAGTGGAGGTGGCCAGGCAGCTGTTTGCCAAGGCGGGGGTCGAAAACACAACGATGAACGACATTGCCATTGCTTCGCACAAAGGCAGGCGGACGCTGTACACTTACTTCAAGAGCAAGGAAGACATATACTGGGCGGTGGTGGAGTCGGAACTCGAAAAACTGTCGGCATCCATGAGGCAAGTGGCGGAGAAGGATATCTCACCCGAAGAGAAACTCATGGAGATGATTTACACGCACCTCAACATCGTGAAGGAGGTGGTGTACAGGAACGGGACACTGCGCGCCAGGTTCTTCCGCGACATCTGGAGGGTGGAGGGCGTGCGCAAACGCTTCGACACCAACGAGCTGCTGCTCTTCAGGGAAGTGCTGGGCGAGGGATGCAGCAAGGGGGTGTTCAGCATAGGCGATGTCGACATGACGGCGCATATACTGCTGTACAGCCTCAAGGGCATAGAAGCACCGTACATCAGAGGGCACGTGGGGAGAAACTTCGACTTTGAGACGCGCGACGCCTACGTCAGGAGACTGGTGTTCGGAGCGCTGGGGATGAGGACGGACGACAAGTGATAAGGCTATATTATTTTCATAACAATAAAAACTGATTGACAAGAAAATGGGATTATTAGACGGAAAGACAGCGCTTGTGACCGGCGCAGCGCGCGGCATAGGCAAGGCCATAGCCCTGAAGTTTGCTTCGGAAGGGGCCAACGTGGCTTTCACCGACCTGGTGATTGACGACAATGCCGCCGCCACGGTAAAAGAGATAGAAGCACTCGGAGTGAAGGCAAAGGGTTATGCCTCGAACGCAGCCTCGTATGAGGACACGGCGAAGGTGGTGGAGGAAATCCACAAGGACTTCGGCCGCATCGACGTGCTGGTGAACAATGCCGGCATCACGCGCGACGGACTGATGATGCGCATGAGCGAGCAGCAGTGGGACATGGTGATAAACGTCAACCTCAAGTCGGCATTCAACTTCATACACGCATGCACGCCGATCATGATGCGCCAACGCTCGGGCAGCATCATCAACATGGCATCGGTGGTGGGAGTGCACGGCAACGCCGGACAGGCCAACTATGCCGCGTCGAAGGCAGGACTGATAGCCCTGGCAAAGTCGGTGGCACAGGAGCTGGGCTCACGGGGCATACGCGCCAATGCCATAGCACCGGGATTCATCATCACGGCAATGACCGACGCCCTGTCGGACGACGTAAAGGCCGAATGGTGCAAGAAGATACCCCTGCGCAGGGGAGGCACACCCGAAGACGTGGCCGACGTGGCCCTCTTCCTCGCTTCCGACCTGTCGGCATACGTGTCGGGACAGGTGATACAGGTCGACGGGGGAATGAACATGTAAGGCCGGATGCCATGCCGCAGGGCATGGCATGCCATATTTCTGCAAGCAAGTTATGACCGTAGTTTACGAAGACAACCACATCATCATAGTCAACAAGGCCGCCTCCGAGATAGTGCAGGGCGACAAGACGGGCGACACCACCCTGGCCGACACCGTGAAGCAGTACATCAAGGAGAAATATGCCAAGCCGGGCAACGTGTTCCTCGGAGTGGTGCACCGCCTCGACCGCCCCGTGGCAGGCCTCGTGGTGTTTGCCAAGACAAGCAAGGCCCTGTCGAGGCTCAACGTCATGTTCAGGGACGGAGAGGTGGAAAAGACCTACTGGGCAGTGGTGAAGGATGTGCCGCCGAAGGAGGAGGACGAGCTGGTGCACTACCTCGTGCGCAACGAGAAGCAGAACAAGAGCTATGCCTACACCCGCGAGAAACCCGGCAGCAAGAGGGCCGTGCTGCACTACCGCCTCATTGCCCGCTCGCAGAGGTACAGCCTGCTCGAAGTGAATCTGAAGACGGGACGACACCACCAGATACGCTGCCAGCTGGCCAAGATAGGCTGCCCGGTGAGGGGAGACCTGAAGTACGGCTTCCCGCGTTCCAATCCCGACGGCAGCATCACGCTCATCGCACGGCGCATACGCTTCGTCCACCCCGTATCGAAAGAGGTGGTGGAGGTCGAAGCACCGTTGCCCGCCGACAATCTGTGGCAGGCTTTCGGCTACGGCGGCAAGACACGCTGAACCACACTTTTCCATCACACATCCATCACACACGATAACAAAATGAACAGATTTCTCATCATTATGGCGGGAGCCTTGTGCCTTGCCGCCACGGCTGCCAGTGCGCAAGTGACAGCCACCAGTTATGATGCCCGGCAGGCAGTGCCAGTAAGGATGCCTCTGCAGGGCGACAGCATCGATTTCACAGGAAAGAAATTCACTTACGGCAGACTGCTGAAGACCGGCATCGACCTCAGCTTCGACAAGGCGGCATGCCACCGCGTGGAGGCCGGCGACGACGGCTACATAGCCATGGAGAACCCCGCCGAGGGAGCCGTGCTCTACCTTTACAGGACTGCCCTGAGGGCGACGCGCTTCGCCAAGGGAAAGCTGAAGGTGCACTCGCCGGCACGCTTCGAGGTCTTTGTCAACGGAGAATCGAAACTCACCGTCGAAGAAGCCTCCGACAGTCTGCCGCAGAACCCGGCGGAAACCGCACTCCGTCTGGAGCCTGAGGCTGACTACGAGATAGTAATCAAGCTGCTCGCATCGGCGCAGGACAAGGCACTGCCGGTGCTGAAGTGCGAGTTTGAGAAAGACGGGGGCTTCGACAGCGCGGAATGCAGCATGTCGCCCGACATGAAACGGCGCTTCTCGCTGTACGACACTGCCTTCGGCAGCAGGGTGGCATCGGTGAGCCTGTCGCCCGACGGCAAGTATCTGCTGACACGCTACACCGACAGCTACGGGCCCGACCGCTCGCGCATGCACGGCGAGCTGACGGAGGTGAAGACAGGGCGCATGATATTGCCCGATGTCAACGGTGGCATGCGCTGGATGCCGCGCAGCAGCAGGCTGTACTATACCGTGACGGGCAAGGAGGGCAAACGCCTCGTCATCTTCGACCCCGCCACCATGCAGGAAGAGACATTGCCGGCCGACGTGCCCGACGGCCACTTCACCTGGGCACCCACCGAAGATTTCATCATATATACGATGACGGACGAAGGGGAGAGAGCCGAAGGCCCGCTGAAGAGGATACTGCACCCCAACGACCGCATACCGGGGGCGCGCAACCGCTCGTACCTCGTCCGCTTCGACCCCGTCACAGGACTGGCCGAGCGCATCACCTACGGCAACCACAGCGTCTACCTCAACGACATATCGCCCGACGGCACACGCCTGCTGTGCATGGCATACAGGGAAGACATCGAACAGTTCCCCTTCAGGGAGAAATCCCTTGTGGAGATCGATATGGCCACGCTGAAGGCCGACACGCTGGTGGCATGTGACCCCTACATCAACAACGCATCCTACTCGCCCGACGGCACACGCCTGCTGCTCACGGGCGGCCCGTCGGCATTCGGAGGCATAGGGAAGAACTGCGGAAGCCACCCCATAGCCAACGACTACGACGTGCAGGCTTTCATCATGGACAGGAGCGACAGGACGGTGCACCCCATAACGCGCGACTTCGACCCCACCGTGGAATGGGCGGAATGGAACGGTGCCGACAACTGCATCTACCTGAGCACCACCGACAAAGACTGCCGCCACATCTACCGCTACCGCCCCGATAAAGGCTCGTTTGAAATGCTGCCGCTCGCCGAGGACGTGATAAGCGGATTCTCGCTGCCGTATGCCAATGCTTCGGTAGCGGCATACGTGGGAGGGGGCAGCACGAGCGCAGGCGTGGCATACATGTACGACGTCCGCAAGGAAAAGTCGGAACTGATAGCCGACCCGATGAGGGAGACGCTCGACGCCATCGAACTGGGCAGCATGGAGGAATGGAGCTTCACCGCAGCCGACGGCACACGCGTGGAGGGCATGGTATGCCTGCCGCCTGACTTCGACCCGCAGAAGAAATACCCGCTGATAGTGTATTATTACGGAGGGACGTCACCCACCACAAGGGGACTGATGTCGCCCTACAGCCCGCAGCTGTTTGCCTCGCGCGACTATGTGGTGTACGTGGTGCAGCCCAGCGGAGCTATAGGATACGGACAGGAATTCTCGGCACGCCACGTCAATGCATGGGGCGACTATACGGCCGACGAGATAATAGAGGGCACCAGGAAGTTCTGCGAAGCCCACCCGTTTGTCGATGCCACGAAGATAGGGTGCCTCGGAGCGTCTTACGGCGGATTCATGACGATGTACCTGCAGACCAGGACGGACATCTTTGCCGCGGCGGCATCGCATGCGGGCATCAGCAACGTGACGAGCTACTGGGGCGAGGGCTTCTGGGGATATTCGTACAACTCCGTAGCCGCGGCCGAGAGCTACCCGTGGAGCAACCCGGAGCTGTTTACCGCACACGGTGCCCTGTTCAATGCCGACAAGATAAACACACCGCTGCTGCTGCTGCACGGCACTGACGACACCAACGTGCCCGTAGGCGAGAGCATACAGCTGTACAATGCCCTGAAGATATTGGGCAAGCCCGTGGAGCTTATCACCGTCGACGGAGAGAACCACTTCATAAGCGACTACGGCAAGCGCGTGCAGTGGCACAACGCCATCATGGCATGGTTTGCACGCTGGCTGCAGGATAGTCCGCAGTGGTGGGAAGACCTCTATCCCGACAGGCACTGGTAATCGCACTCCCTGTATTGGTTGTGATTTTATTGAAGTGTCAGGACGAATGTGGTCAGAGATTGGGGCGGACTGTCGTACCGAAGCGTCTGCCCTTGCAACTCGCAAGCGGGGAACGGTTGGCAATCTTCCGCCTCGCTTGTGCGCCAGTTCTCGACTGACAGAATCCGGGCCGGTATTTTCTTGAGGTCGATTGTGAACGGGCGAATGCCGGGTTCCGTGTTCAGTACCGCAAAGACAAGCTCTTTCCCGGAGGGAGAAACGGCAGCCAGCGCATGTTTGTTGTTTGTTTCGATAAACGTATATCCTTGCTTGAAAAAGCGGGTGATTTGCATACGGACATAGAAGTTCTTGACGGGGTGGTACGTCTGGTCTGTGAAGTTGCCGCGCAACACGCACCATTCGTCGTTGGTCTCTTCCATGATTTGCCAGTCCAACCATGCTTGCGGGCGCATGATGCGCATGTCGTCAAACAGTTTTTGTGCGAGCCGCAGGTTGCTCTCCAGCCCCTTGCCTCCACTGGGGCCGGTTTCGGACTGCCAGAAAGGCTTGCCGGCCTGTCGGACGAGTGCCCGTACAGCCTCGCGTTCCGCGTCGGAACCGGAATAGGTATGCGTGTTGAGCTGCCCTAACTTTTCCCAGATGTCGCCCGCCGCCTGATAAACCTTTTGTACGGCCAGGAATTGGTCGAGGTTGGTCTCGTCGGACGCTGCGATGACGGTGTTCAACCCGGAAGCCTGCAGCTTGGGATAAAGCATCCGGATGATTTCGATTTGCGTTTCGGGGTCGAAGTGGCAACCCTCCTGGCTCCCTTCGGCATACCAGTAGTTGGAATAGGCTTCGTTAAAAGGCTCCAATGTTTTGAAGTCGATTTGATAGGCCGATTTATAGTGTTTGCAGACGTCTATCAGGTAGTCGCAGAACATATCGTGATATTCCGGTTTCAGATTGTCTTTTGAAGGGTCGGTATGGCCGGCCGCACAACCGCTGTATGTCATCCAGTAAGGAGCCGAATTGGAGAATGCCTCAAAAACGGCATCCGGCCGTTTCTCTTTTATTTTCAGCAGGATGGTTCGTTGTCCTTTGTCCGCCTCCCAGTCGTAACCGGCCGTAGGCGACACTTTGAATCCTTCCATCTCCGCCCGTTTCCCTTTTCCTTTCACCATGTGCCCGTCGGCATGTGAGGGGTCGTCTCCCCCTCCGATGTTGTAACGGAAAATATTCATGTTCAGTTTATCGGGGGCGGTGAGCAAATCGACTATGGAGTCGACTTTTTCGGGCGTCCACTTCCCTACTTGTGCCGCCCACCAGCAGAGCGAGCTGCCCCATCCTTCGAGCTGCTGGTAACGCAAGGCGGGGTCGATTTGTATGGTTCCTTCTGTCTGCTCTGCCACCTGATGATTCGGCTGTGCAAAGACCGGTAAAAGGAACATCGTCATCAGACTTGATAAGAATGTTTTCATGTGATAAAATACTGTTTCTGATTTGCGGGATAAAGATAGGTAAAATATGGTAGATACCGTATATCATTATGCCGGGAAAAAGGAAGCCGCCCTACACCATTGTGGCGTGGAGCGGCTTCTCTTTGTCAGTGTGCTCAAGTTTTTTCCCCTGTCGGTGCTCCCGCCTCGCCAGGCGTGGAGTTTCTGCATTTTTTTGGATTCCCTCCGGCAGGTTCGTTATTGTCACCTGCCGTAAAGGAATCACCACAAACAAACATAAACAGGGCTGCTAATACTAACGTCTCATTGATAATTTTAAAACTTGTGCGTTTATCGCTCTTATAAGTTATAGTTAGGTCTGGTTTCCTCTTATTATATGCCAAATAGCGTGCCGTTTTCTTCCCGTCGGGAGAAATATGCTGATTGTCAGGTGGTAAAAATATCCGTACACCGGTTGCCCATGTGTGGAAAAGTGTGGAAAGTGTGGCGCGGTTGTGGATTTTTTCCTCATGTGTGCCGCGCCGTCGCCCTGCATACGCCGCAAACAGCCCTAAAGCGTTAAGCTGGTATAAAATGTGTTTATATATTTGCGGGGGCAAAATAAAATGGCTTCTTTTGAAACGCAGAAAAGTCTGTGGTAATTTTTTTACATAAATCAGCCATGAAGAATAAATATCCGAAGATAGGAATCCGCCCGACCATAGACGGCCGGCAGGGCGGAGTTCGGGAAAGTCTTGAAGAAAAAACCATGAATCTGGCCAGGGCCGTGGCCCAACTTATTTCATCAAATCTTAAGAACGGCGACGGCAGTCCCGTAGAATGTGTAATTGCCGACGGCACCATAGGGCGCGTGGCCGAAAGCGCAGCCTGTGCCGACAAGTTCGAGCGCGAAGGTGTGGGAGCCACCATCACCGTCACCTCATGCTGGTGCTACGGCTCGGAGACGATGGACATGAACCCCTATTGGCCCAAGGCCGTGTGGGGATTCAACGGCACCGAACGCCCGGGAGCCGTCTACCTGGCAGCTGTGCTGGCCGCACATGCACAGAAAGGGCTGCCGGCATTCGGCATCTACGGACACGACGTGCAGGACCTCGACGACAATACCGTGCCGGCCGACGTGGCCGTGAAGATACTGCGCTTCGCCCGCGCGGCACAGGCCGTGGCAACCATGCGCGGCAAGTCGTACCTGTCGATGGGCAGCATGTCGATGGGCATAGCAGGCTCGATAGTCAACCCCGACTTCTTCCAGGAATACCTGGGCATACGCTGCGAGTCGGTCGACCTGACGGAGATAATACGCCGCATGACCGAAGGCATATACGACAAGGACGAGTTTGACAAAGCAATGGCATGGACGGAGAAATACTGCAAGCCCAACGAGGGCGACGACTTCAAGAACCGCCCCGAGAAGCGCAAGACACGCGGACAGAAGGATGCCGACTGGGACTTCACCGTGAAGATGATGATTATCATGCGCGACCTCATGACCGGCAACCCCAAGCTGCGCGAAATGGGATTCAAGGAAGAGGCGCTGGGACACAATGCCATCGTGGCGGGATTCCAGGGACAGCGGCAGTGGACGGACTTCTACCCCAACGGCGACTTCCCCGAATCGCTGCTTAACACCTCGTTCGACTGGAACGGCATACGCGAGCCATACGTGGTGGCCACCGAAAACGATGCCTGCAACGGCGTGGCAATGCTCTTCGGACACCTGCTCACCAACCGCGCACAGCTCTTCTCCGACGTGCGCACATACTGGAGCCCCGAAGCCGTGAAACGTGTTACCGGCAAGGAGCTGACAGGACGTGCGGCGGGCGGCATTATACACCTCATCAACTCGGGAGCAACAACACTCGACGGGACAGGACAGGCCTCCGACGCCGACGGAAATCCCGTGATGAAGGAACACTGGAACATGACGCAGCAGGATGTGGACGCATGCCTCAAGGCAACGACATGGTATCCGGCAGACCGCGACTACTTCCGAGGCGGGGGATTCTCGTCAAACTTCATCAGCCGTGGCGGAATGCCCGTCACCATGATGCGGCTCAACCTCGTGAAGGGACTCGGACCGGTGCTGCAGCTGGCCGAAGGATGGACGGTGGACATCGACCCGGAGGTGCACCACACGCTGAACATGCGCACCGACCCGACGTGGCCGACGACATGGTTCGTGCCGCGCCTGTGCGACAAACCGGCCTTCCGCGATGTCTATTCGGTGATGAACAACTGGGGAGCCAACCACGGGGCCATCAGCTACGGACACATCGGCGAAGACCTAATAACGCTGGCGTCGATGCTGCGCATACCCGTGTGCATGCACAATGTGGACGAAGACAAGATATTCCGGCCGGCAGCATGGAATGCTTTCGGCATGGACAAGGAGGGCGCCGACTATCGTGCCTGCGCCAACTACGGACCTATATATAAATAATCATTATATATAGCAAGCTTTCATAGGTTGTGGGGGAGAGGG
This sequence comes from uncultured Bacteroides sp., assembly GCA_964651035.1. GTDB lineage: Bacteria > Bacteroidota > Bacteroidia > Bacteroidales > Bacteroidaceae > Bacteroides. The sequence goes on from CAZYVE010000002.1 coordinate 46,331, forward strand.
CACAGTTCCCTGCTCTCCCACTTTTTTAATATAGGCTTGAACATTAATAAATTCAGGAACAGGAATTATGATTAACAGATTTGTGTTGAACGAAGTGTCGTACTTCGGACCGGGGGCGCGCAGCGTGCTGCCCGACGAGGTGAAAAGGTTGGGCCTGCACAAGGCTTTCGTGGTCACGGACAAGGACCTCATAAAGTACGGGGTGGCCGACATGGTGCTGGATGTGCTGAGCCAGGACGGCATCCCCTATGAAGTATTCAGCGAGATAAAACCCAACCCCACGGTGAGCAACGTCCGGGCAGGGGTGGAAGCCTTCGCACGCTCGGGAGCCGACTTCATACTGGCCATAGGCGGAGGCTCGTCCATCGACACGGCAAAGGCCGTGGGCATCATCACCAGCAACCCGGAGTTCGGCGACGTGGTGTCGCTGGAGGGGACGGCAGCCACCAGGCATAAGTCGGTGCCCGTCATCGCACTGCCCACCACTGCCGGCACCGCTGCCGAAGTGACCATCAACTACGTCATCACCGACGAGAATAACCGGAAGAAAATGGTGTGCATCGACCCCAACGACATTCCTGCCGTCGCCATAGTGGATGCCGAACTGATGTACAGCCTGCCCAAAGGGCTTACCGCAGCCACCGGCATGGATGCCCTGACGCACGCCATCGAAGGGCTTGTCACCAAAGGCGCGTGGGAGATGAGCGACATGTTCGAGGTGAAGGCCATCGAGATGATAGCGCGGTATCTGGAGACCGCCGTCAACAACCCTACCAACACCGAGGCACGCAACGGAATGGCCGTGGCACAGTACATTGCCGGAATGGCTTTCTCCAACGTGGGATTGGGCGTGGTGCACGGCATGGCTCATCCGCTGGGTGCCATGTTCGACATTCCGCACGGCATGGCCAATGCGGTGCTGCTGCCCACGGTGATGGAGTTCAACGCTCCGGCCGCACTGCCCAAGTATGTGCTGATAGCCAAGGCCATGGGGGTGTATGTCGACACCATGACGCGCGAGCAGGCTGCCGACGCCGCCGTAAGGGCCGTGAGGGAACTGTCGCTGCGCATAGGCATACCGCAGCACCTCAGCGAGCTGGGCATCAAGGAAGAAGACCTGGAACGGCTGGCCGAAGCTGCATGTGCCGATGTCTGCACGCCGGGCAACCCGAGGGAGGTGGACAAGGAAACGATTCTGGAACTTTACAGGAAGGTGTTATGATTACCGACGGACATATAAATGAATTTGTGGCACAGGCACGCCGGGTGGGCGATGCCGGACTGACGGTGTGCAGCAGCGGCAACCTGTCGTGGCGCATAGGCGATGAGGCGCTGCTGTCGGGCACGGGCTCGTGGGTGCCTGCCCTGACGGCGGAGAAGGTGGCCGTCTGCGACGTGGCTACCGGAACGGTGAAGAACGGCGTCAGGCCGTCGATGGAGAGCGGATTCCATCTGGGCATCATGCGGGCACGTCCCGACGTGAATGTGGTGCTCCACTTCCAGTCGGAATATGCCACGGCCGTGGCCTGCATGGAGCAGAAGCCATCCGACTTCAACGTGACGGCCGAAGTGCCGTGCCACGTGGGACGCGAGATTCCTGTCATACCTTATTATCGCCCTGGCTCGCCGGAGCTGGCACATGCCGTGGTAGAGGCCATGAGAAACCACAACTCCGTGCTGCTGACCAACCACGGGCAGGTGGTATGCGGCGCGGGTTTCGACGAGGTGTTCGAGCGGGCAATGTTCTTCGAGATGGCATGCCGCATCATAGTGCAGACGCAGGGACGGTATTCTGTGCTGACTCCGCAGGAGATTGATGATCTTGAAATCTATGTGCTGGGCAAGAAATCCTGATAAAGGCCATGAAAAAGGTAGATGATGCTTACATTGCCGTGGACTTCGGCGCCGGCAGCGGACGGGTCATTGCCGGACGGACAGACGGGCAGCGGCTGGAGATGTACGAGATTCACCGCTTCGCCAACAGGCAGGTCAGGCTGGGCGGACATATATACTGGGACTTCCTCGCCCTGTTCGAGGAGATGAAGACGGGCATACGCAAGGCCGTAAGGCAGGGATTCGCCATCAGGAGCATCGGCATCGACACGTGGGGGGTGGACTTCGGACTGACGGACGGCAGCGGACGGCTGATGGGCAACCCGCAGTGTTACCGCGACCCGTGGACGGAGGGCGTGCCCGACGAGGTGTTCAACCTGGTTCCGGAGGACGAGCTTTACCGCCGGAGCGGCATACAGGCCATGCCTATCAACACGGTGTTCCAGCTTTGCGCGCTGAAGAAGGAAGCCCCCGCCATGCTGGAGCATGCGCAGGCGCTGCTCTTCATGCCCGACCTCTTCGCCTGTTTCCTCACGGGCAACCGCAACACGGAATATACCATAGCTTCCACATCAGGGCTGCTCGACATCACCCGGCGCGAATGGAACTTGCCGCTGGCCGACCGGTTGGGACTGCCGCGGCGGATTTTCATGCCTGTGCTCATGCCGGGATGCACGCGCGGGAAGCTGCTGCCCGACGTGGCCGCTGAGCTGGGACTGCCGCAGACGACGGAGGTCATCGCCACAGGGTCGCACGACACGGCCAGCGCCCTCTTTGCCGTGCCTTTCCCCGAAGGGAGGGAGTCGCGGTGCGCATTCCTGAGCTCGGGCACGTGGTCGCTGCTTGGGGCGGAGCTGCAACAGCCTGTGCTGACGGACGAAGCGCGTCGGGCAGGGTTCTCCAACGAAGGATGTGTGGGCGGGGGCATCAAGTTCCTGCAAAACATCACCGGACTGTGGATTCTGCAACGCCTCATGCGGCAGTGGGAGGAGAGGGGCATCGACACGTCTTACGATACGCTGCTCCCGGCCGCCTCACAAAGTCCGGTAAAGAGCCTGATAGACGTTGACGACGAATGCTTCGCCAATCCCGCCGACATGCAGGAGGCCGTTGCCGCATTCTGCCTGCGCACACGCCAGGAGGTGCCCGCATCGGAGGGAGACTATGTGATGTGCGTGCTCAGGTCTCTGGCCGAACGTTACCGCAAGGGCATAGCCCGACTGAACAACCTGCTGCCCGAACCCGTGGAGCAGCTGCACATAATAGGCGGGGGCAGCCGCAATACCCTGCTCAACCGGCTGACGGAAGAGGCTGTCGGTCTGCCCGTGGTGGCCGGACCGGCAGAAGCCACGGCCATCGGCAACATAATGGTGCAGGCGATTGCCGCCGGTGCCGTAGCCGACAGAAACAGCATCGAAGTCTTGTGGAAGACATGAATAATCCATCCTTAAAAATACCTACCGGAAAATGAAAAACAACAGCGACAAGAAAAACAACCGTACATCCATACTGCACGAGGGCAACATCAGCTACGTGCTGCCTTTCATACTCGTGACCTCGTGTTTCGCCCTCTGGGGCTTTGCCAACGACATCACCAACCCCATGGTGAAGGCTTTCTCGAAGATATTCCGCATGAGCGTCACCGAAGGCGCACTGGTGCAGGTGGCTTTCTACGGCGGATATTTTGCCATGGCTTTCCCCGCAGCCATCTTCATCCGCAGGTTCACATACAAGTCGGGCGTCATGCTGGGACTGGGGCTGTATGCCCTGGGGGCTTTCATGTTCTACCCCGCCATGCTGACGGGCACGTACTTCCCGTTCCTGCTGGCCTACTTCATCCTGACGTGCGGACTGTCGTTCCTCGAGACGAGCTGCAACCCCTACATCCTCTCCATGGGCTCCGAAGAGACGGCCACGCGGAGGCTTAACCTGGCGCAGTCGTTCAACCCCATGGGTTCGCTGCTGGGCATGTACGTGGCCATGAACTTCATACAGAACAGGCTGAACCCCATGGACACGGCCGAGCGCGCGCAGCTGGGGCAGGCGGAGTTTGAGGCGGTGAGAGATGCCGACCTGCAGACGCTTATCGGCCCGTACGTGCTCATCGGGCTTGTCATAGTGGTGATGCTCGTCATCATTCGCTTCTCCAGCATGCCAAGGAACAAGGACGGCAGCCACAAGATAGACTTCGTGCCCACGCTGAAGCGCATCTTCCGCCGCAGGCATTACCGCGAGGGCGTCGTGGCGCAGTTCTTCTACGTAGGGGCGCAGATTATGTGCTGGACGTTCATCATACAGTATGGCACGCACCTGTTTATGACGCACATGGGCATGGAGGAGCAGGCCGCCGAGGTGCTCTCGCAGAAGTACAACATTCTTGCCATGGCGCTGTTCTGCGTCAGCCGTTTTATATGCACATTCCTGCTGCGCTACCTCAATGCGGGCAACCTGCTGAAGCTGCTGGCTGCGGCCGCCTGCCTGTGTACGGCGGGTGTCATCTTCCTTCAGAATATCTGGGGCATGTACTGCCTGGTGGGCGTGTCGGCCTGCATGTCGCTCATGTTCCCCACCATTTACGGCATTGCCCTGCAGGGCTTGGGCGACGATGCCAAGTTTGGCGCGGCGGGGCTTATCATGGCCATACTGGGCGGCTCGGTGCTGCCTCCCGTGCAGGCTGCCGTTATCGACATGGGCAGCGTCGCCGGCTTCCCGGCCGTCAACCTGTCGTTCATACTGCCGCTCATCTGCTTCGTGGTGGTGATAATGTACGGCCACCGCACCTACCTGCGTTGGAAGAAATCGCACGGAATGGCTGCCTGAGGCCGTGAATTCCGGCCGGCGGAAACGTGTCGCGCGTCCCTTTGCGGCTTGTTGCAGGGGGACGCGCGTTGTATTGTGCGGACGGCATGTCAGATGAGGTAGAAGACGGCCAGCACGACCGCGTTGGCGGCAATCACGCAGAGGAATCCCTGCAGCATCAGCCTGCGCAGCGCCCCGCGCGCTTTCGAGAAGAAGAGGGCATAGCAGAGGTTGACGGCAATGTTGCTCACGATGGCTTGCAGGCAGCAGGCCGCCACTACGGGCACGGCCACCTGGCCCGTGCCGTGCACAAGGTTGAGGATGAAGGGGGTGATGTCGCTCACTCCCGATACGACCGACAGCAGGTTGAGTCCTCCCGTACCGGCATACAGAAGCGTGTAGTGGGTCAGCAGAGTGAATACCACGAACAGTCCGGCGAAAATCAGCGCCACCTTGAACTCCAGCGGGTTGCGTGTGTCTTCTTCCTCACTGTCGTCCTTCTCCGCCACGTCGTGTTCCCCGCGGTGGTGTATGTACCAGCCCGTGCCCGCCGCCACGGCTGCCATTATCAGCAGTGCCGGACTGACGGCCGCCAGTGTGTCGCTGCTGAATATGCCTATCAGTATCAGGAAACGCAGGAACATCATGCTCACGGCCATGAGCATGGCGGCCACGTACTCGCGTGCCTCGTAGGAGGATGCCCGGCGGCACTTGCGCGCCAGCACGGAGATGGTGGCCGTGCTGCTGTAAAGCCCGCCCATGATGCCCGACACCAGTATGCCCGCGCGGCGGAACACGTAGCGCCTCAGCAGGTAAGACAGGTACGAGATGCCCGACACTACCACCGTGGCCAGCCATACGCTGTAGGGCGTCAGGTTGATGCCGGGCAGGGGACTCTCGTCGGGCAGCATGGGCAGTATGATGCCGCTTATGGCGAGGAATTTTGCCAGCGTTATCATCTCGTCGTTCTGCATGCGCTGCGCCAGCTCGGTGAAGGTGTGCTTCATCTCAGTGAACAGCAGCACGACTACCACCACCGTGACGGAGAACCACGACGGCTGCGTGATGACTATCGGCGCAAGGCAGTAGGTGATGAGCGCGATGACGATGGTCGTGACGCCGAACACATGGTAGCGCGTCTGCCTGACGTAGTAGTTCATGGCCAGCAGCACGCCAAGCACCACTCCGCCGCCCGTGAAGAGACGGTAGCCGTGCGGGTCGAGAATGTAGAGCAGGTATCCCAGTATGGCGATGAATGTGAATGTGCGGTCGGTGCCGAACTGCGTGGTCTCACCCTCGCGCTTCAGGCTGATGCGCCGTTGCGACAGTCCGATGAGCAGTGCGAACACGGTGACAAGCACGAACGTCACCAGTTCTTCCGGCAGGTATTGATATAGATTCTCCATGTTTCGGTGTGCAGGGCTTCCGGCTGTTTATGTGCGTGCCGTGCCGTCCGACGGACGGCCGGCGTCCTGTCCGTCCGGATTGTCCCATGTGCGGTACGGTCTTGCCGCCAGTTGCGAATTGTAGTAGCGCACGTCGCCTGTCACTTCCCGTCCCACGAACGGTGGGCGTTCGAAGGCCTCGTCTTCCGTGCGCAGTTCCACTTCGGCCACCACGAGCCCCTCGTTGTCGCCGTGAAACTCGTCCACCTCGAAGGTATGGTTGCCGCACGGCACAAGGTAGCGCGTCTTGTCGATGACGCCCGTCGCGCAGAGTTTCATCAGCTCCTCCGCTTCTTCGGGCGGTATCTCCTTCTCCCACTCGTAACGGCTCAGTCCGTTGTCGGCCGACGGGCCTTTTATCGTCAGATACCCGCGTCCCGCCCTGATGCGCACCCGCACCGTCCGTCCGCGTGCCGTGCAGATGTATCCCTGCGCTATGCGGTCGTGCGACACGGCCATGTGCTTGTATCCGCCCGTCACCAGGAACTTGCGTTCTATCTCCTTAGGCATGTGCGGCGTTGTGCATGGTTACCACAAGGCAGACAGTGCTATTATTATGATAGCCAGCACAATGGCTGTCACGGCTATGCCCAACAGCACTTTTTTGCCTTGTTCTTCTTCCTTGTGGGTGTACTTGATTTTCCTTTTGTTTTTCTTGCCCATGGTTTTTCAGGTTTTATATGTCAGACTTAATGTTTGAAAACAAAGTAACGGCAAATCCCGGAAGTTTGCAAGAGAAGAGGTTGATTTTTTTCGTGATGCCCGGTTACATGTATGGTCAGTCTGCATTGTCGGCTCCGGCGAACTCCATGAGATAAGCTTTGATGAAGCCGTCTATCTCGCCGTCCATCACGCCGTTCACGTCCGAAGTCTGGTAGTTGGTGCGGTGGTCTTTCACGCGGCGGTCGTCGAACACGTAGCTGCGTATCTGCGAGCCCCATTCTATCTTCTTCTTCCCGGCCTCGATTTTTGCCTGTTCGGCAAGGCGGTGTTTCATCTCCTTGTCGTACAGCATGGAGCGCAGCAGGCGCAGTGCGTTTTCGCGGTTCTTGGGCTGGTCGCGCGTCTCGGTGTTTTCGATGAGGATTTCCTCCTCCTCGCCGGTGTAGGGGTCTTTGTACTGGTATCGCAGGCGCACTCCCGACTCCACCTTGTTGACGTTCTGTCCTCCCGCTCCCCCGCTGCGGAACGTGTCCCACGAGATGCGTGCCGGTTCTATGTTGACTTCGATGGTGTCGTCGACCAGCGGCGTGACGAATACCGATGCGAACGATGTCATGCGTTTGCCCTGTGCGTTGTATGGCGACACGCGCACCAGCCGGTGCACTCCGTTCTCTCCCTTCAGGTAGCCGTAGGCGTAAGGCCCGCTTATCTCGATGGTGCAGGTCTTGATGCCCGCCTCGTCGCCCTCCTGCACGTTGGCTATCACGGCCTTGTAGCCGTGCGTCTCGGCGTAGCGCAGATACATGCGCATCAGCATGTTGGCCCAATCCTGGCTTTCGGTACCGCCGGCTCCCGAGTTTATCTTCAGCACACAGTCCATCTGGTCGGCCTCGTCGCGCAGCATGTTCTTCAGTTCGAGAGCCTCGACGGCAGCCGTTGCCTTGGCGTAAGCCTCGTCCACTTCTTCGTCGGTCACGAGCCCGTCTTTGTGGAAGTCGAAGGCCAGCTGCAGTTCGTCGGTCAGGGTCTTTACTTCGGTGTATCCGTTGATCCATTGCTGCAGTCCCTTCACCTTCTTCATCTGTGCCTCGGCGGCCTTCTGGTTGTCCCAGAATCCGGGTGCCTGCGTGCGCAGCTGTTCTTCTTCCACCTGTATTTTCTTGCCGTCGATGTCCAGATAGCGGTGCAACGCTTCGGTGCGGTCTTTGATATCTTTCAGTTGTTCAGAGGTTATCATAAATGATAATGTTTATGTCAGGGTGCAAAGGTATGAAAAAAACAGGATATTATGACCTGCAGCGGGGCGGAAAGGCAGAGCCGCGCAACATGTCGTCCCGCGGTTTCTTGTCACAGAGAGTCAATCTCGTCAGCCGGAAGCCCTGTAATCTCCGCTATGTCTTCCGTGGGATAGCCCATTGCCTTCATCTTGCGTGCAGTCTCCGCAATAGCCTCGCTGCGGCCTTTCGCCTGTCCTTCTTTTAGTCCTTTTTCGATTCCTTCTTTCATTCCTTCTTTTATACCTTCCTTGCGGCCTTCCTTCATCCCTTTTTCGAGGCCGTCGCGCAGCGCGCTGCTTATTTGCATCTTGGCAGTGCTTACCATGTCCCAGAACTTGTCGTAGCCCAGCAGCTGTGCCTCGCTGAAGGCCGATTCTTTCAGCTGTGTCACCGCCTTGCTGATTTCCGGGCTTTCCAGCAGTTCTTCCGGCACCTCGTCGGTCTTTTCGTTGATTTCCGTCAGGTAGCGCAGCCAGAGCACCTGCATCCTCTTGCCGCTGTAGTCGCTTGGCGTGAACTTGGGCAGCTCGATGAAGATGAAGCGCAGTCCCTCGATGACCTCCTTCGTCTCGGCCACCTCCACTATGCGGTAGTCGTGGTAGTAATTGTCGCTGTCGGAGAAGGTCTCGTTCACCAGGTTCAGCGAATATACCGGTTGCAGGAGGTCGAAGCTCTCGCCCTTTTCAAGCTGACTTACGTACGCCTTCGACGCGTTGAACAGCACCCGCTGTTTGTATGCCGACGTCCATATCATCTGCATCTCCACGATGAACTGCCTGCCGACCCTGTCTCGGCAGCGCACGTCCACGATGCTGTCCTTGCGCAGCGGGTTGAAGGGCATCAGTTCGGGGTTGAGGTATTCCACCCATGTGATTTCCTCCTCCGGGCTGTCGAACGGCAGCAGGGCATTGAGGAAGCTGATGATGAGGTCGGGATGCTCGCCGAACACTTTCTTGAAAGTGAGGTCGGCCTTGGGGTTGAGGTAACGCATGGTATATCGCAGTTTTTAAGAGGTTTGCTGCTGCAAAAATAATGAATTTGCATGAAAAAAACTATCCCGGGCGTTATACCGGTAACGGGAAAAACATATATTTGCGATGTAAATCAGATAAAGCATAAATGTTATGAACAAACTATTGAAGAAAGCAGGCATGCCCGCACTGCTGCTGGCTGTCCTGGCTTTGGGGAGCTGTGCCCCGAAGTATCAATACGAAACCGTACCCGGCGACCCCTTGCAGGCCCGCATCTACACCCTCGACAACGGGCTGAAGGTCTACATGAGCGTCAACAAGGACGAACCGCGCATCCAGACCTACATCGCCGTGCGTGTAGGGGGCAAGAACGACCCGGCCGAAACCACCGGACTGGCACACTACTTCGAGCACCTCATGTTCAAGGGAACGACCCATTTCGGAACCCAAAACTATGAAGCCGAAAAACCCCTGCTCGATGCCATCGAACAGCAGTTCGAGGTGTATCGCAAGACCACCGACGAGGCCGAACGCAAGGCCATCTACCACGTCATCGACAGCCTGTCGTACGAAGCGTCCAAGTTTGCCATACCCAACGAGTACGACAAGCTGATGACGGCCATCGGGGCCAACGGCACCAACGCCTACACCGGCTACGACGTGACCTGCTATACGGAAGACATACCGAGCAACCAGGTGGAGAACTGGGCGCGCATACAGGCCGAACGATTCAAGGACTGCGTGATACGGGGCTTCCATACCGAGCTGGAGACGGTGTACGAGGAGAAGAACATGTCGCTGACGCATGATTGGAACAAGGTAATCGAAAGCATGTTCGCCGCCCTCTTCCGCAACCATCCCTACGGCACGCAGACCGTGCTGGGCACGCAGGAGCATCTGAAGAATCCCTCCATCATCAATATCAAGGAGTACTACAGGCAGTGGTACGTGCCCAACAACATGGCCATCTGCCTTAGCGGTGACTTCGACCCCGACAAGATGATTGCCATAATAGACAAGTATTTCGGCTCGCTCCAGCCCAACCCCGAACTGCCGCAGCTGCACTTCGAACCCGAGGCTCCCATCACCGAGCCACTGGTGCGCGAGGTGTATGGCAACGATGCCGAAAACGTGACGCTGGCATGGCGGTTCCCGGGAGCGGCCAGCGGCGAGATTGACTCGCTGAACATCGCTTCGGGACTGCTCTACAACGGGAGGGCCGGTCTCTTCGACCTCGACCTGCTGCAGCAGCAGAAAATACTGTCGGGCTTCTGCTACCTATATCAGCTGGCCGACTACAGCGTCCTGGTAATGCGGGGACAGCCCAGAGCCGGACAGACGCTTGACGAGGTGAAAGACCTCATGCTGGCCGAAGTGAAGAAACTGCGCGACGGCGACTTCGACGAGTCTCTGCTCGAAGCCACCATCAACAACTTCAAACGCTCGCAGATGGGGACGATGCAGAGCAACGAGGGGCGTGCCGACTGGTTCGTGCAGACGTTCGTCAACGGCTGCGACTGGGCTGACGAGGTCGTGGCAGTCGACCGCATGTCGAAGCTGACCAAGCAGGACATCGTGGACTTTGCCAACCGCTACTTCACCGACCACAACTATGCCCTCATCTACAAACGCCAGGGCAAAGACCCCAACGAGATGAAGATTGAAAAGCCCGAGATAACACCCATCGTGATGAACCGCGACACGGCCAGCGCATTCCTCAACGAAATGCAGGAGGCTGCCGCCAACGTGCCTCCCATCGAGCCGGTGTTCCTCGACTACTCGAAAGACCTTTCACAGCTCACGGCCAAGGACGGCACCGTACCCGTGCTCTACAAGCAGAACACCAGTAACGACCTCTTCCAGCTTGTTTACCTCTTCGACATGGGCAAGAACCAGGACAAGGCTCTCGGCATGTCTGCCCAGTACCTGGAATACCTCGGCACGAGCAGCAAGACGCCCGAAGAGGTGAAGCAGGAGTTCTACCGCATGGCATGCAACTTCTCCGTCTCGCAGGGGACCCGCCGCACGTATGTCACACTGAGTGGACTGAACGAATACATGCCACAGGCCGTCGCCCTGTTTGAAGAGCTGCTGGCCGACGCGCAGGTCAACCGCGAGGCATACGACAACCTCGTGTCCGACCAGCTGAAGAGACGTGCCGACGCCAAGCTGAACCAGATGCAAAATTTCAGGTATCTGATGAACTACGTATTCTACGGCCCTGAAAATCCGTCTACCAACATGCTCTCCGAAGCCGAACTGAAGGGCATGGACCCGCAGGAGCTGGTAGACCGCATACACGGGCTGAACGGATACAAGCACCGCATACTGTACTACGGCCCCAGCACGGACGACGAGCTGCTGGCAGTGCTCGACAGCGAGCACAATACGCCCGCGACGCTGAAGGACGTGCCCGCCGAAGGCAACTACGAGCACCGTCTTACCGGCGAGACCACTATATTCCTCGCCCCCTACGATGCCAAGAACGTGTACCTCATGCATTACTCCAACCGCGGCGAGAAATACGACCCGGAACTGGAGCCTTCGCGCCGGCTGTACAACGAATACTTCGGCGGCGGCATGAACTCAATCGTCTTCCAGGAGATGCGCGAAAGCCGCGGGCTGGCGTACTCGGTATGGGCGGGCATGAACGCTCCATCGTACAAGGATGAGGACTATTTCTACGTGTCGCAGATAGCTTCGCAGAACGACAAGCTGATGGATGCCGTCAATACCTTCAACGACATCATAAACAACATGCCGCAGTCGGAAAACGCCTTCAAGCTGGGCAAGGACGGCATGATAGCACGCCTGCGTACCGACCGCATCAACAGGGCGTCCGTGCTGTGGAACTTCATCGATGCACAGGACATGGGCGAGACTACCGACAGACGCATCCGCCTCTACAACGACGTGCAGGACATGACGCTGAAAGACGTGACGGACTTCCAGGAGAAGTGGGTGAAGGACCGCACGTACTACTACGGCATACTGGGCGACAAGAAAGAGCTTGACATGGACGGGCTGAAGAAGCTGGGCACCGTGGTGGAACTGACCACGAAGGACATCTTCGGATATTGATAACGGCGGCGGAAACGTCCCGTTGAACAACACTGCGGGGATGTGTCAAACGTTTTTTTGACACATCCCCGTTCTTTTTTATCGCCTTGCAGAGGGGAGAGAGCTGCTGTTTCTTCTTCCGGCGAGATGACTATCCGCCGAAACGGTATCCCAAACCCAACATCAGGTTATTGGGGTCTTTGAATTTGCTGAGCTGATAGCCCACATGCAGAAACAGGCGGGGAGTGACAAACGTCTTCAACGCCAATATCTGGTAAAAACCTTTCAAATCATCGCCCCGGCCGAACACGTTGTGCCCGATCCCAAGATTGACTGCAAAGACGGGCATGTTGAGTTCGGCGCGCACGGAAAAGCCGATGCCAAACTGTTCGCGGAAGGGCGGCCTGTAAAACTTCAAATCGCCGCCGGCAATGGTGCTCTCCACTACATGGTTCTTCAGATTGGCACTTTCGTCGTACTGCGCATCGAGCGAAAGTCCCGCCCGGAAATAACGGTTCACCACGTACATGGGATTGATGTTCAGCCCCGCCACTCCAAACGAACCGGAAACCAGCCTGGCATAGTCGGCACCGTTAATACCCTGTTTGCGCGTAGAGCCGTACAGCACCACATCGTAGCAGATGCGTTCGCTCCCGTCGAACGGCCCGGTTGAGGCTTTCGCGTCGGCATCCCGCCCGATGGTATGCACCAGACCTACCCGCGCACTCACGGTATTGACACCCGCATTGGGGTAGTGCGTATTGCCGTTGGAGTAGTGTGCCAGGTCGACACCGGCCGTCAGCCGCCACTGCGGAGCCAGCCGCCAGTCCAGATAAAAGCCGGCGTTGATATAGGCATTGATGGGCGACCCCACCACGTGGTTATAAAAGTTGGTGCTTTCATCGTATTTCTTCCATCCGAACGAGGCTCCGAAATTCCACTCATAGTTCAGCGTCAGGCCGGGAGCCAGCCGCACAATGGGCGCACCCTGGAAGACGTACACGGCCACCGGCGTACCTACCTCGCCTGCATTGAAAAACGTGTTGCAGGCCACACCTATGCCCTGATAGGTATGCGGATACAGACTCCCCAACCGCGAATGGGGCGAGAAGCGGAACGCATATTTCAGATGCCCCGACAAGGTGGCGTCAATGGGTTTGCCGCCGGCATTCTCTCCGCGAAAGAAACCACTGGTAGGAAACACGTAGCCCGGCCGGATGTCCACCGCCAGACTATGGCCGGTAATCCGGCGCAGTGTATCGGGTTTCGGGTCGGTGGTCTGTTCTGACTTACTGCTTGCAGGTAGGCACACCATGCAGCAAAAGACAAGTAAAAGGACTATATGGGTTGCTGTTCTCATCAATGGTTTGTATTAGAAGAATATATATCGCTTTCCGTCTGTTCGAGGGAGTATGCTCGCGGCACCTGCATGTCGAGCAATCCTTCGAACACGCGCTGCTTTCCCGTCTTGGGGTTGGTGGCATACAGGGCATACTCGATGCCGTAGTAGGTGTACCAGCAGCACACGGCACACGTCACCTGCTTGCCGGGCGGCACGGTCACCGTTTCGTACACCGCCAGCAGGTCGGACGGCGGAGGCAAAAGCACGGTTCCGGCCGAGAGCCGCACCGTTTCGTCGGAAGGCACGGGCCAGCCGTATGAATTGATTCCGGGCACGGGTATTACCGGCATATCGTTGCCGAAGATGTCCAGCTGCTCTGCCGTCAGGAGAGGGTCGCCGAAGAAGTAACGGCCCAGAAAGTCGAGTTTGGTGTACCGGCTTTCGTAGGGGTAGAGGTTGTAGTGCATCGTGCCGGTGCCAGTATTGACGGGGTTCACCAGAAAAGTTTCGCTGCTATATTGCTCTTGCAGGTAGTAAGTGTCCAGCTTGTAGACGATGCTGTCGAAGCGGTAGCGGGTGGAAGGCTCCAGCTGCACGCTGATGTCGCGGATATCATATTCGTTGCCCACCGTAATGATAAGACGGCAGGTGTCGAGGCCGATGTTCTCGGCGTCGGTCAGGCACAACCGCTTCGCTCCCGTCCGTTCGAGGGTGAGCGCCAGTTGCGGATGTCGCAGCACCATTTTCGTATATTCTCCGCCAGTAAACCAGAACGAAGGCCGGTTCTCGCCCAGCAGACGGCCGTCGGCATCATAGAAGTCGCAATTCAACTCCTCCAGCCAATAGCTGGGCGAGAAGTGTTCCATATACAGTGCCCTCATATTCCAGTTGTCAGCCTCGAAGTCGATGCAATAGTCCGTGCCTTCTTCCATCCGCACCTCGCTGACCGACGGGGCGAAGTCGTCGATAAACACGTCGCCGTTGCAGCCGGCCGGCAAAATCAGTAAGAGCGGGACATATAAATAGCGGAATACGTTTTTCATCGCGGTTTTTGATTGTGTTTGCTGAAACCGTTCAGCCTTCGTACATCTTGTCGATTATCTCCTTGTAGTTCTGGTCTACCACCTTGCGCCTCAGCTTCAGGGTGTTGGTAAGCTCCCCGCGTTCTATGCTGAAGGGTTCGTCGAGCAGTGTGAAGCGCTTTACCTGCTCGTGGTGTGCAAACTGCTGTTGCAGGGTGTCGATGCGTGCGCGGAACAGGGCCTGCACCTTGGGATGTGCCAGCAGTTCGCTGCGCGAGGCATACTTTATCCCCTTGCCGTGCGCGTACTCTTCCACCTGGCTGTACACGGGCACTATCAGCGCCGATACGAACTTGCGGCGGTCGGCAATGATGGCTATCCCGTCGATGTAGCGGTCTATGCCTATCTTGGCCTCCAGTGCCTGCGGTGAGATGTACTTCCCGTTCGATGTCTTGAAGAGGTCTTTTATGCGCTCCGTCAGGTACAGGTGGCCGTCCTTCAGATAGCCTGCGTCGCCGGTGTGCAGCCATCCGTCGGCATCTATGGTTTGGGCTGTGGCATGCGGCTTGTTGTAATAGCCCCGGGTGACGGTCTTCCCCCTTACCAGTATCTCGTTGTTGTCTCCGATACGGACTTCCAGGTCTGGCAGCACCTTTCCCACCGAGCCAATCTCATAGCCTTGCCGCGTGAAGCACGATACCGTGGCGGTCGATTCTGTCAGCCCGTAGCCCACCAGCATGTCTATCCCTACCGAATGGGCGAACATGCAGATCTCGTCCGGCACCGTCGCCCCTGCCGTGGGGAAGAAGTTGCCGTTCTCTATGCCGATAGTCCTTTTCAGCAGTGCGAATACCGTCTTTTCGTAGAACTTGTAGCGCATGTGCAGCCATGCCGGCGGCGTCTTGCCCAGCCGCAGGTAGTCCACGTTGTGCATGCGCCCCACCCGTATGGCGTCGAGCATCAGTGCCCTGCGCGCCCCTTTCTCGCCGGCTATGCGGTTCTGCACTTCTGTGTAGACCTTCTCCCAGAACCTTGGCACGCTGCACATCAGCGTCGGGCGTATCTCCTTGATGGATGTGAGAATGTCGTCAGGGCGCAGGTTGACGCATATCTGCACCCCTTTGTGTATGCAGTAGTAAGTCCATGTCCGCTCGAAGACGTGGGTCAGCGGCAGGAAGTTCAGTGCGACATCCCTGTCCGTCATATAGTACAGCCGTTTGTCGTGCATGGCGAGGGTTTCGATGTAGTTGTAGTGGTGCAGCATCACTCCCTTGGGTTCGCCCGTGGTGCCCGACGTGTACAGCACGTTGGCGAGGTCTTCGCCCGTGCCCCGTGCCATGCGCTCCTTCACCATGTCCTCGTATTGCCTGGCGTTGCCGGCAGCCATGAATTCGCTGAAGTAGAGCGATGTCGTGTCGCGCGGGTCTTTCTTTACCGCAGGGTCGAAGATGATGAGCCGCTGCAGCGTGTCGCACAGCCCCGCCACCCCGAACGCCGCGTCGTACTGAAACTGCTCTCCCACGAAAAGGAAGCGTATGGAGGCATCGTTGAGGATGTACTGCACCTGCGCCGGCGATGATGTGGCATACAGCGGCACGCTGACGGCACGGTTGGCAAAGCCGGCAAAATCGACGTACAGGCATTCGGGCTTGTTCTGCGAGAATATGCCGAACTTCTCTTCCTCGACAATGCCCAGTGCGGCCATGGCGTTGGCAGTGCGGTACACGATGTCCGAGAATTCCCTCCACGTTACGGATATCCAGCGCGAGGCGTCATAGTCCTTGTATCTCAAGGCTATCTTGTCTCCATATTTCCCGGCCTGGCTGTGCACCAAGACAGATAGATGACGGTAAAGCATAAGGCATGAGTTTTTAGGTTCCAAAAGAAAAAATATGCTGCGAAGACCAACTCTCTTCGGGAGATGCTTCAGACCACGTTGCGCAGAATCCACCATGCCATTGTCAGCAGCAGGTAGACGCCTGCCGTGCGGTGGTGGTGGCAGAAGCGTTTCAGTGCGGCCAGGCGCCCTTTGCTGTCGAAGTAGTTGCATGCCACCAGTGTCAGCAGGTAAGGCATCGACACTATCAGGAAAGGGTTGCAGGCAAACGCCTCTCCGAAGCGCAGGTGAAACAGCCGGTGGAGCGCACGCTGGGTGCCGCATGCGGGGCAGTCGTAACCCGTGAGCCACTTGAATGGGCAGCGCGGCATGAAGGAGACGGCTTCCGGATTGACGGCAAAGAGCACCACGAAGCACGCGGCTGCCACGGCCAATATGGCAAGCCGCTTCTTATACACCGAGCAAGGCACCGAACACACCCAGGAAGAAGCTGCAGATAATCACCGCTATGCCCAGCCCCAGCGAGATGAGGCAGTAGAGCTTCGCCTTGTTCGACGCCTGCACGGCTTCCAGGTATTTGTCTTGTGACCACAGACTGTCGACGCGGGCCGAGTAGACGATGGCGACAATGCCCAGCGGCAGGCAGCAGAACATCGTGGCGAGGATAGACCATACCAGATAGCTGTCCGGCTTGGGGATGGCACCGCCGGGTGGCGGCGGGGGAGTGGTGTCGTGCGACAGGAACAGGAACTGCAGCTCGGGGATTTCTCCGGCAGGCTTCCATCTCTGCCCCATGCCTTCCTTCCATACCAGGGTTTCGCGCGTTATGCCGTATTCGTTCAGCTGCTCGACAGGGACGGGGCCTCTCTGCTCATTGTTGGAGTCTACATAATAATATTGTTCCATATTGCTTGGGCTTTAAGGTTTGTGTGACGGTATCAGGTGTTTATATGTATTTAGTCACAAATATAAGCAATTAATGTAAATATGCAAACAAAACTTTCATTTATCTAATTTTTAGCATGCGTTATCCTTTTGCGGGCATGCGGAATGAAAATATCGGTAACTTCGCGGTGCCGGCAGTGGGGGAGTGCTCCCGTGCTGCCGCGATGCAAACCTAAAAACGACCTGTTATGACATACGACATTCAAAGCCTCACCGCCGGTGCGGTGGAATTGTTGGAATCTCTTATCGCCATGCCTTCCATCAGCCGCGACGAGGGCGAAGCCGCCACGTACCTGCAGCGGTACATGGAGGAAAGGGAGCTGGACACCGGCCGCCGGGGTAACAACGTGTGGAGCCTCAGTCCCATGTTCAGCCTTGACAAGCCCACGCTGATGCTCAACTCCCACATCGATACCGTGAAGCCCGTCGCCGGCTGGCGGCACGACCCGTTCACCCCGTCGGTAGAGCCCAATGGCAAGCTGTACGGATTGGGTAGCAACGATGCGGGTGCGTCGCTGGCAAGCCTGCTTCAGGTGTTCATACAGCTGTGCCGCACGGAGCAGCCCTACAACCTGCTGTTCCTGGCTTCGTGCGAGGAAGAAGTGTCGGGCAGCGGCGGAGTGGAAAGCGTGCTGCCCGTGCTGCCGCCCGTCAGCTTTGCCCTGGTGGGCGAACCTACCGCGATGCAGCCTGCCATAGCCGAGAAGGGACTGATGGTGCTCGACGTGACGGCCACCGGCCGCTCGGGGCATGCCGCGCGCGACGAGGGCGACAATGCCATCTACAAGGTGCTTGACGATGTGGCGTGGTTTCGCGACTACCGTTTCGGGAAGGTGTCGCCGCTGCTGGGACCGGTCAAGATGAGCGTCACGATGATAAATGCAGGCACGCAGCATAATGTGGTGCCCGACCGCTGCACTTTCGTTGTGGACGTGCGCAGCAACGAGTGCTACACCAACCGCGAGCTGTTTGACGAGATAACGGCCCACATACGCTGCACGGCAAAGGCGCGGAGCTTCCGCCTGGGGTCGTCGCACGTGCCGCCGGAGCATCCCCTGGTGCGGCGTGCCGTGGCATTGGGGCGCGTGCCCTTCGGCTCGCCCACATTGTCCGACCAGACCCTGATGCCGTTCCCCTCCATGAAGATGGGGCCGGGCAAGAGCAGCCGCTCGCATACGGCGGATGAGTTTGTGTTCATACATGAGATAGAAGAGGCCATCGGACTGTATCTGGAGATGCTCGACGGGACGGACATCCGGTAGGCGGTCATCTGACGTCAAGCCACGGCTCGGGGTTGAGCTTCTCTTTCTCCTTGCGCAGCTGGAAGTGCAGCACCGTGCGCCCGCCGTCGGCAGGGTTGGAATATACCTGTCCCAGCGGCTGCCCGGTAGCCACGCTGTCTCCCGTCTTGACGGAAGTGGACGTGAGGTTGCAGTATACCGATATGTATGCCCCGTGGCGGACAAGCACGTTCAGGAGGCCGTCGAGCTTGAACACCGCCGCCACCTTGCCGTCGAACACCGCCCTTGCCTGCGACCCCGGCTGTCCCTGTATGTCGATGCCCTTGTTGTCGAGCACCACGTTGCGCAGCTCCTTCACCGTGTACCTGCCGTAGTGTCCCGTTATGATGTATGGCCCCGTGATGGGCACCGGCAGCTTGCCGCGGTTTGAGGCGAAGTTGCCCGACAGCCGCTGCGTGGCCTTGTCGGGCGTGTAGGTTTCGACTGTGGCGGCCTTGTCGCCCTGCCTTACGGTGGTGTCCTGCTTCTTGCTGCGCTTCGCCTCGGCATCGGCGCGCTTGCGTTCTTTTTCCAGCTCCTCGGCTATCAGCTTGTCTATCCTGCTGTTCAGTCGTTCGGCTTCCCGCCGTTTCTTTGCAAGCTCGTTCTGCAGTGCCCGCTGCCTGCTGCGCAGTTGTTCCACAATCTTCTTTTTCCCGGCCTCCTGCTCCTCGAGCTTTTTATTCTCCTCCTCGCGTTCGGCCAGCAGTTTCTTTCTGGCGTCCCTTGCCTGCATCAGCTCGTTGCGCCTGGCTTCCGTCTGCTCCTGTTTGCGGAGTATTTCCTCCCCCTGCTTGCGGTGGAAGTCGGCATATTCGCGCACATAGCGCATGCGGCGGTACATCTGTGCCAGGTTTTCGGCGGAGAATATGAACATCAGCTTGTCCTGTACGGTGCGGTGGCGGTGCAGGTAGCGCAGCGCCCCGGCATATTCGCTTTTCTTCTTTTCGAGCTCGCGCTGTGCTGCGGCAATCTGCCTTTGCAGCGATGCCACTTCCCTGTCTATCGCCTTCATGTCGTCGTTGATGGCTTTCATGTAGCGTTTTCTCTCCTCTATTTGCGCGGTGAGTGCGGAGAGGGCGTCGAGCTGGCTTCCCACGTCCTTGCCGGTGCTCTGCAGCAGTGCTTCCGATTCTTCTATCTGGCGCAGCAGTTCGCCGCGCCTGCTCTCCAGCTCCTTTATCATGTTGCCGGACTGTGCCGCGAGGCGGGCGGGCAGGCAGCATGCCATCAGCAGGGCGCACAACAGGAGGCGTGTCATCATAGGCTCATCAGCATCTCCAGCAGTTCATACCATTCCACTTCCTTGTACTTCGATGAGAGTTGTGTGGGGGAGATGGAGAATTCTTTGTCGGAGAAGTCCGAGAAGATTATTTCCCCCTTTTCCAGCGATTTCATCCCGAGGTCTTTCCCCGTTATCACGGTATTCCCTCCGGACTTTGCGGCCGAGTAAATCAGTTTTTCCAGGCGTGAGAAGCTTGCCTTTGCCGGCAGCAAGCCTTTCAGCTCGCTGCGTGTGACCCTGACGTAGCGCTTGCCCATGCGGTCTACCATCAGCACCTCGTCGGGCGTCACCTCTATGCGTGCCACTTCGGAGCGCAGCACGGGCATCAGGAACGACAGCTGCACCCGCTCGCCGCTCTTCATCTTCATCGTGCCGTTGACCGTCAGCACGGCCTGTCCGCTCGGTACCTTGAGGCGCACCTTTGATGACAGGTATCCGCTCTCCTTGTCCGATGTACTCCGCTTGGATGTGTGGCAGGCCGTGAGGCAGGCCAGCGCCATGGCCAGCATGAGCGTCAGGCGCAATACGTTGCGCAGGCACCTACAGCGTGTTTCCGTCCTGCGGAGAATTTGTCTGGTCGTAGCCGTTGTCATAAGGAATGTATTTCTTTTGGCGTATCTTGTTTTCGAGCGTCTCCGTGCCGATGCCGAGCGAGCGCGCTTTCTCCCACAGCTCCACCGCCTTTTCCGTGTCGCCGGTCATGTAGTAGATGTCGCCGCCGTGTTCTATTATCCCTGCCGACTGCCCCTCTTCGGTCAGCATGGCATTGTCTATGTAGATGCGTGCCTCGCTGTAGCTGCCCTTTTCGAAGAGTATCCATGCGTAGGTGTCGAGGTAAGTCCCGTTCTCCGGTTCGGCCTTTATCGTCTTGTAGCTCATCTCCTCGGCCTTGTCGAGGTCGCGTCTTTCGAGCGACAGGTAGTATGCGTAGTTGTTGAGCGCCATGTAGTTTGACGGGTTGTACACCAGTGACGAGTCGTATGCGGCGAAGGCCTCTTCGGGCTGTCTCAGCGAGTAGTGCGCGTCTCCTATTATGGTGTAGAAGTCCGACATCATCTTGCTGTCGCTTTCCTCCGTAGCCATTTCCAGTGCTTTCCTGCACACGTCCAGTGTCTCTTCCGTGCGTCCGGCCTGGTTGTAGGCTATTGCCAGGTAGAAGTAGAACTCAAGGCGTTCGGGGCTGGTCTCAATGCCGATCTCGCAGAGGCGTGTCACCTCAGCGTAGTCATCGTTGCGTACAGCCTCGCCCAGCAGTGTCATGCGCGCCGCGGTATTGGTGGGGTCGATGTCGAGCAGCAGCTTCAGTACGGGTATGGTTTTCTTGTTCATCCCTTTCGACAGGAGGTACTGTACGTACAGCATCGGTATCTGTGCATCGTCGTGTTCGTGTTCCAGTATCCGGTCGAAGAGGCTGACGACAACCGTGCTGTCTCCTCCCGTGCGCTCGTTCTCGATTATGAACTGCCGCATTACGGCCAGCTTCGTGTCCGTGTCCACCTTCCTGTTCAGCAGCAGCGTGTCCATCTGCTGCATGTAAAGCTCGTTCTGTCCCGTCTCCTTGTAATAGGTGGCCATCGAGTAGAGCGCCATTGCATTGTCGGGTTCTTCGGCCAGCACCTCCCGGTATAAGTCGAGCGCCTTGTCGCGCTTGCCGTTCTGCATGTGCGTATCTCCCAGCAGCACCTGGTATCTCAGGTCTCTGGGATATTCCTTCGCGAGGCTTTCGATTTCTTCTATCGCCTTTTTGTTGTCCCCCTTCTGCAGATATATCCTGAACTTCTCCATCGATATCTGTTCGCTTTTGCCTATGCGCTGCTCCAGCCTGTCCAGTGTCGATATTACCTTGTCGTACTCTAATGCGCGGTTGTAGCTGTCGACCAGGTGGTACAGCGGGTATGTCTTGTCGGTAAAGCGTTCCGCCATGCTCTCCAGCTGCTGTGTGGCCTTGTCTGCCATGTTCTCCTGCATGTACACGTTTGCGAGTCCATGTGCGTACCAGTAGTTGTCCGGGGCGTATTCCACGGCCTTTTCCATTGCCGCTATTGCTGCCTTCATCTGCTTGAATGTGATGTAGTATTGCGCCATTTCGTGCAGTGCCGAGGCCGCCTGCGGGTTTATCGACAGGCAGTGTTGCAGCATGCAGAAGGCTGCGTCAAGCTTGCCTGCCGTCTTCAGCCGCATCGACTCGAGGAAGTAGTAGTTGTACTTGCGCTGTTGCTCTGCCGTGAGTCCGGCCGTGTCCCCTTCTCCCGCAGCCTGTGCATGCGAGGGCGTGGCGGCCATGAGCGCCAGCAGTAATGCCAGTATTCCGGTTCTCATATTCATTTTTCGTAGTCTCTGCAAAGTATGTCTTATCTGCTGCCCGTGTGTCCGAAGCCTCCGTCGCCGCGTTCCGTCCCGTCCAGTTCCTCCACCGGTTGCCATGCGGCCTGTTCGTGCCTTGCTATCACCATCTGCGCTATGCGCTCGCCGTCTTCTATCACGAATGTTTCCTGCGACAGGTTGACAAGGATGACGCGTATCTCTCCGCGGTAGTCGGCATCTATCGTCCCCGGCGAGTTGAGCACGGTGATACCCTTCTTCAGCGCCAGTCCGCTGCGTGGCCGGATCTGTGCCTCATACCCTTCGGGCAGGGCGATGTACAGTCCCGTGGGCACCAGGCAGCGCTGCATGGGCGGCAGTTCGATGGGGCTGCCGATGTCGGCACGTATGTCCATGCCTGCCGACAGTGCCGTGGCGTATTCCGGCAGCGGATGTTTCGATTTGTTTACTATCTTCACGTTCAGCATAAGTTATGTAATATATGAAAGTGCCACATGTTTGCGGCGTGTCTACATTTTGTCGGACAAAAATACGCAATTTGAAGCAGAATAGTGGTACATTTGCAGTTAAATAACGTGAGTGCGTGCATTTTCGGATGCCCCATTCAGCCTGACAGGCAACAAAGCAAGACGAATGTATGGATTGGGAGAGACTTATTTCCGCCAAGCGTTTCGGCTTGGAAGAGTTTCATGAAGAGCGGCATGAGAACCGTTCGGAGTTTCAGCGCGACTACGACAGGCTGGTGTTCTCCGCACCGTTCAGGCGGCTTCAGAACAAGACGCAGGTGTTTCCGCTGCCGGGAGGCATCTTCGTTCACAACCGACTTACGCACAGCCTTGAGGTGTCGTGCGTGGGACGTTCGCTGGGCAGCGACGTGTCGCGCGAGCTGCTGGCGAGGCATCCTTCGCTGCGCGGCTCTTTCGTGCCCGAGATAGGGGCCATAGTATCTGCCGCATGCCTTGCCCACGACATGGGCAACCCGCCTTTCGGCCATTCGGGTGAGCGCGCCATATCGACGTTCTTCTCCGAAGGCAAGGGGCAGTCGCTGCGCGACGCCTCCGGGCTTACCGCGGCGCAATGGGAAGACCTGACGCACTTCGAGGGCAATGCCAACGCCTTCCGCCTGCTGACACACCGGTTTGAGGGGCGGCGCAAGGGCGGGTTCGTGCTGACTTATTCCACGCTGGCTTCCATAGTGAAGTATCCCTATTCTTCGGTGCTGGCGGGCGGCAGGTCGAAATTCGGCTTCTTCACGTCCGAAGAAGAGAGCTTCCGCCGCATAGCCGACGACCTGGGCATGAAGCGGCTCTGCGGGGCACCGCTGAAGTACGCGCGCCATCCGTTGGTCTACCTCGTCGAGGCGGCGGACGACATCTGTTACCGCATAATGGACATAGAAGATGCCTACAAGCTGAAGATACTCACCATGCAGGAGACACGCGAGCTGCTGATGGCGTATTTCACCGAAGAGAGGCAACGGCACATGCACAGGACGCTCGGCATGGTGAGCGATGCCAACGAGCAGATAGCCTACCTGCGCTCGTGCGTCATAGGACTGCTCATAACCGAATGCACGCAGGCATTCCTCGACAACGAGTCTGCCATACTGGACGGAGTGTTCAGCGGGAGCCTCATAGACAACATATCCGACCGCCCGGCGGAGGCGTACCGCCGCTGCACGGAGGTGTCGTTCCGGAAAATATACCGTTCGAAGGATGTGCTTGACATCGAGCTTGCCGGATTCCGCATCATAAGCACGCTGCTGGAGCTGATGATAGATGCCGTGAGCTCGCCGTCGAAGGCATACTCGCAGCTGCTCATCGACCGCGTGTCGCCGCAGTACAACATCAGGGCGGAAGGGATGTACGAAAAGATTCAGGCCGTGCTGGACTATGTGTCGGGCATGACGGATGTCTTTGCCCTCGACCTCTACCGGAAGATAAACGGCAACAGCCTGCCCGAGATAAGCTGACGGGCAGCCGGTTTCAGAACAGTCCTTCCTTCAGCTCCTTTTCGACGAACGACTCGATGTGGCGTATGCGCTTCTCGGCCAGTATCTCGTCCACGGCTATCATGATGCCTGTCTCTATCACCTCGCCGAAGTCGTGGTTGATGGCCGTGCCGAAGGTGCGCATCGTGGGGCTGAGGCTCATGTAGGCGTTGACCAGCGGCGGGATGTTGTACCCCAACTTGCGTATCTCCCTGTTCAGTATCTTGTAGTTTTCCTTGAAGCTGTCCTTGCAGAACAGTGCGGAGAGCTCTTGCTCGTCGCTCTCCAGGTAAAACGGCTGCATGGGTCTGATTAACCCCTCCTTGTCGGCAAAGTGTTTCTTGAGGAAGTACAGTATCATGTCGCG
Source organism: uncultured Bacteroides sp. (assembly GCA_964651035.1). GTDB lineage: Bacteria > Bacteroidota > Bacteroidia > Bacteroidales > Bacteroidaceae > Bacteroides. Next base: position 70,769 of record CAZYVE010000002.1, read on the forward strand.
GCAGCGGTAGTGGTAGCCGGGGTACATTGTCACTTTGCCGAAGAAGTACTTCACGTTGGGCATGACCACGGTCAGTGCGCCGAGCCCGTCCCACAGGTTGTCCAGTGCGAATAGCCCCTTGCTGTCTATGCGCGTGGACTGGTACTCCAGCGTCACGAACGAGCGTCCCAGCTCTATGGTGGTGGGCAGATAGTCTTTTAGGAACTTCTCGGAGAAGTCGAACATGTGGGCAGTGGCCAGCAGCGGTATTCCGTGGCTGTCGAAGCGCACTTCCGTGCCCGGAATGTAGCGGTATCCGCCCAGTATCTCCTCCGCTTCGGGGTTCCATACTATCAGCTGTTTGTACGGATGTTCCATCACGTCATACTCGTCTATGTCGACGGACTTGCCCGTGCCGCCCCCTGCCGAGCGGAATGCTATTTCGCGCAGCCGTCCTATCTCGCGCATTATGTTGGGCGAGTCCTGAGCGGTGACGATGTATATCTGGTTGTGGCTTCTGTTGGTCATGCGCAGGCGTTTCTCTTCTGTCAGTTCCGCCTTCAGCAGTTCCTTGCCTATCGGTGCTATGATGTCTTCCATTTGTCCTACTTTAAGTTATATACTATGTCCTTCACGTGCTGTGCCCACTGCAGCGGTGTCTTAGTCCTGTCGAAGGTCTGCCATGGTATTGGTTTCCCTATGGTGACGGTGAAGGTCTTGTGGCGGTTTTTCAGCATTTCGTCCGCCAGGTACAGCATGGCTATGTTGAATTTTATTCCCAGTATCCTGCACACGTTGGCCAGGTTGTAGAAGAAGTCCGAGTTTCGTCCTTCGAAGTGTATCGGCACCACGTCGCGTCTGTGCTTCACGCTCTTCACCACGAATGTCTTCTTCCATTCCAGGTCGCGTATCTGCCCGTTCTGCCTGCGCGAGCACAGCCCTGCGGGGAACATGATGAGCTGGTTGTCCGATGCGAATCCTGCCTCCACCATGCGCGGGAAGTCTTTCGCCTGCCTTCCGGTCTTGTTTATCGGTATGCACAGCGGCGCCAGTCCGCGCAGGTTCATCAGCAGGTCGTTGACCAGGTATCTTATTTTCCCGTCGTAGGCCTTTCCCAGCACATAGCCCAGTGTCACGCCGTCCTGCCCTCCGAGCGGATGGTTCGACACGAATGTGCAGAGCCTGTCCTTGGGCAGGTTCTCTTCCCCACTGACTATGATTTTTGCGTCGAGGAAGTCGAGGCATGCCTCCAGGAAGGGCACTCCTGTCTTGTCTTTCGATTCGCGCAAGAAGACGTTCAGTTCATCTTGATGTACTATACGTTTCAGGTATGAGACGACGAACCCCGGTATGTATCGTGCCTTCCGGGGTGCCTTTTCGCGCAGCACCTTGTCTATGTCTATCAAAAATAAAGAGTCGTCAGCCACCATTCTTGTGGTAATGTAATTAGTGCGCAAAATTAAATCTTCTTTTCAATTTATTGCAATGGATTATATGAAAACTGCTCAAAAATCTGCCAAAAGGCCCGCTCTGTCGTCCGGCTGCCGTTTTTACGGGGTTTTTATGCCGTGTTTCCGCCGTGCCGCCGTTGCAATGCCCGCGTGCGGCAAGCGTGTGCTCCGGATGCGGCGTTTATGTACGGCTTTCCCCGGCCTGCGGAGGGCGTGGCGTCACCTGATGTCGGCTCCCCACATCATCTTGTCGCGCAGCGTGTTGAAGAACACGTGCCCGTGCCGTTTCACCACCTTCACGGTATATCCGGCGCGGGTGATGGTGAGGCGTGTGTTCTCCTCGCAGGCCGCGCTGCGTCCGTCTATCGCCACCAGGAAGCTGTGGCTGCGGCTCTCCACCTTCAGCGTGACCTCCCAGTCGTCGCAGATGACCATGGGGCGCACGTTGAGGCTGTGCGGTGCCACGGGTGTGAGCACCATGGCCTTGCTTTGGGGCACGATGATGGGGCCTCCCACGCTGAGCGAGTAGGCCGTGGAGCCGGTGGGAGTGGCCACTATCAGTCCGTCGGCCTGGTAGGTTATGAGCGGCTCCCCGTTGATGGAGGCATGTATGCTTATCATCGACGAGTTGTCGCGCTTGAGCACCGCTATCTCGTTGAGCGCATACGGCTCCTGCTGCAGGTGCGGACAGTCGCACGCCAGGTGCAGCACGCTGCGCTCTTCCGTGCGGTAGTCGCCGCGTGATATCTCGTCGAGCGTGCTTTCCATCTCTTCCGGCGACACGTCGGCCAGGAACCCCAGCCGCCCGGTGTTCACCCCCAGTATGGGTATCCCTTTTCTGCCCACGCGGCTCGCGGCCTTCAGGAATGTGCCGTCGCCCCCCACGCTGATTACCATGTCGGCCTGGAAGTCGTCGCCGTCGAAAAGCTCCGCCCCGCTGAGGCGCATGTGCATGTCGTGCGTAAGGAAATTATGGAACTCGCGGCAGATGCACACCTGTGCGCCGTGCGCGCGCAGCAGACTGAAAAGCCGCTCGGCATGCGATGATTTCTTGGCCTGGTAAGTGTTACCGAATATGGCGAACTTCATACTTCTTGTGATGTAAATTTATATTGATTGGTACGGTATGCCGGTTGACATAATATATATAGATGCAAAGATGGCATTTTTTTCTTTGAATGTTGCGGATGTATCACTATTATTTGTACTTTTGCCGGAAACTACTATTGTATTTATATGACAAAACTGAGTGTGAACATTAACAAGGTGGCCACGTTGCGCAATGCGCGCGGAGGCAACGTGCCCGATGTGGTGAAGGTGGCGCAGGACTGCGAAAACTTTGGCGCCGACGGCATTACGGTGCACCCGCGACCCGACGAGAGGCACATCCGCAAGAAAGATGTGTATGACTTGCGCCCGTTGCTCCGGACAGAATTCAATATTGAAGGCTACCCTTCGCCGGAATTTATCGACCTGGTGCTGAAGGTGAAGCCGCATCAGGTGACACTGGTGCCCGACAGCCCCACACAGCTGACATCCAACTCCGGATGGGACACCAAGAGGTACTTAGACTTCCTGAGCGAGGTGCTGGAGAGGTTCAACCATGCGGGGATACGTACATCGGTGTTCGTCTCCACTGACACGGAGATGATAGAATATGCGGCAAAGGCCGGTGCCGACCGCGTGGAGCTGTACACCGAACCCTATGCGTCGGCCTACGAGAAAGACCGCGAGGCTGCCATAGCTCCTTTCGTGGAGGCCGCCAAGACGGCGCGTAGCCTGGGACTGGGACTCAATGCCGGCCATGACCTCAACCTGGCAAACCTGGAATATTTTTGTGATAACATACCGTGGGTGGACGAGGTGTCCATCGGGCACGCCCTGATATGCGACGCCCTGTACCTTGGTCTGCAACGTGCCATACTGGAATATAAGAACTGCCTGAAATGAATGCTATGTTGCTTTTGCTGCAGACGGCCGCCGACCTGAGCGGGGCGCTGGCCGGCGAGAACCCGGTGCTGACCCCCGTGGCGGCAGCGGGCGAAGAGATGAACCTGTGGGACATGGCCGTGAAGGGGGGCTGGATAATGATTGTGCTGGCCTTCATGTCGCTGATATGCTTCTACATCCTGTTTGAACGCAATTACGTGATACGCAAGGCGGGGAAGGAAGACCCCAAGTTCATGGACAAGATCAAGGACTATATACTCGACGGCGAGATAAATGCCGCGATAACGTATTGCCGCGGGGTGGACACACCGTCGGCACGGATGATAGAGAAAGGCATCAGCAGGCTGGGACGCCCGGTGAACGACGTGCAGGCTGCCATCGAAAATGTGGGGAACATAGAAGTGGCGAAACTGGAGAAAGGACTCAACGTGATGGCTACCATCGCCAGCGGAGCGCCGATGCTGGGCTTCCTCGGCACGGTGACGGGCATGGTGAAGGCTTTCTTCGAAATGGCCAATGCCGGAAACAATGTGGACATAACCCTGCTGTCGGGAGGCATCTACGAGGCCATGATTACTACCGTGGGCGGACTGATAGTGGGCATCATAGCCATGTTTGCCTACAATTATCTGGTGACGCTGATGGACGGTGTGGTCAATAAAATGGAGGCCAAGACATTGGCATTTATGGACTTGCTGAACGAACCTGCCCGCTGAGGGCCGAATACGACTGTATTATGCTGAAGAGAAGAGCCAGAATATCGCCCGCCTTTAATATGGCGTCCATGACGGACCTCATATTCCTGCTGCTCATATTCTTTATGATTACATCCACCGTGGTGTCGCCCAATGCCATAAAGGTGCTGCTGCCGCAGGGCAGGCAGCAGACGGCAGCCAAACCGCTCACAAGGGTCATCATCGACAAAGACCTGAATTTCTACGCGGCTTTCGGCAACGACAGCGAACAGCCGGTGACCCTGGGCGAACTGCCCGCATTCCTGAAGTCGTGTGCCGAACGCGAACCGGAGATGTACGTGGCACTGTATGCCGACGTGACAGTGCCTTACGGGGAGATAGTGAAGGTACTGAACATAGCAAACGAGAACCAGTTCAAGATGGTGCTGGCCACACGTCCTCCCGACAGGGAATGACAGCACGGCCGGGACTTTCGCTGATGTGTATAAAAGCTCTTTCAAACCAATGTCAGGACGGAAGAAACAGAAGGAGAGGATGATAGGTACGGCCGGGGCATTGCTGGTACATGCCGGGGCTGTGGCCTTCCTGCTGCTGACAGTGATAGTCCTGCCGGAACCGCAGGAGGAGGGCGGACTGCCGGTGATGATGGGCGATGCGCTTCTGGCCGGAGGATGGTCTGACCCGTCTCTGGTGGAAGTGGAGACCATGCCCGAAGAGACAGCCTTGCCAATGGAAGGCCATGAACAGGAACTTATTACCCAGACAATGGAAGAGACTGTCGCCATAGAGCCTGAAAAGACTGAGGAGGAGAGAGCCGAGGAAGAGCGCAGACTGGCCGAGGCCCGCGCCGAACAGGAACGTAAGGAGGCCGAAGAAGCCGCCCGCAGAAGGGTGGCAGGGGCTTTCGGCAAAGGCTCGCAGATGGAGAGCCGGGGCGATGGCACCGGCAGCGGACTGCAAGGCAGCCCGGCAGGCAATGTCTCCGAAGGACAGGCGACGGGTGTCGGAGGGTATGGGACATTCGACCTGGGAGGACGCTCCATAGGTGAAGGCGGACTGCCGCGGCCGGTGTACAACGTTCAGGATGAAGGACGGGTGGTGGTCACCATCACCGTGAATCCGGCAGGATATGTGATAGCGACGGAAATCAACAAGCAGACCAACACCGTCAATACGGCCTTGCGGAAGGCTGCGGAAGAGGCGGCAAAAAAGGCACGATTCAATGCGGTGGAAAGCCTGGACAACCAGATAGGGACTATAACATATTATTTTAATCTGAAATAATTACAGGAGGATTGATTATGGGTACTGTTTATGTGTTTTTTGCAGACGGATTTGAGGAGATGGAAGCTTTTGCTTCGGTGGACATCCTGAGACGTGCCGGCTTAAACGTGCAGATGATAACGGTCACGGACAGCGAGATAGTGAAAGGCGCACACGGCATACCGGTATTGTGCGACAGGAATATAGAGAACTGCGACTTCTACGATGCCGAACTCCTGGTGCTGCCCGGCGGACTGCCCGGTGCCACCACGCTGAACGAATGCGAATACCTGCGCAAGCTGCTGGTGCGTTTCGCCTCGCAAGACAAGCCCATAGCTGCCATCTGCGCTGCCCCCATGGTGCTGGGCAGCCTCGGCCTGCTGAAAGGGAAGAAAGCCACTTGCTATCCCGGCTTCGACAAGTATCTGGAAGGTGCCGAATATACCGGTGCGATGGTCGAGAAGGACGGCAATTTCATTACCGGCAAAGGCCCGGGAGCGGCCATGCTGTTTGCCCTTGCCCTCGTGGAGCATTTGTGCGGCAAGGAGAAAGTCGAGGAGCTGGAAATGGCCATGTGCCTGCGTTGATGTACTTTCAGTGGCATAAGATATGGATTATGTCGTGATAGTGGCCGGCGGCAAGGGCATGCGCATGAAGAATGGCATTCCCAAACAGTTTCTCCCCATAGGGGGGAAGCCTATCCTTATGCGCACGCTGGAGGTTTTCCATGCTTATCGTCAGGACATGCATATAATATTGGTACTTCCGCACGACTATCAGGAATACTGGAACGGTCTGTGTGCGAAGTACCGTTTTTCTGTGCCCCATGAAATCGTCGATGGCGGCGAAACCCGCTTCCACTCAGTGTACAACGCCTTGTCGCTGGTGGAGCCTCCGGGGTTGGTCGGCGTGCACGACGGCGTGAGGCCGTTTGTCTCGCAAGAGGTGATAGCCCGTTGCTACGGACAGGCACTGCTGTGGAAGGCTGTCGTGCCGGTGATCAAGCCGGTAGATACCATGCGCCGCCTTACGGCCGGAGAAGGCAGCATTACCGTAGACCGCAATGAATACAGGATAGTGCAGACGCCGCAGGTGTTTGACGCATCATTGCTGAAGGCGGCTTACGACAGGCCGTACTCGACGTCGTTTACCGACGATGCCTCTGTGGTGGAGGCGTCGGGAGTGCCGGTGTACCTGGTGGAGGGCAACCGCGCGAACATAAAGATTACCACCCCGTTCGATTTGCAGGTCGCCAAATCGCTTGTTGCTCCATGTTCGACCTGACCACGCGCGACATAAAGTTCCTTCCGGGTGTGGGGCCGCAGCGTGCAGGCATGCTCAACAAGGAGCTGGGCATATACTCTTTCCACGACCTGCTTTATTATTTCCCTTATAAATATGTTGACCGCAGCCGTATCTACCTCATCAGTGAGATAGACGGCAATATGCCTTATATCCAGCTCAAGGGCGAGATACTGGGCTTTGAGACGTTCGGCGAAGGGCACCAGCGCAGGCTGGTGGCACATTTCTCCGACGGGACGGGTATCGTAGACCTGGTATGGTTCCAGGGCATCAAGTACGTGTCGGGCAGGTATAAGCTGCACAAGCCTTACATAGTATTCGGCAAGCCGGCCATGTTCAACGGCAGGGTCAACATAGCCCATCCCGATGTTGACGAGGTGCAGAACCTCAACCTAAGCTCCATGGGCCTGCAGCCCTATTACAGCACGACAGAGAAGATGAAGCGCGCTTCGCTCAATTCGCACGCCATAGCCAGAATCATGGGCGCCCTGTTGCAGCAGGTCGACGGGCCGCTGCCCGAGACCCTGTCCCCGTCCATCATTGCCGCACACCACCTCATGCCGCTTGCCGACGCGCTGCGCAACGTCCACTTCCCCGCCAATGCGGAGCTGCTGCGCAAGGCCCGCTACCGGCTGAAGTTTGAAGAACTCTTCTACGTGCAGCTCAACATACTGCGCTATGCCAAAGACCGCCAGCGCAAGTACCGCGGATTCGTCTTCGCCAGGGTAGGGAAGCTGTTCAACTCGTTCTATGCCGAAAACCTGCCCTTCGGACTGACAGGCGCGCAGAAGCGTGTCCTGAAGGAGATACGCAGGGACGTAGGTTCGGGCAGGCAGATGAACCGCCTGCTGCAGGGCGACGTGGGAAGCGGCAAGACACTGGTGGCGCTGATGAGCATGCTGATGGCGCTGGACAACGGCTACCAGGCCTGCATGATGGCACCTACCGAGATTCTTGCCGCCCAGCATTACGAAACGGTGTGCGCACTGCTGCACGGCATGGATGTGCATGTGGAGCTGCTCACCGGCTCGGTGAAGGGCAAGCGCCGCGAGGCGATACTCTCCGGACTGCTGACGGGCGATGTGCACATCCTGATAGGCACGCATGCCGTGATAGAGGACACGGTGCATTTTGCCTCGCTGGGCTTTGCCGTCATAGACGAACAGCACCGCTTCGGCGTGGAACAGCGCTCCCGCATGTGGACCAAGAACTCGCGCCCGCCGCATGTGCTTGTGATGACGGCCACACCCATACCGCGTACGCTGGCCATGACGCTGTACGGCGACCTCGACGTGTCTGTCATCGACGAGCTGCCGCCCGGACGCAAGCCCGTCGTCACCATGCACAGCTACGACAGCCATCGCGCCTCCCTCTACCGCTCGGTGCGCCGGCAGATAGACGAAGGCAGGCAGGTGTACATCGTCTTCCCGCTGATAAAGGAGAGCGAGAAAATCGACCTGAAAAACCTCGAGGAGGGCTACCTGCATGTATGCGAGGCATTCCCCGGATGCAGGGTGTGCAAGGTGCATGGCAAGATGAAGCCTGCGGAGAAGGAAGCCCAGATGCAGCTCTTCGTGTCGGGCGAGGCGCAGATTATGGTTGCCACCACGGTGATAGAGGTGGGGGTGAACGTGCCCAACGCCTCGGTGATGATTATCGAGAATGCCGAACGCTTCGGACTGTCGCAGCTGCACCAGTTGCGCGGCAGGGTGGGGCGCGGCGCCGACCAGTCGTACTGCATTCTGGTGACGGGATATAAGCTGGCGGAAGACACCCGCAAGCGCATCGAGATTATGGTGCGCACAAACGACGGGTTCGAGATAGCCGAGGCCGACCTGAAGATGCGCGGGCCGGGCGACCTGGAGGGGACGCAGCAGAGCGGCATTGCATTCGACCTGAAGATAGCCGACGTGGTACGCGACGGCCAGCTGCTGCAATACGCGCGCGAAGCAGCCATGAAGGTGACGGACACCGACCCTGACGGTACCCTGCCCGAAAACGAGGTGCTGTGGAAGCAGCTCAAGGCCCTGCGAAAGACCAACGTCAACTGGGCGGCGATAAGCTGACTGTCGCCGTGCATGCCTGCCACATGTCGCGGGCAGACGGGCATTCTGTTGCCGGCAGCCCTACAACATGTCTCCTGTGTTAATTTATTGCACATCCTACAGTAATATGTTGCATAACATGTTTGGATGTATTGTTTTAATAATCAACGCTATGCCTTTTATCAGCCCGTCTGCTGCAATCTTTATGTCTGAAAATATGTTAACGTGCGGTTTGCCGAATAAATAATAATCATTACATTTGAAATGTTTTTAATAAGAACGGCAAGTTTGTCCTGTCCCTTCGGTGGGGATGGAGACGAAATGTCGTGGTAGCAGATAACAAGTGGACATATCGAAATGGAATTATTACAGGTAACGAAATTCAGATATATAAGCATGATGATATGCCTTGCGGCAATGGCAGTGTGTGCCACGGATTCTTTCTCACAGGATTTAATCGCCCGCCAGGCACCTATCGACAGAAAACTTAAGAGTGTGGACTCGCTGGCCCTGCAGCAGCAGATACGCGTGGAGCAGTCGCAGTATCCTGCCTTCGACCTGTACCCTACGTGGAACAACGAGACCGTGGCCTATAAGGATGCCGTAATCCCCGATAGCTATACCTTCGACCTTACCGGCTTCTGCATGCCTACGGAACACACCAAAATCACGGACGTGTTCGGATACCGCCCCCGCAGGCGCAGGACGCATTACGGGCTCGACATAAAGGTATATGTGGGCGACACGATACGCGCCGCCTTCGACGGCAAGGTGCGCATAGTGAAAGACCAGGGACGCCGCGGGTACGGCAAATACGTGGTGATACGCCATGACAACGGCCTGGAGACGGTCTACGGCCACCTGTCGAAACAGCTGGTGAAAGTGGACCAGCTGGTTAAGGCGGGCGACCCCATAGCCCTTGGCGGAAATACGGGGCGCTCGACGGGCTCGCACCTGCATTTCGAGACACGCTTCATGGGGGTACCGATGAATCCGGCACTGCTCTTCGACTTCGAGAAGCAGGATATCGTGGCCGATACTTATACATTCGAGAAATCAAAGTCCGCATCCGGCTCGGCTTCCGGAAGCAAGGGTGTGTTCTATAAAGTGAAGAAGGGTGATACGTTGTCGAAAATTGCCGCACGGCAGGGCACCACTGTGAGCCAGCTGTGCAAACTCAACCGCATTACGACCAAGACGGTGCTCCGTCCGGGGCAGGTGCTCAGGTGCTCGTGACAAATGAATGCGGTCGGATAACCATGTCCGGAAGGAAGGGGTGATATAAAGGGTGCTTTAGATTAATTTAGAGTGCCCTTTTCCTTTTTTGTGTAATTATTCTTACCTTTGCAGGGTAATTGCAAGTGATAATGGAAGATACCAGAGAGCAGTTTGAGCACGTCGTGGCTGCATGCCGCGACCTGTTTGCGAAGAAACTGCACGATTACGGCCCGGCATGGCGCATACTGCGCCCTTCTTCGGTGACAGACCAGATTCTTATCAAGGCCAACCGCATCAGAAGCATCGAGACAAAAGGCATGAGCATGGTGGACGAAGGCATACGTGCCGAGTTCACGGCCATCGTCAATTATGGCATCGTAGGGCTGATACAGCTGGAACGGGGCTATGCCGAGTCTGCCGACATGTCGGGCGAAGAGGCTCTCGCGCTGTATGACAAATACGCGGAAGCCGCACTGCACCTGATGCTCGCCAAGAACCACGACTACGACGAGGCGTGGCGCAGCATGCGTGTCAGCTCGTACACCGACCTGATACTCATGAAGGTGTACCGCACGAAGCAGATAGAGGCCCTCGCCGGCAAAACACTGGTATCCGAAGGCGTCGATGCCAACTATATGGACATGATAAACTATTCCGTATTCGCCCTGATAAAGATAGAATTTGGAGACTGACAAGAGACATATTCTGGTGAAGGTGGTGGTGAACGTGTGCCGTTTTGTATTGGGGGCAACTTTCATCTTCTCCGGTTTCGTAAAGGCTGTCGACCCGTTGGGCTCTTTCTATAAATTCCAGGACTATATTACGGCTTTCGGCATGGACGGGTGGATGCCGTCATACCTGCTGCTGTTCATGGCCATAGCCCTCTCTTCGGTGGAGTTTTGCATAGGCATCTCGCTGTTTCTGGGCATACGCAGGCATCTTGCTTCGGCCGCAGCCTTGCTGCTGATGCTTTTTATGACACCGCTCACGCTCTATATCGCCATAGCCAATCCGGTGGCCGACTGCGGCTGTTTCGGCGATGCCGTGGTGCTGACCAACCGGCAGACGTTCCTGAAGAACGTGGTGCTGCTGCTGGCAGCCGTTGCGGTATTCAGCCGGAGACGGTATGTCACGCGGTTCATCACGCCAAGGCTGGCCTGGATGGTGTCTTTGTACTCATTTTTGTTTATCTTTGCACTGTCGGTGCATTGCCTGCGCAACCTGCCGATATTCGATTTCCGCCCATACAGGGTAGGCGTGAACATAAAGGAGGGGATGGAGATTCCTGACGGAGCCAGGCTCGATGTGTTCGAGACAAGGTTCGTGATGGAGAAAGACGGGGTGCGGAAAGAGTTTGCACTGGAGGAATATCCCGACAGCACATGGACATTCGTGGAGGCACGCACGGTGCTGAAGGAAAAGGGTTACGAACCTCCCATACACGACTTCTCCATGCTGTCTCTCGATTCGGGTGAAGACATTACGGAACGTGTGCTGGCCGACGAAGGATATACTTTCCTGCTTGTTGCCCACCGCATAGAAGAGGCGAGCGACAGCAGCATCGACCTGATAAACGAGATTTATGACTACAGCATGGAGCACGGCTACGGCTTCTATGCCTTGACATCATCAACCGAAGAACAGATAGCGCATTGGTGCGACAGGACAGGGGCGGAATATCCCTTCTGCCTTATGGACGACATCACGCTGAAGACTGTCATACGCTCCAATCCGGGACTCCTGCTGATAAAGGGAGGTACCATACTCAACAAATGGGGCAACAACGGCCTGCCGGACGAATATGTGCTGACAGACACACTGGACAATCTGCAGATAGGCAGACAGAAGCAGGTGAGTACTCTGAAGGTGATAGAGGATGTGCTGCTGCACTTCCTCGTGCCTATCCTTGTGCTGATATGCGCGGACATGCTCATGGAATGGCGCGGACGGAAAGCATTGCGCAGAAACGGCCATGCACATGGCGCAGGCAGGCAATGACAACAAAGGCGATAAAAACGATACACACTATGTTATTAACACTTTAACAATAAAGATTATGAGAAAAAACATTGTTGCAGGAAACTGGAAAATGAACAAGACCCTCCAGGAGGGCATCGCTCTGGCAAAAGAACTGAATGAGATGCTGGCAGGCAGCAAGCCTGGTTGCGACGTCGTAATATGCACGCCGTTCATACATCTGGCTTCCGTCACTCCTCTGGTCGACCCGGCTGTAATCGGCGTAGGGGCCGAGAACTGTGCAGATAAGGAATCGGGCGCTTACACAGGCGAGGTATCGGCTGCCATGATTGCCTCTACCGGTGCCAAGTATGTCATCCTGGGCCATTCAGAGCGTCGCGCCTACTACCACGAAACGGTTGAAATACTTGAAGAGAAGGTGAAGCTGGCTCTGGCACACGGGCTGACGCCGATATTCTGCATAGGCGAGGTGCTGGAAGAGCGTGAGGCCGGCAAGCAGAACGAGGTCGTGGCTGCCCAGCTGGCATCGGTATTCACCCTGTCTGCCGACGACTTCTCCAAGATTGTACTTGCTTACGAACCGGTATGGGCCATCGGCACGGGCAAGACGGCCACCCCGGAACAGGCACAGGAGATACATTCGTTCATACGTTCGCTGGTAGCAGACAAATATGGCAACGACGTGGCCGACAACTGCTCCATACTGTATGGCGGAAGCTGCAAGCCCTCCAATGCCAAAGAGCTCTTCGCCAATCCTGATGTGGACGGAGGCCTGATAGGCGGCGCCGCATTGAAAGCTGCAGACTTCAAGGGCATCATCGATGCTTTCAGCTGAGAAAACTTTCTTCTTATGCAGGAATGAAGAGCGGAGCCGCCTTGCCGTGACTGCGCTTCTTCATTCTTCATTCACATCTATTCTTCACTGTCATTCTTCACATCAGGTATGAGAAAACTTGCTTTGATTTTGTCGGTCTCTCTCCTCTCTGCCATATATGCGGCGGCGCAGGACAATAGCATCCTCAACAGTCTGCGGCAGGACGTGCCGGGACAGGGTAAGGTGACGGTTCACCAGGACGAACGCATAACGGCACTGCTGGGAACTGCCGCACCCGTGGGGGAAGACGGGGCGCGGGTAATCAAGAAAGCGGGCTACCGCATACAGGTATATGCCGGCAACAATACACGCGAGGCCAAGAACAAGGCGCACGAGATAGCCGCACGCCTGAAGGAACTCTTCCCCGACCTGCCTGTCTACACCACCTTCAACCCGCCGCGATGGCTCTGCCGTGCGGGCGACTTCAGCAGCATAGAGGAGGCTGACGTCGTGATGCGGCGTCTGCGGGCGTTGGAAGGGGATTTCAAGGCCGTATCCATCGTGAGGGAACAAATCAACATACCCTATTAGCGTGTTAATGGCATCTGCGGACATGCAGTCCGAAAATTTATTTGCATCATGTTAGGAAAAGAAGAATTTCCGTCGCCTGCCCTTGACGAACTGAAGGAGCATTACCGGCGCATACTCACACTGTTTGGCGAAGACCCCACACGGGAGGGGTTGCTGAAGACTCCGGAACGCGTGGCGCAGGCCATGCTGGCGTTGACGCACGGGTATGCCATGGATCCGCACGAGGTGCTCCGCGCGGCAAGGTTCAGGGAAGACTACAAACAGATGGTCATTGTGAAGGACATCGACTTCTTCTCGCTGTGCGAGCACCACATGCTGCCGTTCTACGGGAAGGCGCACGTGGCATATATACCCAACGGTTACATAACGGGGCTGAGCAAGATAGCCCGCGTGGTGGACATATTCTCGCACCGCCTGCAGGTGCAGGAGCGCATGACCCTCCAGATAAAGGAATGCATACAGGAGACGCTCAACCCCCTCGGCGTGATGGTGGTCATCGAGGCCAAGCACATGTGCATGCAGATGCGCGGCGTGGAGAAGCAGAATGCCATCACCACCACTTCCGACTTCTGCGGGGGCTTCAACCGTGCCAAGACACGCGAGGAGTTCATGAACCTGATCAAGAGGGAGCGCCTGTAACCTGCCGCTGCCCGCTTGGCGCGGCGGAGATGCTAAAGTTTCAGCACCACGCGGTCGCCCAGTCTCTTGGCCATGAGGCTTCTCACTTCACTCAGTTCGCTGTACCGCTTCATGGCGGCGGTGCATTTCTGCTCGTCCTTTGTCACGGCAGGGTCCTGCAATGCGAGCAGTATATGCTTCAGCTCCTCGTTGACGATGGCGTATTTGAAGTTTATCATCAGCGTGGGTACCAGCTCGTAGAGGCGTTCTTCGTCGGCCACAATCTTCTTGTTTTTGTAGTGGTACTTGCTCAGCCGGTAGCGGTCGCTCACCAGCTCGGCGCTCAGCATGCTGATGTCAGGGTCGGGGTTGTTGAGGAAGTAGTGCTCTGCCGTGAATCCCGGCGTGCCGATGCGCTCTGCCGCTTCGCCGAGCATCCGCCGGTGCAGCGGGTTATGGAAGGCGAGGTCGTCGTCCTGCAGGTCTTTCACTATGTATCCGATGACGGTGAGCGGTATCTCGTTCCCCTCCTCGTCGGTCACGTTGCACATCACCCGTTCGCCGTATCGCACCACCATCTGCAATATCATCCGTTCGTATTTATAAAACTCGCGTCCCTCCTTGTTCTCCTGCGGGATGAAGGAGGTGTAGTTGTCTGCCTGCTGTGCGGCCGTTTTCTCTTCTGTATGTTCGGGCGTCGGCTCCGTTGCGTTGCCCCCGTCCGCAGATTGTGTCTGGTGGCGCTCCCGTTCGCGTTGCGCGGCACGCTGTTCGGCCAGCTTCTCACGTCGTCTTGCCACCTCGCTCACCAGCAGCTTGTCTTCCACGTGCAGCAGCTGTGCGCATTCCTTTATATACACGTCGCGCACGATGGCTTCGGGTATGACGGCTATGCTCTGCACCAGGCTGCCTATCAGTCCGGCGCGTTTGATGGGGTCGCCGGCAGCCTCCTCCAGCAGCAGGCCTGTCTTGAAGCGGATGAAGTCCGTCTCGTGCGCGGTGATGAACTGCCTGAACTCCGTGCCGTTGTGCTTGCGGGCGAAAGAGTCGGGGTCGTCGCCGTCGGGCAGCAGGCACACCCTGATGTTCATGCCCTCCTCCAGCAGCATGTCGATGCCGCGCAGTGAGGCTTTGATGCCTGCCGCGTCGCCGTCGTAGAGCACGGTCATGTTGTCGGTGAATCGGTGTATCATGCGGATTTGCTGCGTGGTGAGTGCCGTGCCCGACGATGCCACCACATTCTCCACCCCGCTCTGGTGCATGGATATGACGTCCGTGTAGCCCTCCACGAGGTAGCAGCGGTCCTGCTTCACGATGGCCTGTCTGGCCTGGTAGATGCCATACAGCTCGTTGCTCTTGCGGTAGATTTCGGATTCGGGCGAGTTGACATACTTCACCTTCACGCCCTTGGTGGCGCTTGCCAGCACCCGTCCGCCGAATGCCACCACCTTGCCGCTCAGCGTGTGCACGGGGAAGATGACGCGCCCCCAGAAGCGGTCGCGCAGCCGGTGGTCGTCCGTCTCATAACACAGGCCCGTCTTCAGCAGGAAGTCCTTGCGGTAGCCTTTTGCCAGAGCCTCCGTGGCGAAGGCGTCGTGGCTCTCGGTGCAGTATCCCAGCTGGAACTTCTCTATGATGTCGTCGCGGAAGCCGCGGCTGCGCAGGTAGGCCATGCCGACGCTGCGTCCCTCGTCCGTCATGCGCAGCGTGTGGCGGAAGTATTCGTTGGCAAACTGGTTGACGATGAAAAGGCTGTCGCGCTCGGTCTGTGCGGCCTTCTCTTCGTCGGTCAGCTCGCGCTCGTTTATCTCGATATGGTATTTGCGTGCCAGGTATCGCAGGGCATCGGGGTAGCTGAGCTGCTCGTGCATCATGATGAAGTGGACGGCGTTGCCTCCCTTGCCGCAGGCAAAGCATTTGCACAGCCCCTTTGCCGGGGAGACGTAGAACGAGGGTGTCTTGTCGTCATGGAAGGGGCACAGTCCCACGTAGTTGACCCCGCGCTTGCGCAGTGTGACGAAGTCGGACACCACCTCGTAGATTTGCACCGCGTCCATTATGCGGTCTATGGTTATCTGGTCTATCATTCCGTTGAGAAGAAAGTCGGATACAAAAATACGCCATATTTTCGTTATGATATATCTTTTATCCCTTATTTTGTCTGCTGTTCATCCCGCCGATAAAAAAGAGGACGCCTCCTTGACGGGTGCGTCCTCCCTGGGTGTTATTGATGTCCGCCGGACATTTCTACTTTATTTTCTCCCTGATTTTCGTCAGGTATTTCTTCATCCCCTCGGCATCCTTGTTGGTGATGATGTCCTGCAGCAGTTTCAGCTCCACACGTATGTTCTCCACCTGCGACGGCGTGCGCGGGTTGAAGAGTATCTCCTGCAGCAGGTAGTCGTCCTCCGACAGCAGTCCGCGGGCTATGTCCATGTGTTTCTTGAAGGTGGTGCCCGGTGCCTCCTGATGCTTCATCACTGCGGAGAAGACGAATGTTGACACGAAGGGTATGCTGAGCGAGTAGGCCACGGTGTCGTCGTGCTCGTCGAACGTGTACTCGAAGATGTTGAGCTTCAGCATCTGGTACAGATCCTTGAAGAAGATGCGTCCCAGGTGATCGCCTTCGGTGATGATGATGGCGTTTTCGTTGCCAAGGTTGCTGAGGCTGGCGAAGGTGGGGCCGAACATGGGGTGTGTCGACACGTAGCGGAATCCGCTGTCCTGGTAAAACTTCTTCAGTCCGGTCTTCACCGATGCAATGTCGCTGATGATGCAGTCGTGCGGCAGCAGCGGGAGCACTTGCCGGAAGGCCTCGAGCGTGTACTTCACCGTGACGGCATTGATAAGCAGCTCGGGTTCGAACTCCTTGATTTCGTCAAGCGTGGTGAAGCGGTATGTGTTGTAGACGAAGCGCAGCTGGTGCGGGTTGACGTCGTACACGGCCGTCTCGTGCTGGAAGCTCAGCAGGTCTGTAAAGAAGGAGCCCATCTTGCCGGCTCCGAGTATCAGTATTCGCATGGCTTTACCTGTTGATTATCTCCATTTGCTGGCGGACACTCTCTTCGTGTATGGCCTCGAACACTTTCCTCGCAAAATCGGAGTCCATGCCGCACTGCAATGCCTGCGAGCCGCGTTTCTCCAGTATTTCGGAGTAGCGTCCGGTCTGCAGTATGGTCATGGCGTGCTCCTTCTTGTAGGTGCCTATTTCGCGGGCCACACGCATCCGCTTGGCCAGTATCTGTATGAGTTCGTTGTCGCATTCGTCAATCTGATTGCGCAGCTGCCCCAGGTTTTCGGTGGTTTGCGTCTCGTTGCGTATCACCAGCTGCCCCAGGATGTAGTTCAGCACATCGGGTGTCACCTGCTGCGGTGCGTCGCTCCATGCAGCGTCGGGGTTGCAGTGGCTCTCCACTATCAGGCCGTCGAATCCCAGGTCCATGGCCTGCTGACACAGCGGCGCTATGAGTTCGCGGCAGCCGCCTATGTGGCTGGGGTCGCAGATGATGGGCAGGTTGGGTATTCGCCGGCGCATCTCTATCGGTATATGCCACTGCGGCAGGTTGCGGTAAATCTTCTTCTCGTAGCTGGAGAAACCGCGGTGTATGGCGCCCAGCCGTTTCAGTCCGGCCCTGTTGATGCGCTCGAGGGCACCTATCCACAGTTCGAGGTCGGGGTTGACGGGGTTTTTCACCAGCACGGGAATGTCGGTCCCGCTCAGCGCGTCGGCTATTTCCTGCATGGCGAAGGGATTGGCCGTGGTGCGTGCCCCTATCCACAGCAGGTCGATACCGGCTTTGAGGCATTCGTACACATGCTTGGCGGTGGCTACTTCGGTGGCCACGTACATGCCCGTCTCCTGCCTGACACGCTTGAGCCATGCCAGTCCTTCCACGCCCACTCCCTCGAAGCCTCCGGGCTTGGTGCGCGGCTTCCAGATGCCTGCGCGGAATATTTTGACCCCTTTGGCGGAGAGTTGCCTGGCGGTGTTCATTACTTGTTCTTCTGTTTCGGCACTGCAGGGGCCTGCAATGACCAGCGGCCGTGCTTCGGATATGCCGGGCAGCTGGATTTTTTCGAGTTCGAGTTCCATAATGTTTATGAAATGTTTATGATATTTTCCTGATGATTCTTTTCTTATGCTTCCGTCTCCTGCGATGCCTGTCCGAAGTTCTCCCGTATGCGGGCAAGTGCTTCTTCCAGCTTGCGGTCGTTGCAGCAGAGCGATATTCGCACGTAGCGCTCGCCGTTGCTGCCGAAGATGAAGCCCGGTGTGATGAATACGCGCGCCTTGTGCAGCACACGCTCTGTCAGCTCCTCGCCACTGCCATAGCTGTCGGGTATGCGTCCCCAGAGGAACATGCCCGCCTGCCGTGGGTCGAATGAGCAGCCCAGTGCCTGCATTATCTCCTCGGCCAGACGGCGGCGCCGGCGGTAGTTGCTGTTGTTGCCCTCGTACCATGCCGGAGGAGCGTCGAGCGCAGCTGCCGCTGCCAGTTGCATGGCGCGGAACATGCCGCTGTCTATGTTGCTCTTTACCTTCAGCACCCACTGCACGAACTGCGCGTTCGATGCCAGCATTCCGATGCGCCATCCCGGCATGTTGTGGCTTTTGCTCATGGAGTTCAGCTCTATGCAGCAGTCTTTAGCCCCGTCGACGGACAGAATGCTGAGCGGGTGGTCGTTCAGTATGAAGCTGTATGGGTTATCGTTTACGATGACGATGCCCTTCCTCCGGGCAAAGTCCACCAGCCTGTCGTAAAGCTGCGGCGTGGCGGGTGCCCCGGTGGGCATGTTGGGATAGTTGGTCCACATCAGCCGTACGTCCTCGGTGTCCATGCTTTCCAGGCGGTCGAAGTCGGGCATCCATCCCTGTCCCTCGAGCAGGTCGTAATGCACCACCTCCGCTCCGAGCAGGCGGCTGAGCGATGTGTATGTGGGGTAGCCGGGGTTGGGGACGAGCACCCGGTCGCCGGGATTTACGAATGCCAGCGTGACGTGCAGTATGCCCTCCTTCGAGCCGATGAGCGGCAGCACCTCCGACTGCGGGTCCAGCTCCACCCCGTACCACCTGCCGTACCATGCGGCAAAAGCCTTGCGCAGTTCGGGTGTGCCGTTGTAAGGCTGGTATCCGTGCCCGTCGGGGGCGTTGGCAGCCCTGTACAATGTTGCTATCGTCTCTTCTGACGGCGGCATGTCGGGGCTTCCTATGCCCAGGCTTATGACATCCATCCCGCGTGCGTTCATCTCCGCCACCTCCTTCAGTTTGCGCGAGAAGTAGTATTCGCTCACTCCCGCCAGCCTTTCGGCCGGCCTGTATCCGTAGTCTTTACTGTATGCTTGATTTTCCATCTTCGTATTCTCCTAATATTTTAAGTTGCCTGGTCAGCGGACTGATGGCGGTCACTGCCTGTTTGTATCTCAGCATCTGGTCGAAAATCACGTCCACGTAGAATTCGTATTCCCATTCCCTCCCGATTATCGGCAGCGACTGTATCTTGGTCAGGTTGATGCGGTAGAACGACAGTATCGACAGCGCCTGCGAGAGGCTTCCTTCGGTATGCGGCAGTGTGAATACTATGCTTGCCTTGTTGGGCTCCCGGTTGCGGTGGCGGTTCAGCTCGTCCACCTGCCATGGGTCTGCCACCACGAGGAATCGCGTGAAGTTGTGCTTGTTTGTCTCTATGCCCTCTTCGAGCACCTTCATGCCGTACATTTCTGCCGCTGCCTTCGAGCATATTGCCGCGTGCCCCCTCATGTTCTGTTTCTTTATGGTTTCCGCGCTGAGGGCAGTGTCTTCGGCCTCCACCACCTTCAGTGCCGGGTGCCGGTTGAGGAACTCCCTGCATTGCATCAGGGCTATCGGGTGGGAGTTTACCTCGGTGATGTCGTCCCAGCCTTCATCCGGCAGGCATACGAAGCTGTGCGATATGCGCAGCTTGTGTTCGCCCACTATCTGCGTGCCGCTCTGTTTCAGCAGTTCGTAGTTGTGCAGCAGGCTTCCGGCTATGGTATTTTCTATGGCCAGCATGCCTATGGTCTGGCTGTCTTCCCTGATGGCATCGAACACCTCTTCGAACGTGGCGCAGCATATCAGCTCTATCTCCTCGCCGTCGAAGTACCGGTGTGCGGCAATGTCGTGGTAAGACCCTAACGTCCCCTGTATTGCTATTCGTTTCATATCATTTGCTAATAAAAAATCCCGCTGCCTTGTACCGGAGCGGGATTTTTATATTTCAGTTATTCGCCTTTAAACATCATTGTCATTTGACACGCAACTCCCGCTCTACTTTGTGGCTAAAGTAAAAATAAAAAGAGAAGCGGTATGCAAAGTATGATGGATTCATTTTTTTTCTGTGACTGTTTTTGATTTTCGTTGTCAATTACGCGGCAAATGTAATGTTTTTCTTTTAAAAACAAGCAAAAGTATGCTTTTTTTTCATTTGATGTGGCAGATTTTATTCATTTTGTACGTTATAATCCCAGTATGTCTCCGGTATGTACCAGCGGTTGCTTGCTACTGTCGGCCATATCCGTAGCATTCGTTCCGTCGGCGGCCGCTTCCTTTTCCTTCTTCAGGTCTTCCTCGTAGCCGTCCCTGTCGCCGTTCTGCAGCCTGGCCTGTGCACGTTCCCTGTACGCCGCTGCGCAGCCCGGGTTCAGTTCGATGGCTTCGTCCAGCACCTCGATGGCTTCCGTCATCCTGCCTTGCGTGATGTACAGGTGTCCCAGGCAGACGAACGCCTGTTCGTTGAAGGGGTTCACTTCGGTGACGTGGCGGTAGCTTGCCTCGGCCTTCCCGTAGTCTTTGCCGGCTTCGGCTATCTGCCCGTGCAGCAGCATTGCATTCTCTTCTTCGGGTTCCCGTGCCAGTATGGCTTCGATGTCCTTGCCTGCCTCTTCGTACTGCTGCATGGCGGCCAGCGTCTCGGCACGCAGCAGTCGTGCTTCGTTGAAATTGTCTTTCAGGGCGATGGCCTTGTCGAGCCCCTCCATGCATGCCGTGGCATCCCCCTGCCTGCCGGCAGCCTTTGCCAGGAGGTAGTAGGCCGTGGCGTTGTCCCCGTCCAGTCCGGCGGCTTGCCTGGCAGCTTCGGCCATGGCATCGTAGTCTTCCAGCATGAAGCAGATATTGGCCAGCGCGATGTAGCTGCCGGTATGCTGCGGCTCCATTTTAATCATCTCCTCCAGTTCATGGCGTGCATCCTCTACGCGTCCGGTCGTGATGTAGGTCTGTGCCAGATAATTCCTTGTCTCGAAGTCATTCTGTATGGCAAGGGCTTCGCTGAAGCATCTGATGGCATAGTCGTTGCGTCCCATCCGCCGTGCGCGCATGCCGTCATACTTGAATATCTCGAAGTTTTTCTGCCCGTTTTTCCGCTCCTTTTCGTCGGAGCTTCCGGCATTGCCGGTGAAGAAAGATTTGAAGAATCCCATGTCGAAAAAATAAATGTAGTGAATAATATTCAGGTTTTAAGTGCGGCCGGCTTCAGCAGCCCGTTTTCGGTGGCGAGCATCCCTTTCTCCTGCATGGTGTGCAGAATCTCTGCGAGTACGTCCTTCGCTGCATCGGGCAGCCTGTCGGACAATTCGCCCGGTGTAAGCGGCCGGCTGTCGAGTAAGGCCATTATCCTGTTCTCCATGTCATTGTCGGGCGTTGTGCCTGCCTTTCCGTGTCGCAGTGCCAAGCATGTGTCGCAATGCCCGCAGTCGTGCACGTTGTGTTCACCAAAGTAGCTTAGCAGCATGCGGCTCCTGCATGCCGTGCTGTTGCCTGCATATTCCATCATGGCTGCAATACGTTTTTCGTAGCGCTCCTTCCTGTCCTCGTAGGCCTGCCGCGGTATGATGATGTCCGATGTTTCCTGCCTTTCGCGCGTATATATTATATAAGGTGTCTTTTTGCGCGGGATATATCTGACGATGTGTGCTTTCGACAGGAAAGTCAGCAGTTCGTACACCCGGCGCCGTGTAAGTCCTGCGCGGATGGCGAGTGCATCCTCGTCGATGAAGGCATAGTCGGTGAACAGTCCGGTGTACGAGCGCAGTGTAACGTGTATCAGCCTGTCTGCCTCTTCCCCCATGTCGCGCAGCCTGTATAGCTCATCGCGTTGCAGGGTGAACATCAGTCGGGAGGCATTGTCCTGTTCGTCAGTATATTCCAGGTATCCGGCCTGTGTCAGTATTTTCAGCGCACTGTCGACGGGTACGGGGAAGTGTCTGAACTTGCGGCAGAAGTCTTCGATGTCAAACTCGCGCACGCAGCCGAGCCCGTCGCCCATTGCCATCTCGTAGTAATATTGCAGGTGCTCGTACACATTCTTTATATAGTCTTTTTCGGGGAAGGTGTCGTGTATGCGTCTCGCCAGTACGGCCTTGTCCGAGCCGCTGTACAGTATCACGGCGTATGCCTTCTTGCCGTCGCGTCCGGCCCGTCCCGCTTCCTGGAAATACGCCTCTATGGAGTCCGGCAGGTCGATGTGCATCACAATGCGCACGTCAGGCTTGTCTATGCCCATGCCGAATGCGTTGGTGGCCACCATGACGCGGCTTTCCCCCGTCTTCCACCTGTGTTGCCGCAGGTCTTTGGCAGCGTCGTCCAGTCCGGCATGGTAGAAGTCGGCCGTGATGCCCTCTCCCGTCAGCAGTTCCGCTATTTCCTTGGTGCGTCGCCTGTTACGTACATACACTATTGCGCTGCCGTCCACCCTGCGCAGTATGCGCAGCAGTTCATGCTGCTTGTCGCTCGTATGCCGCACCACATAAGCCAGGTTCTGCCGTTCGAAGCTCATGCTGAAGACATTCTCCTTGCGGAAGAGCAGTTTCTGCTGTATGTCC
This sequence comes from uncultured Bacteroides sp., assembly GCA_964651035.1. GTDB lineage: Bacteria > Bacteroidota > Bacteroidia > Bacteroidales > Bacteroidaceae > Bacteroides. The sequence goes on from CAZYVE010000002.1 coordinate 93,510, forward strand.
TTCACGACCTCCGGTGTAGCCGTGGCCGTCAGGGCCAGTATGGGAACGCCGGGCAGCAGGTTGCGTATCTCGGCTATCTTGAGATATGCCGGGCGGAAGTCGTATCCCCATTGTGATATGCAGTGGCTCTCGTCTACGGCTATCATTCCCACCTTGATGCGTTTCAGCTTTTCGCGGAAGATGTCCGTGCCCAGTCTCTCGGGCGAGATGTAGAGAAATTTGTAGTTGCCGAATATGCAGTTTTCGAGTGTTGTTATGATTCTCTGCCTGTCCATGCCCGCATATATGGCCAATGCCTTTATGCCGCGCCGTTTCAGGTTTTCCACCTGGTCTTTCATCAGTGCGATGAGAGGAGTGATGACGAGGCATATCCCCTCGCGCATCAACGCCGGTATCTGGAATGTGACGGACTTTCCCCCTCCCGTAGGCATCAGTCCCAGGGTGTCGTCCCCCCGTGCTATGCTCCGTATGATGTCCTTCTGTATGCCGCGGAAGCTGTCGTATCCCCAGTAATGTTTGAGGAGCTTTTCTTCCGTCCCGTCGCCGGCAGGTGGCATGTTTCCCGCAGCCGTGTCATACGCATCTTTTGCTTTCTCCTTTTCCCCCATTTTCCAACCCCGTTCCCTCAGTTCGGTTTTATGTCCTCTATCTGCAGCTGTATGTCTCCGTGCTTGTGGCTGTTCTCTTCTATGGTGTAGCAGATGTCGAACGAGCGTCTTGTCTTGATGTAGCGCACGTGTGAGCTCTGCCCGAAGGCGATGCCGTTCATCACGTTGTCCGAGTTGTCGTCCACAAGTTCCAGCTTGATGTGCTCCTGGTCTCTGCCCACCACCTTGCTTGTGCCATAGTCATATACATGGTGTGTGCAGAATACCGGTTTGGGATTTTCCGGGCCGAAGGGGTTGAACTTCTTCAGGTCGTTGAAGAATTTCTGCGTAATGTCCTTGAAGTCGATTTCGGCGCTGATGTCGATGACGGCGTGTGTCTGTTCCGGCAGTATATGCTCCGTTACGAACTTCTCGAAGCGTTCGGTAAATGCGGGTACGTTTCCCACCTTCATCGACATTCCTGCGGCATACGTATGTCCCCCGAAGTTCTCCAGCAGGTCCCTGCAGTGTTCTATGGCCTTATACACGTCGAACCCCGATACCGACCGTGCCGAGCCGGTAGCCATGTCGTTGGTCCGTGTAAGCACCACGGCGGGGCGGTAGTACACCTCCGTCAGCCGCGACGCCACTATGCCGATGACGCCCTTGTGCCATGCCTCGTTATACAGCACAATGGAGCGGCGGTCGGCAAAGTCCTCCAGTTCCTCCACTATACGGTTGGCCTCCTCGGTCATGTTCTTGTCCAGATCCTTGCGGGTTTCGTTGTATTTGTTTATCCGGTCAGCCTTTTCCAGTGCGCTTTGCAGGTTCTTGTCGGTCAGCAGGTCCACAGCCTCTTTGCCGTTCTGTATGCGTCCGGATGCGTTGATGCGCGGCCCGATTTTGAATATGATGTCGTTCACCGTGATATCCTTGTCCGTCAGTCCGCACACGTCTATTATCGCCTTGAGTCCTACGCTCGGGTTGTTGTTCAGCTGTTTGAGTCCGTGGTAGGCCAGTATGCGGTTTTCGCCCATTATCGGCACTATGTCCGAGGCTATGCTGACGGCCACCAGGTCGAGCAGCGGTATGAGGTGGTGGAATGCTATGCCGTTGCTTATCGCAAACGCCTGCATGAACTTGAATCCCACCCCGCATCCCGACAGGTGTTCGTAGGGATACGTGTTGTCATACCGTTTTGCGTTCAGTATGGCCACGGCCGGCGGCAGGGTCTCGTCGGGCACGTGGTGGTCGCAGATGATGAAGTCGATACCCTTCTCCCTGGCGTAGGCTATCTCCTCGACGGCCTTTATGCCGCAGTCGAGCACGATGATCAGCTTTACCCCCGTGCTGTAAGCGTAGTCCACCCCTTTCATCGATACCCCGTAGCCCTCTTCATAACGGTCGGGGATGTAGTAGTCGATGTTCGAGTAGTATTGCTGGATGAATTTGTACACTAACGAGACGGCCGTGGTGCCGTCCACATCATAGTCTCCATAAACCAATATTCTTTCTTTCCTCCCCATTGCCCTGTTCAGGCGCTCCACGGCCACGTCCATGTCTTTCATCAGGAAGGGGTCGTGCAGGTCGTGCAGCTGCGGGCGGAAGAACTTGTGTGCGCTTGCAGCGTCCGTGATTCCTCTCCTTACGAGCAACCTGCACAGCACGGGGCTCATGTGCAATGCCTGTGCCAGTTTCCGGCTTGCCGCTTCCTGCTCGGGTGTAATGGATAGGTAGTTCCATTTGTAATTCATTATATATATTGTTTTTTCTTTTTTCTGTCTCAGGTTGCCGGAAACGGCCTTACAGAACCCTCCAGGGCATGGTAGCCTTCATGCAGGAGCCGGTATCCGCACCGTTTGTGGCCGTATGTGTCCGAACAACCCGTAAAGATAGGAAAAACTATTGAAACACGGCAGGTATCAGTACTAAATTATCAGAATGCGTTGTAAAAATGTGTAGAAGCCGTTCCGCAGCTGCTTAGGATGCGTTGCCGCGAGATGTAAAGTGAGTTTTATATGATATGAATAAATGATGAAGTCATGTCAGTCCTTACAACTGTTTCATGGACAGAGATAACTTGAGTTAGTTTGCCAAATCATATTTTTTATGGAGCATCGATAACAATTTTGGAGCCGTCAGATTTTTTAGTCAGCATAATAAGATTGGAAGGGTTTATGCATAATGCGTAAAAATTTCCTATTGATTTTGTCCAAAAATATCCCCAATGTAAAAATACAGACGTGGCAAACAGGCGCACAGAGAATAAACTCTTGACAGTTATACGATTTATAGTATACTCTTTTTTAAGAAAACTTGTTTCCCCTATAACTTGTTTGATTCGTATTCTGTCATCATCTTCATATATCTTTACCGGCATCTTTAGTATTGGCAGTACGATAAGCAGTGCTGCTGTTACGGCAATGATTCTAACTGAAACGCTACATTCGGTAAACGCATAGTAAATGGCATATCCAACGATTGCTGATATGAGAAGCGAATAAACAATCATACTCCGTGAAGGGACTAATTTCCTACATGTGTTCATGATATGCAAAGAATGTTCCGTCGGTTGAAAATACAATATATTAACGTGAATTCGATGAACTATAAAAGTCTTTAGGAATGGTGATTAGCGAAAATGGTCGTATCTTTTATAGTGCCCAAATGCAAAGAATCACGGACAATAACCGCTATGATCACCGTGAGCAAAGTTATAGAATATTTCCCTGAACTTTGGCAATCCCCTACAAAAATCATCAGCCATACAATAAATCTCCGTAACTTTATCCTCCGGGAACATATTGGTAATCGCTATAAATTTAATGCTTTTATCGCTATGTTCCCTAATTCTCAGCAAAATATTTATTCGGTTATATCGAGCTTACGTTAACAAATATAAATAGTGAAAAATATCTGTCAATCACACTGTTTTTATACAATTAATTGCTTAAATTGCATCCAGAACAACACAAAATAAAAATTAATGCCATGAAAAAACTAACTTCAATTTTAACATTGTCAATACTGTTTACGGCGTGCTCCAAGCAGCCTGTTGTAGAATGGATAAGCACCATATCCGATTCAGTTTGGGAAAAGCAGGATGCTCAAACAATAGATTATACAAACCGCACAACCCATGATATTTTAATAGACCTCAATGCGACGCAGCAAACCATCCATGGTTTCGGCACATGTTTTAATGAGTTGGGATGGACGTCGCTATGTATGCTGAATGACGCAGACCGCGAATCAATAATGCGGGAAATGTTTGAACCTGGCATAGGAGCCAATTTCACAATATGTCGCATGCCACTGGGAGCCAATGATTTTTCCAGAGACTGGTATTCGTACGATGAAACACCCGGTGATTTTTCGTTGGAACATTTTTCTATAGAGAATGACAAAGAGACGCTTATTCCGTTTATAAAAAATGCAAAGAAGTACAATCCAGACATAAAAATATGGGCATCACCGTGGTCTCCTCCAGTGTGGATGAAAAATAACGGCCATTATGCATGCAGCATTCCGTCATCGTTCTTCGCAGAAGAGTTTCACACTGACATTAAACCGGAACAGACGGGAAAAGAAGGTACCGACATGTTCAACCAGGATCCTCAATACATGGAGTCGTATGCATTATATTTCCAGAAATTTATCGAAGCCTACCGCAATGAAGGTATCGATATATTTATGGTAATGCCGCAAAATGAATTCAATTCATGCCAACCTTTTCCAAGTTGCACATGGACAGTTGACGGCCTAAACAGATTCATACGTGATTATCTTGGTCCGCGAATGGATTCATTGAACGTGCAGGTCATGTTCGGTACAATGGAACGTCCCGACCCCAAAATGGTCGAAACAGTTCTCAACGATCCGATAACAAAAAAATACATTTCAGGTGTAGGTTTTCAGTGGGCCGGCAAATATTCTATCGGAGCAATACACAAACAATATCCGGAATTGACGCTATATCAAACCGAGCAGGAATGCGGCAACGGAGCGAACGACTGGAATGCGTGCAATTATGCATGGGATTTAATGAAGCACTATCTGAACAACGGGGTAGGTGTTTATGAATATTGGAACACGTCTCTCAAAAAAGGAGGCATGAGCCGTTGGGGTTGGAGGCAAAATTCATTGGTCACGGTAGATCCTGACAACCATACATTTGCATATACATACGAATACTACCTTATGAAACATTTCAGCCATTATATTATGCCTGGAGCAAAAAAGCTGGATGTAACAGGAGAATTTTCAGATGTTTTGGCATTCTGCAATCCGGACAACAGCATAATCATCGTAGTGCGTAATGAAAGTGAATCAGATACAGTCAAAACAATCAGAATAGGAGACTTATGCATTGCGCCGAAACTCAAGGCTCAATCATTCAATACCTTGAAAATTAAGCTATAGCACATCATCCGACAAGCCTGTCATGTGAGACCTCTGCAAAACTGTTCCAAAACAGAACGTCAATTGGCGAACTTTCTGATAATCAGTATATGATATTTTGTGATTTGGATGCAAAATGGACTTTTGCAGGGGTCTCCATATATCAATGCTTTAAACCCATCAAAAAGAATGCGACATGAATAATATTTCCCGGAAATCAGCCAATCTCAAATTCCTCCTTGCTATTACCGTTGTTGCAATAATATTTTTCAATAGCGTGCATGGACAAAACTACAATGCGGAAACCTTGCAGACGCTGGCAAGTAAATTCCAAAATCCTGGCATAGAGTACGGGCCTCACGTATGGTGGCATTGGATGGGGCCTAATTTCAGCAAAGAGGGTATCACCAAAGACCTTGAAGCAATGAAAGAAGCCGGCATTGGCGGAGCAACCATTTTCAATATAACCTCCTCAGTACAAGAGTCGCACTACCCAATTGGAAACAACCCTTGGCCGGAGCAGACATATCGCAGTGCGGCGTATTGGGAAGCTATGCAGCACACAATGAAAGAAGCCAAACGTTTGGGACTGAAAATAGGTCTGCACGGGACGCCCGGATATTCACTGACAGGAGGCCCCTGGATTGATGAGGAGAGGGGTATGAAAGCATTGATAAGCAGCAAAATTGAGATAAAGGGAGGCATGGGCGAAACAGACATGATTTTGCCTCTGCCGGAGTTGCCTGAATTCACCGGCTATGATTCTAAATATACGGTGGACTATAAACCGTGGAAAGCCTCCAAATATTGGGATGTAGCTGTCATTGCAGTTCCGGATAAAGAAGATATAACAGTCGAAGACATAGTGGACTTATCCGCCTTAATGGATACTCTCGGACATTTGCGTTGGAACGCCCCTGAAGGAGAATGGACACTCTACCGATATGTGTGCGCACCTACCATGGGACACCCGCACCCACTGCCTGACGATATCATAGGCAAAGCGCTGGAAGTCGACAAAATGAGCCGTGAAGACAACGTATATTATTGGGAAAACTTATTGAATCCTCTCAAAGAGCACATAGGGGAATATTTTGGGAATACTTTTTCGTATATATGGGTAGACAGTTATGAAGCCGGATATCAAAATTGGACGGGAACTTTCAGAGAGGAGTTCATTCGACTGAAAGGCTACGATCCGATTCCTTGGATAGCATTGTATCAGTTCAAGACTAAAAAGCAACTGGAGTATCGGTTCAGCGTATTCAGAAACTCGAAATTAAGCACGGACATGCCTGAATTCCAGACATTCATAAAAGATTATGACAATGTAGTAAACAGGCTGTACATCGATAACGGATGGCAGACAGCCAAGGAGATGTTGCACAATAACGGATTGGATTTTTACTGGGAACCGTACGGAGGTCCATTCAGTACATACGAGGGAGCAATGATTGCAGACATACCGGTCGGTGAATTTTGGTCGTCGGAGACAATGGTCAACAGCAATCCGTACATATTGCGGGCAGCAGCAGATTTCAGTAAACGCATTGTTGCGGCAGAAGCGCTGACAGGTTCGCCAATATTCAGTCGGTACATCGAGGATCCGGCTTCATTGAAACATACCGTCAACGGAGGATATGCATGCGGTTACAATCTGTATTTTCTACACCATTGGGTTCACCAACCATTCGATGACAAATATCAGCCGGGCATGGGAATGGGTTGGTGGGGTTCACATTTCGGACGTTTTCAGACATGGTATGAGCCCGGAAAGGCTTTTTTCACATACATGGCACGCTGTCAGATGATGCTGCAACAAGGCAGTTATGTTCCCACCGGCAGTTACATGGCTCATCGCCGGACTCCTGAAGCCGATATTTTTTTCGTTACCAACATGACCGACACCACTCAGGAGATATATTCTTTTCCCGTCACGACAGGCAGTCCGGAACTGTGGGACCCATATAAAGGGACTATAACCGCATCATCACATTGGGAGCAGCGCAACGATTCTATTCACGTCACATTAAACCTTGCAAAAGATGGGGCAATGATAGTTGTATTCCCGCATATAGCGAGATCATATAATACATTATCCGAATTCAAAGTGGTGAAAGAGACGAGAGACATTGTTTCAGGGAATTGGGACGTTGACTTTCAGCCCAAACTGGATAAGCCATTCCGACGTAAATTGCGAAATCTGATTGATTGGAGCAAACAAAAAGATACAAAGCTGAAATATTTTTCAGGGACTGCCAAATACAATAAGAATATAACTGTTCACCCGGAAGATATCGCCCCCAACAGACGCATCGTCATAGATCTGGGAGAATTACACGATATCGCGGAGATGGAGATAAACGGCAAGACGGTCGGGGTTTTATGGTCGGAACCCTACAACGTTGATGTAACTGAATATCTGCGTCCTGGCAGGAATACGCTGTCAATATATGTCACGAACAATTGGGCGAACCGGTTGATTGGAGACGAACAATATCCTGCGGATTTCGAATATGCGCCGAGTCGTGGCGAGGAAGGACGTGCCATGAAGGCTTTCCCGGAATGGTTCCTGAAGGGTGAATCGAGACCGGTCAAAGAGCGCAAGACATTTAGTCTATGGCACTATTTCCAAGCCGACTCGCCGTTGTATCCGGCAGGTTTGCTTGGTCCGGTTCAAATCATAAAACAAGAAATCGAGCTATGAAACGGTGCATATCAAAATTGGTCTCCTTCATTTCGTGAAGATTTTATAGGAATGAAAGGATACGACCACATTTTTTCAGATGAGCGCCGCGTACTGCTGTTTTTCTAAGAAGCTGTGTGTCAATAGTTCTCATAACATTGACACGCAGCTTGCATTGTTCTGAATCCGTCGAACTGACGTTAGTTTACTCTTTCGAAAGAATATCTATAAGTTTATATTTCATATTCATCCCGTCAGAAGCAGGATTAGCAAAGTGAGTTTTCTCGATTTTCAAGAGGTAAAAATATCCTTCCTCATAAGAAAATCCCTCAATAGCTCCTATAGGAATGACAAACCAATCATCATTCTCATTTTCCTTTACCTTCATACCTTTCAATGGTTGAGCTTCCTCCGGAGCCCCCCAAGGAGTATAATCAGCCAATTCATTTGATACATACAAATTTACAATCTCAGACCAGTCTTCATTTGTATTATCACTACAGGCAAAACACAACAGCATACACAATGCCATAAAATTAACAATGGCTCTTTTTTTTAATGATTCCATAGGTTCTTCTTAATGATTCTATACTTAATATTTTGCTAATGCAAAGATATATCGACATTCTGGATATTCTTTTACCTCCCCCCCCCCACTTTCAATTCTTAAAATCTTTTAATTGTGCTGTTTGAAAGTCAGGGGAGGCTCTTTCGCCCGGCAATCTGCCGGCAACGTATGTCGCAGGCATGCGGGGGACAGGTTCTACGGAGCTGTAGCACGCAACGGCGGCGGGCCTGCAACATGCCGTACATGTAGGGGTGACAGTTTGATTGTCCGTCTCAGCCACGCAAACGTTGATATGCTGTGGGTCTTATTGCAAAAAAATATTCGCGATATATACGCTTTGTAAGCTAATTCCGTATCTTTGCACGCTGGGTAAATAGCAAAAAGACAGGAACCTTACATAAGAAATAAACTATGGCAGAAAACAAAGAAAAACTCTTCTCGGACTTTCCTCCGGTCAGTACAGAAGCCTGGATGGAAAAGATTACGGCAGACCTCAAGGGCGCCGATTTTGAGAAAAAACTTGTATGGAGGACAAACGAAGGATTTAAAGTAAAGCCTTTCTATTGCAGGGAAGACCTGGAGGGGCTGAAGACGACAGATGCCCTCCCCGGAGAATTCCCTTACCTGCGGGGAAACAAGAAGGATGACAACGGGTGGCTGATACGCCAGGACATCGCTGTGGACGACGCCGGAGAGGCAAATGCCAAGGCTCTCGATGTGTTGCGCCGTGGCGTGGATTCGTTGGGCTTCAGGATGAGGGGCAGGGATGTGTGCGCCGATTACGTGGACACGCTGCTCGAAGGCATCGATGCCGGCAAGGTGGAGCTTAACTTCAGCATCTGCCCGGGGCATGCGGTGGAACTTGCAGTCCTGCTCGTGGATTATTTCCGCAGGAAAGGATACGAACTCCCGAAACTCTGCGGCTCCATCGACTTCGACCCTGTGGGGAGGATGCTCACCTCCGGCAGGCAGCCCGTCGACATTGCCGCTACCGCCGTGGAGCTGCTTTCGGCCACGGCGCCACTGCCGGGCTACAAAGTGCTGGGCGTAGGAGCTTTGCTGCTCAACAATGCCGGCTCGTACATCTATCAGGAGCTGGGGTATGCCCTCGCATGGGGGAATGAGTATATGCACCTGCTTACCTCGGCCGGTGTGCCGGCTGCCGAAGTCGCCGGGAAAATCAAGTTCAACTTCGGCATTTCTTCCAATTACTTCATGGAGATAGCAAAATTCCGTGCCGCCCGCATGCTGTGGGCCGACATCGTGGAGCAGTATCTCTCGCAGGACGACAGCAAGTCTGCCGCCCGCATGCATGTGCATGCCGAGACCACTTCCTTCAACCTCACCGTGTTCGACGCTTATGTCAACCTGCTCCGCACGCAGACCGAGGCCATGAGCGCGGCATTGGGAGGGGTCGAGTCAATGACAGTGGTTCCCTTCGACAAGGCATACGCGGCTCCTAACGACTTCTCCGAACGTCTGGCACGCAACCAGCAGCTGTTGCTCCGCGAAGAGTCGCATTTCGATAAGGTGGTAGACCCCGCCGCAGGCTCTTATTATATTGAGAACCTCACAGCCTCCATCGCCCGTCAGGCCTGGGAGCTGTTCCTCTCCGTGGAAGATGGAGGCGGACTCTGCGCCATGATAAAGGAGAACAAAGTGCAGGAGGCTGTCAACGCCAGCAACAAGGCACGCCATGAGGCGGTGGCCAGGCGCAAGGAGATATTGCTCGGCACAAACCAGTATCCCAACTTCACGGAGCTGGCCGGAGACAAGCGCCCTCTCGATGCTGTATGCTGCTGCGGCGGCGCAGGGCATGGCTGTTGCGAGAAAGAGTTTGCCACGCTTGATTCCGACCGTGCGGCGAGTGAGTTTGAGGCGCTCCGCCTGGAAACGGAGGCTTCGGGCAAACGCCCCAAGGCTTTCATGCTCACCATCGGCAACCTGGCTATGAGGCAGGCACGGGCGCAGTTCTCATGCAACTTCCTGGCTTGCGCCGGTTATGAGGTCATCGACAACCTGGGCTTCCCGACGGTGCAGGAGGGTGTGGACGCGGCCGTTGCCGCCAAGGCTGACATCGTGGTGATATGCTCCAGCGATGACGAATATGCCGAGTATGCCATCCCTGCATACCAGGCTCTGGCCGGGCGTGCCATGTTTATAGTGGCCGGTGCTCCCGCCTGCATGGACCAGCTGAAAGCTGCCGGCATAGAGAACTTTATACATGTGCGCGTCAATGTATTGGAGACATTAAAGGAATACAACGCTAAATTATTGAAGTAACAGATGAGAAAAGATTTTAAAAACATAGATATATATGCCGGCTTCAAGCCCGCCGACGGGGCTGAGTGGCAAAAGACCAACGGCATTCATGCCGACTGGAAAACTCCGGAACACATAGACGTAAAACCGGTTTATACCAAAGAAGACCTTGAGGGTATGGAACATCTGGATTATGCGGCGGGTATTCCTCCGTATTTGCGCGGCCCTTATTCCATGATGTACGTTTTCCGCCCTTGGACCATCCGCCAGTATGCGGGATTCTCGACGGCCGAAGAGTCGAATGCATTCTACCGCCGTAATCTGGCAAGCGGACAGAAAGGACTGTCCGTCGCTTTCGACCTGGCCACGCACCGCGGCTACGACCCCGATAACGAACGGGTGGTGGGCGACGTCGGCAAGGCTGGAGTGTCTATCTGCTCGCTGGAGAACATGAAGGTGCTCTTTGACGGCATACCTCTTAACAAGATGTCGGTATCCATGACCATGAACGGGGCCGTGTTGCCCATAATGGCTTTCTACATCAACGCCGGACTGGAGCAGGGAGCCAGGTTGGAGGAGATGGCAGGTACCATACAGAACGACATACTGAAGGAGTTCATGGTGCGGAACACTTATATATATCCGCCGGCATTTTCGATGAAGATTATCTCTGACATCTTCGAGTACACCTCGCAGAAGATGCCCAAGTTCAACTCTATCTCTATATCGGGCTACCACATGCAGGAAGCCGGGGCCACGGCCGACATTGAGCTGGCATATACCCTGGCCGACGGACTGGAATATCTGCGTGCCGGGGTGAAGGCCGGACTGGACATCGACGCTTTTGCACCACGCCTTTCCTTCTTCTGGGCCATCGGAACCAACCACTTCATGGAGATAGCCAAGATGCGTGCGGCACGTATGCTGTGGGCCAAGATTGTGAAGCAGTTCAACCCGAAAAATCCCAAATCACTGGCTCTGCGCACGCATTCGCAGACTTCGGGCTGGTCTCTGACGGAACAGGATCCCTTCAACAACGTGGGACGTACATGCATAGAGGCCATGGCGGCTGCGCTGGGACATACGCAGTCTCTACATACCAACGCCCTGGACGAGGCAATAGCTCTGCCAACCGACTTCTCGGCACGCATCGCGCGCAACACTCAGATATATATCCAGGAAGAGACGTATATATGCAAGAACGTAGACCCATGGGCAGGCTCTTACTATGTGGAATCTCTGACCGACGAGATAGCCCGCAAGGCATGGGAGCATATACTGGAGATAGAAAAGCTGGGCGGAATGGCCAAAGCAATAGAGACAGGGCTGCCCAAGATGCGGATAGAAGAGGCGGCTGCACGCACGCAAGCCCGGATAGACAGCGGGGCGCAGACCATCGTGGGTGTCAACAAGTATTGCCTGGAGAAGGAGGCGCCGATAGACATTCTTGAGATTGACAATACTGCCGTGCGCAACGAACAGTTGGAGAACCTTGCCAAACTGAAGGCTTCGCGCAACCAGGCCGAGGTCGACAAGGCGCTCGATGCCATCACCGAGTGTGCCCGGACAGGCAAGGGCAATCTGCTGGAGCTGGCAGTGGAGGCTGCACGGGTGCGCGCCACCCTGGGTGAGATTTCATCCGCATGCGAGAAAATAGTAGGACGTTATAAAGCTGTAATAAGAACCATATCAGGAGTGTATTCATCAGAAAGCAAAAACGATGCAGACTTTGACAAGGCATGCCGGATGTGCGAGGAGTTTGCAAGGAAAGAAGGACGCCAACCGCGAATAATGATAGCCAAGATGGGACAGGACGGGCACGACCGTGGAGCCAAAGTAGTGGCAACGGGATATGCGGACTGCGGTTTCGATGTTGACATGGGGCCGCTGTTCCAGACACCGGCCGAAGCGGCACGCGAGGCTGTGGAGAACGACGTGCATGCCGTCGGGGTATCATCCCTGGCCGCAGGGCATAAGACGCTTATCCCGCAGCTGATGGAAGAGCTGAAGAAGCTGGGGCGCGAGGATATCGTGGTGTTTGCCGGAGGAGTGATTCCACCGCAGGATTACGACTTCCTGTACAAGGCCGGAGTGGCTGCCATCTTCGGCCCGGGAACGCCGGTGGCAAAATCGGCATGCAAGATGCTGGAGATATTGATGGATGAGCAGTAATCGCCAGGCTCCTGCCTTATCGGGTCATGACCGTGGGGCAGGAGTCGGCATATACATATTGCCTAATCCAAAAACTTGACGTACCTTTGCTGCGATTTTGTTGGATTGAGTGGGGGCGCGGCTTTGCCGGCGCTTCCCTCCGTGTATTCCAGGACAACCACGTAAAAAACAGGAACAATGAAACAGAACAACGTATCCGTACCTTTCATGCTGCTTGGCATCGTGTTCAATGTATGCCTTGTTGCGGCAAACCTCCTCGAGACAAAAGTCATCAGCATCTGCGGCCTCAATGTCACTGCCGGCCTGCTGGTTTTCCCCATCTCTTACATCATCAACGACTGCATATCGGAAGTGTGGGGCTTCCGCAAGGCCCGTCTCATCATCTGGAGCGGCTTTGCCATGAACTTCTTCGTGGTGACGCTGGGGCTTATGGCCGTCGCTCTGCCCGCAGCACCTTTCTGGCAGGGAGGCGAGCACTTCAACTTTGTGTTCGGCATGGCTCCGCGCATCGTGGCTGCCAGCCTGATGGCATTCCTTGCCGGTTCGTTCCTCAATGCCTATGTGATGAGCCGCATGAAGCTGAAGAACCATGGACGCCGCTTTGCGTACCGTGCCATAGCCTCCACCGTGGTCGGGGAGACTGCCGACTCGCTGCTGTTCTTCCCCATTGCCTTCGGAGGTATCATTGCGTGGGAAAACCTTGTTCCGATGATGGCGTTGCAGATACTGCTCAAGTCTCTGTACGAGGTTATTGTCCTGCCACTCACCATGCACGTCGTCAAGTATATCAAGAAGGTGGACGGCAGCGACGTGTACGACAATGGTATCTCGTACAATATCTGGAAAATCAGGGAACTGTAGCAGATTTCCGCAAAGTTCCTTCCCTTCCTGACCGGTTTCTATAAAATTATATGTGGACATGATTAATGAAACATCACTGGTCGTCTTCAGCGGTGGGCAGGATTCGACCACCTGCCTGTTCTGGGCAAAGCGCGAGTTTAAAGCCGTGCGTGCCCTGAGTTTCCTTTACGGGCAGAAACATGAGAAAGAAGTGGGGCTGGCGCGGGAGATTGCCCGCAAGGCTGGCGTCCCATTCGAAGCAATGGAAGTCCCGCTCATAGGCAGGCTGGCTGACAATGCCCTGACCGACAATAGCATCCCGATGGACGAACAGATACCTGACGGGAAGTCTTTCCCCAACACTTTCGTCCCCGGACGCAACCTGTTTTTCCTGAGCATTGCAGCTGTATATGCCCGCGAGCGTGGCATACGGCATATCGTCACGGGTGTGTCGCAGACCGATTACAGCGGCTATCCGGACTGCAGGGACTCATTCATCAAATCGCTTAACGTGACGCTCGACCTGGCTATGGACACCCAGTTCGTGCTCCACACCCCGCTGATGTGGCGGGACAAAGCCGAGACATGGGCCTTGGCCGATGAGCTGGGCGTGCTGGATATCGTGCGCCGCGACACCATGACGTGCTACAATGGCATACAGGGCGACGGTTGCGGCCACTGCCCGGCTTGCAAGTTGCGCCGTGAAGGACTGGAAAAATATCTTTTGACAAGGAACATGTGATATGGAAAACAAGGAATTGAGAGCACAACTGTCGGCATTGGGCCATAAGACGGAGTACAGGCAGGACTATGCCCCCGAAGTACTGGAAACATTCGACAACAAGCATCCGGAAAATGATTATTGGGTATGTTTCAACTGTCCGGAGTTCACCAGCCTGTGCCCGATAACAGGTCAGCCCGACTTTGCCGAGATACGCATCAGCTACATACCTGACATGAAAATGGTGGAAAGCAAAAGCCTGAAGCTGTACCTTTTCAGCTTCCGCAACCACGGTGCCTTCCATGAAGATTGCGTGAATGTGATTATGAAAGACCTCGTCAGGCTGATGGAGCCCAAGTACATCGAGGTGACAGGCTTTTTCACTCCACGCGGCGGAATCTCCATCCATCCGTATGCCAACTATGGGCGTCCGGGTACGAAATATGAAGCCCTGGCCGAGAAAAGGCTGTCCGGGTACCAGATGTGAGGCCCCTTCTGTTGGTATGGCTTGCTCGTATGTGATGGCCTATTCTTCTACATCCGGTTTGCAATAGTTCAATACTTCTACATTCCGGATACGGCTCTTGAAATCGCCTGCTTTTTCAAGCGGGAACACCAGTGTGCGGACGTAGTTCATGGAATCCTTGCCTCCGTTGAAATAGAGCCTCTTCCGCTCCATTTTCTCTTTCAGCTTGCCGTCGATGTACAGGCTGGTCGACTGCTCGTCGCCTACGATGCTGACCGAAGCGCGTTCGTCAGGATAAAACTGATATTCGAATGTGTTCAGATAGCCGTCGCGGGCGAATCCCAGTTTGCCTGAAATGGGGTCGGAAAGATAAAAGACGGCATCCGGCGAGCGGAACAGGGCAGTCCCTTTTTCTTCCGGGGTGGCCTGGATGTCGAATGATACGGTATATTGGTAGCCTATCTCGCGTAGGCCTGTCTGCATGCCGGGTTGCAGTGCCTCCAGGTTATAAACGGTGCGGGGCGACAATCCGGCACGTCCGGCGAAGTTTACGCCCGGAGCTTCGCTGACGGCAAGGCGGCAGCTGTCGAATACCTCGAAAGGAACCGTGCAGTCTTTGCCTGTCCACATCTTGACCGCCAGGGTCTGCATGGCGGGAAACGCACGGTAATGGATGTCTTTTGTGCTGATTCCGTTGCCGGCATGGTCGTTCCAGACGGCAAACATGCCGCCTTTGATGTGCGGGTCTTTCTCATCGAACACCTCTTTCCCTACGTGTGCGGGCGTCCATTGCTCATATAGCATCCGGGTGTTCAGGTAATCATAATAATAACCGGCGGCAGGTACGATATAGAGATAGCCGTCAGGGATGCTGACCAGGTCGTATCCCTGTCTGATCATTTCGCGCGGTTCGGCATATCCGTTATACCACGCATTCATCAGCACATTTTCCGACTTTACCGGTGTCGAGCCTTTGGCGTGCGTCAGTGCGCCCCAGACGCAGGCCTGCTTCCCGAAGCTCTCGACGAAGCGTATGTAATGGTCGGTAAAGGCACGGAATTTTTCAACCACGTCCTGTTTCTTGTTCGAATATTCGTCCGTGCCGATATGCACCCGTTTGCCCCTGAAAACGGGTTGGCTCCCTTCCAGATATTCGCGGAAAAGCGCGTCCACGAATTCGTATGTCTCCGGGTTGAACAGGTCGAGATGGTCCATGCCGTATTCCCGGCTGCCGATTTCCGGCTTATAGTGGGTCAGTGCGAGCGAATGTGCCGGAACATCGATTTCGGGAATGATTTCCACCCCCAGACTGTCTGCCAGCAGTTGCAGGTCGATGAATTCTTTTTTCGTGTAATAACCGTCGCGTGCTGTCAGTCCCGGGAAGGTTTCGCATTCCAGGCGGAAGGCGGCATACGTTCTGCCCCAGTCGTGACCGAAAAACTGTTTGAACCCGTTGTCGTTAAGGTGTATTTGAAATGTGTTCATCTTGTAATAGGCCATGATTCTGACATAATCGCGCAGCATTTTCATTGGAATGTACTTGCGCCCGCAATCTAACATAAAGCCGCGTATGTCATAATCCGGATAATCGCGCGCGCTCCCTTTCGGGAGTGCCCTGTCGCTACGCTGTTCCGACAGCTGGAGCAGCGTCCTCGTGCCCCAAAACAGCCCTTTGCCTTTCGGTGCGGAGAGCGTGACGCGGTCTGTCACCTTCAGGCTGTATCCCTCTTCGCCCAGCCGTTTGTCGGGAGTGAGCGACAACACGAAGTCGCCGGCTGCTGCACGTCCCTCTACGACCTGCATCTGCCGTCCGAACATCAGTCTGTAGTCTTCGGCAAATTGCCGGGCGACACGCGCGGCATCAGGGTCTTTGCCCGTATAGACGATGCGGGAGGTCTCCGTCGGTGTAAAGAAACCTTTACTCCCTTCCCACTCCTGCAATTCGGGAATCACAAATGGTTTGTTGTTGTTCTCGGCGTCTGCCTTTGCGGGCAGGAATAAAAGTGCTGCCAGAAACAGCAGGTAAAATTGTGTCTTCATAAAATATATATAATAATATGTATATGCGGTCAGCAGGATTAGACGGATGAAGGATTCCCGTCTGCATGCACAATATGTATGCAATATTCGTAAAATTTTCGGACATATCCAAACATGTTGCCGGCAATGTCGAAATATTATGCCTCCGCAGTTTGTTTTGTTGTTTTTTCTTGTATATTTGTTCCCGATTAAATCAAATGCAATAAACGGACAAACTATCACACAAGTATGTTTATCCATGAAGATTTCATGCTGGCAAACGATTATGCCAGAGAACTATACCATGAAAGTGCGGAACACCTGCCTGTCATCGATTACCATTGCCACCTCAGTCCGGAGCTGATTGCGGGGAATCACATGTTCCGCAACCTCTCGGAGGTATGGCTCGCCGGAGACCATTATAAGTGGCGTGCCATGCGCGGGAACGGCATCCCGGAGGATTATATCACGGGGACGAAGAGCGACTATGAGAAGTTTGAGGCCTGGGCGGCAACCGTACCCTACACAATGAGAAACCCTCTTTACCATTGGACGCATCTTGAACTCAGCCGCATCTTCGGCATCGATACGCTGTTGAAGCCGGAAACCGCACCCGGCATTTACAATGCCTGCAACGAATTGCTGCAGACGGATGAATTCCGTACGCAGGCTCTGCTCCGGAAATGCAATGTCGAGGTGGTATGCACCACCGACGACCCCGCAGACTCCCTTGAATACCACAGGCAGATGGCAAGCGACGCTAACCTGCAAACAAAAGTCTATCCGGCATGGCGCCCGGACAAGCTGTTTGCTATCGGGAACCCGTCACAATACATCATGTATATAGGCCGCCTGTCTGAGGCTGCCGGAATGGAAATCCGTTCCTACCGCGATTTGCTCGATGCCCTGGAGAGACGGCAGGCCGTATTCTCCGAATTGGGCTGCCGCCTTTCCGACCACGGTCTGGACAACTTCTATGCGGATGATTATACCGGCAGTGAAATAGAAAATGCTTTCACACGCCTGCTCTCGGGCAAGGCTCTGGGTGCTGAAGAAGCCCGCAAATACAAAAGCGCACTGTTGCACGACCTTGCTGTGATGGATGCCGGGCAGGGCTGGGCACAGCAGTATCACATCAGCGTGATACGCGACAACTGCACGAGGATGTTCAATGCAATAGGCCCCGACACTGGCTTCGACGCCATATTGGAGGTAAACTGCGCAGCTGCCGGCCACCGTTTCTTCGACCGCCTCGACCGTGAGGGCAAACTGGCAAAGACCATTCTCTACAGTTTGAACCCGAAAGACAACGAGGTCCTGGCCACAATGGCTTATACGTTCAACGACGGCTCTTTCCCCGGCAAGATGCAGCTTGGTGCCGCGTGGTGGTTCCTTGACCAGGAAGACGGCATCCGGAAGCAGCTCAATACCCTCTCGGCAATGGGATTGCTGGGCAGGTTCATAGGCATGCTGACCGACTCGCGCAGCTTCCTTTCTTATCCCCGGCATGAATATTTCCGCAGGATACTGTGCAGCCTCATCGGGGAGGACATCGCGTCGGGCAGGCTGCCGGCCGGCGAAATGGATTTCATAAAACAAATGGTGGCAGACATTTGCTACTATAACGCGAAACGATATTTTAACTTCATGTGATTTCAAGGATGAAAAGGATTGTAACTTTCGGCGAGGTGATGCTACGCCTTGCCGCTCCAGGATATCTGCGCTTCGGGCAAACGGACAGCCTGAATGCGACGTTTGGGGGAGGCGAGGCGAATGTCGCTGTGTCTCTGGCACACTATGGGATAGAAGCCCGGTTTGTAACCCGCCTGCCGCAGAATGACATTGCGGATGCCTGCCTGAACGACCTGCACCGTCACGGGGTAGATACAGGCTACGTGCTTCGCGGAGGAGAGCGTATGGGCATATATTTCCTGGAGACGGGAGCCGTGGCCCGCCCGAGCAAGGTGATATACGACCGTGCCCATTCGGCAATGGCCGAGATAGAGCCGGGAATGATAGACTGGGAAGGCATACTGGACGGAGCCTCCTGGTTTCATTGGACGGGCATTACTCCTGCCATCAGCCAGGGGGCGGCGGAGGCCTGCCGTGAAGCCATCGGCTGCGCCATACGTATGGGCGTACCGGTTTCGTGCGACTTGAACTACCGCAAGAATCTTTGGAAGTACGGCAAAGACGCATCCGAAGTCATGCCCGGGCTGGTAGCCGGTTGTGACCTCATCCTCGGGAATGAAGAAGATGCCGAGAAGGTGTTCGGCATTAAGCCCGAAGGCGGCTTTGACGTGACAAGAACAGGAGGGGAGATTGATGAGGCCCGCTTTGAGAGTGTGTGCCGGCAGCTGAAGCAACGCTTCCCGCGGGCAGGACGGATAGTCATCACGCTGCGTGGCTCCATAAACGCTAACCATAACACTTGGGGAGGGGTATTGTATGATGGCGTAACGCTCTACCGCTCTCCACGCTATGACATCACCCACATAGTGGACCGCGTGGGCGGAGGCGACGCCTTCATGGGCGGATTGCTGTACGGGCTGACGGCATATCCCGGAGACGACCGGCGTGCCCTTGATTTCGCGGCTGCGGCATCCTGCCTGAAACACACCATCTACGGAGATTATAACCAGGTGAGCGTGGCGGAAGTGGAAAGCCTGATGAAAGGCGATGCTTCCGGGCGTGTATCCCGATAATATTCACATCAAAATACTATTTGCATGAGCCGGTTCACCAAGCTACAGACTTTGCAGACCATAGCCGTGACGGGCATAGTACCCGTCTTCTACCATGCTGATGCCGACACGGCTTGCCGCGTAGTGCAGGCCTGCTACGAAGGAGGCATACGGGCATTCGAGTTCACCAACCGGGGCGACTTTGCACTCGAAGTCTTTAATTCCGTAATGAAGTATGTCCGCAGGCATTGCCCGGAACTGATACTGGGGGCAGGCACTGTCATCGACGCCCCCACTGCAGCCTTGTATATCCAATACGGGGCGGACTTTATCGTCGGCCCGTATCTGAATCAGGACGTGGCGCGCCTCTGCAACCGCCATCTCGTGCCTTACACGCCTGGCTGCGGCTCCGTGACCGAAGTCGGCATGGCACAGGAACTCGGTTGCGACCTGGTCAAGATATTCCCGGCGGGGAATGTAGGCGGGCCTTCTTTCGTCAAGAACATCAAGGCTCCTCTTCCTTGGTCGATGCTTATGGCCACCGGGGCAGTGGAGCCTGAGGAAGAAAACCTGAAAGCGTGGATTGAATCGGGCGTTGCCTGTGTAGGCATGGGCTCAAAACTGTTTCCCAGGGAAGATATAGCGGAAGAGAACTGGACCGCAATCACGGACAGGTGCAGAAAGTGTTTGGAAATCGTCAAGAAATACAAGGCTGGATAACCATAATTACACACAACGGATATGGATAAGATGACTAATTATCGCTGGACCATCTGCATAATGATGTTCCTGGCACTGATGATTAATTACCTCGACCGCCAGGTCCTGTCGTTGACTTGGGATGAATTCATCAAACCGGAATTCCATTGGAACGAGGCACACTACGGCATTGTGACAGCCACTTTCTCCATTGTCTATGCAATAGGGATGCTTTTTGCCGGACGGCTCATCGACTGGTTGGGGACAAAGAAAGGCTACCTGTGGTCTATCGGCATCTGGTCTGCCGGAGCATGCCTGCACGCCTTATGCGGCATGGCCACAGAATCTTGTGTAGGGTTGGAGAGCAAGGCCCAGCTGCTCGCGGCAACGGGCGACATGGCTGTCGTTATCTCTACCGTCAGCATGTACTTCTTCATAGCGGCACGTTGCGTGCTTGCCATCGGGGAGGCGGGTTACTTCCCCGTTGCAGTGAAGGTCACGGCCGAATACTTTCCTAAGCGCGACCGCGCCTTTGCAACCTCCATTTTCAATGCGGGAGCTTCAATCGGGGCATTGGTCGCACCTTTATCCATACCGCACATAGCCAAAGCCGTAGGGTGGGAGCTGGCATTCGTCATCATCGGCGTGCTCGGTTTTGTATGGATGGGCTTCTGGGTGTTCATGTACAACGCACCGGAGAAGAGCCGGTTCGTTAACAAGGCCGAATTGGATTACATCCAGCAGGACAAACACATAGAGGCCGCACTCCTCAAGAACCGGCAGGAAGAGAAGAAGATGCCTTTGCTCCGTTGCTTTTGCTATCGGCAGACATGGGCTTTCGCTTTAGGCAAGTTCCTGACCGACGGTGTATGGTGGTTCTTCCTGTTCTGGACGCCTTCCTACCTGAACACGCAGTTCGGCATAAAGATGACCGAAGGCTTGGGCAGTGCCATGATATTCGTTCTCTATGCCATAACCATGCTATCGATATATGGAGGTAAACTGCCGACAATCTTCATCAACCGCTCCGGCTCCAATCCTTACGCTGCGCGCATGAAGGCTATGCTCATCTTCGCCTTCGTCCCGATTCTCGTCCTGTTTGCCCAGCCTTTGGGGACTATATCCCCGTGGTTTTCCGTTATTATAATAGGTATAGGCTGCGCCGCGCACCAGTCATGGTCGGCCAATATCTATACGACCGTCAGCGACATGTTCCCCAAAAGTGCAGTGGCCACCGTCACCGGCATAGGCGGCATGGCGGGAGGCGTCAGCTCCATGCTTATGCAGATGAATGCCGGGCAGCTTTTCGTCTATGCTGACAGGGTGCAGATGGAGTTCATGGGCTTCGTAGGCAAGCCTGCCGGTTATTTCATTATCTTCTGCATCTGCTCCGTAGCCTATCTGGCCGGATGGGCGGTGATGAAAGCCTTGGTTCCCAAGTATAAATTGATAGCAAACGAATAAAAACATACAGCCTTATGGATAATCTCTTTTCCGTAAAGGGCAAGACCGTCGTCATAACAGGCGGCACGGGTGTGCTCGGCAAAACGATAGTCCGCCACTTCGCTTCAGAAGGGGCAAACGTCATTGTGGTGGGCCGTAATGAAGGACGCGGCAAGGCTTTGGCCGACTCGGTGAACCTTGCCGGCGGCTCTGCGCTTTTCCTTCGGGGCGATGTCGTCGTGCAGGATGACATGGAGCGCATCTATCAGGAGACTTTAAACCGCTACCGCCGAATCGACGTGCTTATCAATGGCGCGGGCGGGAATATGCCGGGAGCGACCATAGCCCCGGACAAGACCATATTCGACCTCGACCTGGATGCGATGCGGCAGGTTGTCGACCTGAACCTCTTCGGCACGGTGATACCCACGCAGATATTCGCCCGCGCCATGGCGGAACAGGGTAGCGGCTCGATAATCAACGTCGCCTCTGAGGCAGCCCTCCGTCCGCTTACGCGTGTGGCCGGTTACGGGGCAGCCAAGGCTGCTGTGGTAAACTTCACCAAATACCTTTGCGGCGAGCTGGCAACGAAGTTTGGCGGCGGCATACGTGTAAATGCCATTGCCCCCGGTTTCTTCCTTACGGAACAGAACCGTGCCCTGCTCACCAACCCGGACGGCAGCCTGACCCCGCGCGCCGAAGCGATACTTGCCCACACCCCTTTCCGCCGCTTCGGCGAGCCGGAAGACCTGCTCGGCACGCTGCAATGGCTGGCAAGCGACGCGTCACGTTTCGTTTCGGGTACGGTCACCGTCGTCGACGGAGGTTTCGATGCTTTCTCCATATAAACTTAACAGCCTGTAATCATGATTCTTTGCAAACAGTCGTGGCGTTGGTACGGCCCTTCCGACCCGGTATCCCTCTGGGATGTCCGCCAGGCAGGAGCCACCGACATAGTGCATGCCCTGCACCATATCCCGAACGGCGCGGTATGGCCGGTTGAAGAAATACGTGCCCGGCAGGCGCTGATAGCCGAAGCCGGCCTGACGTGGAGCGTCGTGGAAAGCGTTCCCGTGCATGAACATATCAAAACCCGTACCGGCGACTTCCGCACATACATAGGCAACTACAAGCAAACCCTGCGGAATCTCGCCGCCTGCGGGATACACTGTGTCACATACAACTTCATGCCCGTGCTCGACTGGACCCGCACCGACCTTGCCTACTGCCTTCCCGACCATTCGCTTGCCCTCCGCTTCGAACGTGCCGCAATGATGGCTTTCGACCTTTTTATTCTGAAACGTCCTGGGGCAGAACAGGAATATGCCGGCGCAGAGAAAGAGCGTGCCCGCCTACGCTTCGCGCAGATGGAAACACGGGAAAGGGAACAGCTGGCCCGCAATATCCTTGCCGGACTTCCGGGGGCGGAGGAGAGCTTCACCCTCGACCGCTTCCGCGCCGAGTTGCTGCGATACAAAGACATTGATGCCGCACGCCTCCGCGACAATCTCGTCTCCTTCCTCCGCGAAGTATGCCCTGTAGCCGACGACTGCGGCATCAGCCTCGTAATCCATCCCGACGACCCGCCATTCCCGCTCTTCGGACTGCCGCGCATCCTCTCGACGGCCGAAGACTTCCGCCGGCTTGTCGGCTGCGTACCCAACCCCTCCAACGGCCTCTGCCTCTGTACAGGCTCTCTCGGCGTAAGGCCGGACAACGACCTTCCGGCCATGATGCGTGAGTTTGGCGACCGCATCAACTTCGTCCACCTGCGCAGCACCCGGCGCGATGACGAGGGGAATTTCTACGAGGCCAATCATCTTGAGGGCGATGTAGATATGTATGCCATGATGCGTGCCCTGCTTGAAGTGGAGCAGCGGCGGGGTATCTCTATTCCTGTCCGCCCCGACCACGGCCACCAGATGGTGGATGACCTGCGCAAAGAAGGTGTGAACCCCGGTTACTCCTGCATAGGGAGGCTCCGCGGACTTGCCGAATTGAGGGGACTGGAGGTTGGGATAGCCGGCAGCCTCTGCTGCCGCCCCGATGATTGCTGCCTGTAGCGTAGGGCTGTATATTAGTGCGTAAGTTTATCCGTCTTTTGTGTAAAAATGTTAATATCTAAAAGAAGCTGCCTTTAGGTAAAGTGATGTACTCGCTGTTTTGATTACCTTTAAGGCAGTTTTCATTTACTTAAACTTATTCACTGAATACTATATCTCATTATGAAAAGAAACAAAACTTCGCTGTTTGCTGCCGGCATGCTTGCCTCGCTTTGCACGTCCAACGTCTGTGCGGCTGATAAAGGCCAGAAGCCTAACATCATCTTCATTCTGTGTGATGACATGGGATACGGGGATTTGGGCTGTTACGGACAGAAATATATCCACACTCCCAACCTCGACCGCATGGCGGAAGAGGGGATGCGTTTCACGCAGGCATACGCCGGAAGTCCGGTCAGCGCACCCTCGCGTGCCGCTCTGATGACCGGGCAACATTCGGGACACGGACATGTGCGAGGTAACAAAGAGTACTGGCAGGGAGAGGTGATGTATGGCAACAACAGGGAATATGCAATAGTGGGGCAGGAACCCTATGATCCGCAGCATATTATCCTGCCGGAGGTGATGAAACAGAATGGATACACCACCGGTATGTTCGGCAAATGGGCCGGTGGTTACGAAGGCTCGGTATCTACTCCCGACAAGCGCGGAGTGGATGAGTACTATGGCTATATCTGCCAGTTTCAGGCTCATTTGTACTACCCTAATTTCCTCAACCGCTTCAGCCGCTCGCTGGGCGACACAGCCGTGGTGCGCGAGGTGATGGAAGAAAATATCCTTTATCCCATGTATGGCGACGATTACAAAAAGCGCACACAGTATTCGGCTGACATCATCCACCGCAAAGCGCTGGAATGGCTGGACAAGCAGGACGGAAGCCAGCCGTTCTATGGCTTCTTTACCTATACGTTGCCACATGCAGAATTGGCTCAGCCCAACGATTCCATACTGAAGGCTTACAAGCAACAATTCTTCACCGACAAGACATGGGGCGGCAGCGAAGGGTCGCGTTACAATCCCGTGGTGCATACCCATGCCGAATTTGCCGGTATGATTACGCGCCTGGACGCCTATGTGGGGGAGATATTGGACAAGCTGAAAGAAAAGGGACTGGACGAAAACACCCTGGTCATCTTCAGCAGTGACAACGGCCCTCATGAAGAAGGAGGCGCAGACCCGGAATTTTTCGGAAGGGACGGCAAACTGCGCGGACTGAAACGCCAATGCTACGAGGGCGGCATACGCATCCCGTTCATCGTCCGCTGGCCCGGACACGTGGAGGCTGGCACGGTGAACGACCATCAGTTGGCCTTTTACGACGTGATGCCCACATTCTGCGAACTGATTGGCGACAAGAAATATCCCAATAAATACCTCAACAAAAAGCTGGAGGGTGACTGCTTCGACGGGATATCATTTGCCCCCACTTTACTGGGGCGGGACGAAATGCAACAGGAGCACGAGTTCCTGTACTGGGAATTTCATGAGACCGACCAGATTGGCGTGCGCATGGGCGACTGGAAACTGTTGGTGAAGAAAGGCGTACCTCATCTTTACTGCCTTTCCGACGACCTGCACGAAGACAACGATGTGGCGGCAGCACATCCTGAAGTGGTAAGCCAAATGAAGGCTGTCATCCAGCGAGAACATCGCCACAGCGATATCTTCCCCATCACTCTGCCTGACTTCGACTGAAACTGCCAACAATATCTGCCCCACGGATTAGCCGTCAACTACTCTGTGGGGCTGTTTTCTACCCGCACATCAGAGCATCTCATCACCCTTTCATGCACGGCATGTTATAAGCACGCCGCCGTTTCGTATGACAGTCCCGTAGAACCTGTTTCCCGCATGCCTGCGGCATGTCATGGAGAGAGGTTCATGCTGTTTCATTCTCTTTTTCTTACACACAGCAAAATAATTTTATAAATTTTGTTGCAAAATTTGCTAATAATTAAAATTTTTATATCTTTGCGCAAAGAGAAATTCTGAAAGTATTGATTTTTGTTTTACCAATTAAAAATAGGACTCACGTTAATTTAGTCTTGTAATTGATAAAACAATCCATGGTTGCCCTCGTTGCAATGGCGACAGGTGCATTGGCTTCTTGCGGAGGCGATGGAAAAACATTTCCTTCGAGGGAGTGGAATAAAAGCGGAAACAACAAAGTTGTGATGAATGACATGACGATGTAACTTTAAATAAAGAGTAATTATGGACGAAAAAGTTAAGAAACAAAAGTTTTTGCAGTTACAGTTCTGTATGTTGCTGCTGGTGTGTACGCTGTTGCCCGACTTAGAGTCACTGTTGGGATTGCCCGATTTCGATGTTGCAGTATTCTGCTGCAAGGTAGTAGGCCTGGTGGGAGTTGCGCTGGCTTTGCTGGCTTTCCAAAAGGAAAAACCGTTGCCGCTACCGTTCCTGGGCCTGGCTGGCGGCGGACTGCTGCTTGCCCTGTTGTCCGTCGTTCCCGACATTCCCGAGTGGCTGAATTACATAGGGCTGATAGCCTTGCTGATTGCGCTCTTCATGAGCAGCGGCACACTGGGTATCAGCTGGAAGAACAGCGGCAGCCAGGGCGCTTACCTGGTGCTGATGGCTATCCTGCTGCACGTGTATGACGGCATTGGCGACACTGTCATGACAGGCATTGCGGCACTGGTTGGTCTGGTGCTCTTCTTCTTCGGGCTGAGCAAGCTCAAAGGCGGCATGGATGCCAAAGGCGCACAAGGCGTGTCGCGCCTGAAGATTGCAGTCATACTGGGTATTATAGCTGTGGTCTTCGGCTGGATTCCTCTCTTGGGAAGCATTGTGGCTGGTATTCTGCTTATTATCGGTTTCATTATAGAGTTCATGGCCTATGGTGCCATGATGCAGTCTGCTTCGCTGGGCACAGAAGGACAGGCAGGTGCCGGCAAGCTGCGTATCAGCATGATTATCCTGCTGGTGAGCTCCATCATCGGCTTTTTCCCGCTGGCCGGCATAGTGACAGGCCTCCTTTCGCTGATAGCCTTGTGGTTTGTGTTCAAAGGATGGAGCATGATGCTTTGGGGACTGGAAGAACAATAAACGCCTGCTTATCCTGACTGGTCAGGAAAGTAGAAAGAACAAGAAGGCTTGCAGGGTTTTGCTGCAGGCCTTCTTGTTTACTGTCCCCAAGGGCGCTATATGTGCAGGCTGATTGTATGGCGGATCTTTTATGGTTAAAATTCGTACCAGTATGATAAAAAACACATACGGGCAAACCGTAAACGCAGCTTTTTATTATCTTTGTCATTGATAGCTTGAATATTAAGTCTATGTCGTCCGGAAAAAGCCCTACTATTATAAATAAGGCAGTTATATACTATCCTACACAAGACAACGGCATATAACTGTTTTGCTGATTGGTGGTTCAAAGATACAAAAAAAGTTGGAACCCTTTTGAAGAGCCCCAACCTTTTCTAAATTTTCCCGAGCTATACCGTATTCATGACTTCCGTGTCAGATAGAAATATCCGTCTTCTTCATTCCCAAGTTTCATTCTATTGTCCGACACTTCGATGCTGTAAGTCCAGACCCTGCCATTCGCGTCGGTGAATGTTATGGAAGATTGGCCGTCGTAAACATAAGAATAAGTGTTGGTGACATCTGTAAAGACATAATCATTAAGGCTTGCGACAACTTGTTGCGATGCCGTATTGTCGCTATTGAAAGTCCAGATTATCGGTAGTGTAAACTGTAAGTATTCGGCCAACTACAGGTATTAAACCTTTATATACAACAATAGCGAC
>CAZYVE010000003.1:0-109758 GCA_964651035.1 uncultured Bacteroides sp.
CAAATGTTTCCTGTTCTAAATGTGAGTTTGATATAAGATTGGACTTATCGTTTAAAGTCATTCATAACTCGCGTTGTAGATATGTGTAATACATGTTGTCGACAACTGTTACTTTGAAGAGGAATATTCAAGCATACGGTGTATAGGTTTTACAGCACGTAAGGCAATGTCGGGATCCACCAATATCTCCGGAGATTCGTTTTTAAGGCAATTGTACAGTTTCTCCAAAGTATTAAGACGCATAAATGAACATTCGTTGCAGGCGCAAGTGCTATCCGAAGGCGGAGCAGGGATAAACATCGTACCGGGACATTGTCTGCGCATCTCGTGCAGTATGCCCGACTCGGTAGCTACTATGTAGCTATTCTCCGGATGTTCTACTGCATACTTCAACAAAGCTGCAGTCGAACCTATTACATCAGCCAGCTTCAACAATGCTCCTTTACATTCCGGATGTGCAAGGACAACAGCATCAGGATTCTGTTTCTTTATTTCTAAAATTTTTTCTACTGAGAATTGTTCATGCACATGGCAGGCTCCGTCCCATAGTAACATATTCCTGCCTGTTACGGAATTTATGTAATTTCCGAGGTTCCTATCGGGTCCGAAAATGATTTTGGCATCTTTAGGAAAACTATCTACTATCTGGCGGGCGTTAGAAGAAGTTACTACCACATCAGTAAGAGCTTTTACGGCAGCAGTAGTATTAACATAAGATATTACCGTATAGCCGGGATGAGCATTTACAAATAGCTCGAATCTGTCTGCCGGACAGCTGTCAGCCAATGAACAGCCTGCTGCCATATCCGGTACCAATACTTTTTTTTGCGGACAGAGTATCTTCGCCGTCTCTCCCATGAAATGTACGCCGCACATAACTATTATGTCAGCATCGGTGTGTGATGCCCATTGTGCCAATGCCAGACTGTCTCCCACATAGTCGGCAATATCCTGTATATCACCTGTCTGGTAATAATGAGCCAGTATAACTGCATTTTTCTGGTTCTTCAGTTCCTTAATAGCTTCCTTTATTTCAAACATGATAATAATATGATTTATTTATTTTATTTCTTTGAAAAAATCTATGATGATGAATATCGCCTGTTAGTAATGTAGAAAAATAAATGCCATTTTACTTGCATGATAAGTTATTATTATTGACAACATAGTTATTTATTGTTTTTACACAGGTTATAAATTTCAATAATCATTGATTGTCAGTATACAAGTTTGTGATTATCTTGCATAACTAACATGTTGTTAATTAACTGCAAAGTTAATAACTTTATTGCTATAAGACATATTTAAATTACTCAAAAATATGTGTATTACTTAATTGCAAGTTTCAGCTAACTTTTTTGTGACTTTTATCACTGTTTTTGTATAACGATAGTTTTGGATATTGCAAGAATTATCTTTCAGAATCTTTTCATAGTAAATTGACATGTTTTCAACGGTTGCTAACATTGGTATGAACAGAAAGAATTATCTTTGCTCATCATCATATAAGACTATTGTTTCATGCGTAAATTGAAAGTAACCGAGCTTTGCCGCATCAGTACTGAAGAATTCAAACAAGCTGAAAAAATTCCATTGGTTGTTGTATTGGACAATGTACGCAGTCTGCACAATATAGGTTCGGTATTCCGTACATCAGATGCTTTCCGTATAGAATGTATTTATCTGTGTGGCATTACTGCTTGTCCGCCAAATGTGGAAATACATAAGACGGCTTTAGGAGCTGAATTCAGTGTGGATTGGAAATATGTCAATAAAACACTGGATGCTGTTGATAATCTTAAATCCGAAGGATATAAGGTTTATTCCATAGAGCAGGCTGAAGGCAGTATAATGCTTGACCGTTTCAATCCTGAAAGCGGGCACAGATGTGCTATAGTATTGGGAAATGAAGTAAAAGGAGTACAACAAGAAGTAGTAGACCATTGCGACGGTTGTTTAGAGATTCCGCAATATGGTACCAAACATTCATTGAATGTGTCTGTTGCTGCGGGAATAGTAATTTGGGACCTCTTCAAGAAATTGTGATATTACTTCGACGAAGCCACATAAATCTGCATGTATGCACTTCATTATACTCCATTAAAAGTACTGTCTTTTTCTTTATTCACTATTTTTATTTGTATATTTGTCGAATAATTATAGTGATTTATGAAAAAGACTATTTTTTCCTGGATATGCATCTTTTTAGGATGCACAATTATGGCAACAGGTTTTGTATTTTTTATCAACCCTTATAATATAGTGCCTGGCGGAGTATATGGAGCAAGTATCGTACTTCATAATCTTTTTCCATCTATACAGGTAGGTACATTCGGATATATGTTTGATATTCCTTTACTGATACTTTCCGTGGTTTTGTTGGGTAGCAAATTAGGAATAAGAACTATAGCGGCAGCGCTTACTACACCGTTTATAATGAACCTTATGTCAAGTCTTGTTTATCCTACTGAAGAAGCGTTGCATGCGCTGGATCCTGCTTTGATGCTTGGAGGAATGTTGGATATGACAGACCATCTCATGCTTACAACAATCATTGGTGCGACTGTAATAGGTATAGGAGTGGGAATTGTAGTACGCAACCAGGCTACAACCGGCGGAAGTGATATAGTTGCCATGATTTTGCAAAAGTATGTACATATACGTTTTTCTACCGCCATACTGCTTGTAGATGCTGTGGTTGTAGTTTTTGGTCTTGTAGTCATAGGATTTGGCATAGGCAGTGCAGATGATATAACTCAACCATCGTGGCATTTGTCCTTTTATTCGTTGATTGCCATATTCATAACATCGCGTGTACTGGCACGTGTAATTAACGGTGAGAAGAATGACAAACTCATATTTGTCATCAGCGATAAAGAACTCCTTTTCTTACATAAATATATAATTGAAGATTTGGAGCGGACTGCTACTGTCATAAAAAGTATTGGGCTTTATACCAAAAGAAATAAAGATATGCTTTTTATAGTGGTCAGTTACAAGGAAGTTGCTGGAATAAAGACTAAAATAAAAGAAGCTGACCCGAATGCTTTTGTGGTTGTTACCGATGCTTATGATACTTTTGGAGAAGGCTGGAAGGAACTCCCGTCAAAAAATGAGCTGCAACCGGAATAAAACTATTAATCAATATTCTTTATTTTATAATTGGCCGCTTTCTATCATTAGTATGACTCTTTCTATCATGGCATCTTCGTCTGTAGGGTCATATCGTTTCTTCAGGCTGGCACCGAAAACAGCTGCAAAAGTCTGATAGAAACCAGCCCGGAATGGTCCGAGAAAAGCCTTTACTAATTCATATCCTGTAGAGTTGGTCTGCCTGTCCACTAATTTTATCAATAATTTGCCTTGCGTTAATGTCAGTTTTTTCATTCGTGGCGTATATTGTTCTTTTATACTTTTCTCTACAGCTTTAATATGTCGTTGGCGCGACTTTTCATCAGGCAATGTCTGCAGAAATTCATATGTTTCTATAATAGCTTTATTTACTTCTTTGGCGATAGGCAATACTTTCTTTACATCATTTACGAGTTTATTGTATTTTCGCGCTTCCCGTCCGTTATTGAATTTTACAGGTTTGAATACATACAGAGTTGGTAATTGTATGCATGGAATGGTATCTCCTTTGTATACGCACAATGGTACGAGGTACGCCTCCTTCTGTGGAGGCGTGTTTTCTCCCTGTTGTTGTGCCCGCAACTCAACGGAAACAAAGCATGCCAGAGCAAACAATGCAATGAGTATATGATATTTATCCATATCGCAAATTTATATAATTATTTGTAATGCCGGCATATAGCCAATGATTTTCCTTGTTTTGTTAACTTATTTAAGGTAACTTAGCCCGCTGGAAGAATAATACACCTTCGACATGAAATTCATAAATTTAACGACGCTATTTATTTGTATGTTTTTTGCGGTTACGCAACTTAAAGCTCAAAATGACATTAATTCTCTCTGGTTGGAAAATCTTGAAGAACTTTCGGGAACATTAGAAGAAGAAACATCGTCTTGGAATGATGAGTTGGAAGACTTGTCATATCTTTTGCAAGAACCTCTCAATCTTAATACCGCTACACGTGTACAGCTCAAGCTGTTTCCTTTCTTGTCTGATTTGCAGGTGGAAAACATACAGGCATACATATACTTACATGGCCAGATGCGCACTATTTACGAATTGCAGTTGGTTGAAGATATGGACAAACGTACCATAGAACTGCTTTTGCCTTTTGTTTCTGTACAGCCCGTGGATGAAACAATTAAATATCCTTCACTAAAAAATATAGTTAAATATGGCAGACATGAGTTGCTGACCCGTTTTGATGTACCTTTTTACAGACGTAAAGGATATGAGGAAGAATACTTGGGGCCACCGGTTTACCATTCACTGCGTTATTCATTCCGTTATGGTGAATACCTGCAAGCCGGATTTTCTGCAGAAAAGGATGCCGGTGAACCGTTTTTCGCTTTGCATGATTCAAAGGGTTATGATTATTATTCGGTTTATTTTCTTTTGAAGACGCATGGTTTCGTCAAGGCATTTTCTTTGGGAAATTATCGCCTTTCTTTCGGTCAGGGATTGGTATTAGGAAATGCTTTCGGAATGGGAAAGTCTTTTTCGTTGTCTACTTCCGATTATCATGCCACAGGCATTCGCCGTCACAGTTCTACTGACGAATATAATTATTTCCGGGGTGTGGCAGCCACGTTGCGTCCGGCAAAACGTGTCGAGTTTTCAGCTTTTTACTCTCATCGTTCATTGGATGGTACGTTGGAAGACGGGAGTATAGTATCCATATACAAGACTGGTTTGCATCGTTCGCAAAAAGAAGCAGACAAGGCAAACGCCTTTAATATGCAGATTGCCGGTGGTAACGTAAGTTACGATGGCAGCCGTTTTCATGCCGGGATCACAGGTATTTATTATTTTTTCAATCATCCTTATGAACCAGATTATCGCGAGTATGCAAAATATAATATTCGCGGAAATCATTTTTATAATGTCGGATTGGATTACCGTTACCGTGCAGGTCGTTTCGGATGGACGGGTGAAGCAGCTCTCGGCAAAAACGGATATGCCCTGCTCAACAGATTGAGTTATGATTTTTCTTCCGATTACCGCCTGTTGCTGGTTCACCGGTATTATGCACACGACTATTGGGCTATGTTTGCCAATGCATTTTCTGAAGGAAGCACTCCCCAGAACGAAAATGGCTGGTATGTAGCAGCCGAAGCTGCGCCGCTTGCCGGATGGCGTTTCTTTTTTTCTGGTGATTTTTTCTCTTTTCCATGGTGGAAGTACCGTATCAGCAAACCGTCTCAAGGTATGGAATTCCGTTTTCAGACTACGTACGAACCATGTGAAGAGCTGACTGTGTATGCCAACTATCGTTACAAGCGTAGGGAACGTGACGTAACCGGCACGAGTGGAGAAGTAACCCTGCCGACACACCATCACAAGGCTCGGTTTAGATTGTCATATACCACGGATGCATGGAAGTTGCAGACAACGGCGGATTATAATGTTTTCCGTCAAGATACGTTTTCACCGCAGCAGGGCTGGCATCTCACCCAGTCATGCACTTATGTTTTTCCATGGCATACATTATTTCCGTTATCAGCTTCCTTACAAGGAACTTACTTCGATACCGATGATTATGATTCGCGCGTATATGTTTATGAGAGAGGGTTGCTCTATACCTTCTATACACCGTCATATTCGGGAGAGGGCTTCAGATATTCTGCCATTTTGCGTTGTGATGTAGGCAAAACGCTGATGCTACTTTTTAAGTTTGGCTACACACATTATTTGGACAGGGATGAGATAAGTTCTGGTGATGATTTGATACGAAGCAACAAAAAGGCTGACTTGCAGATGCAATTCCGGTGTAAGTTTTAAATGGCCATCCTCGCTACGTAAAAAGTAGTTTATAACAACCCACAGTCTGCTGATTTATGATATGTATTGCGCTTGCTGCGTGCATGTACCGTGTCTGTGGCAAACACGTATTGCATCGGTGTAATACATGTATTGTGGAATGTATCCCCGACATTTGCAGGCGGTATGTGGTAATGTCGGCGTATTAATTCTGTCAAATTATTCTTGTAACAAATCATAACCCTCAAATTATAGTATTGCCAAGCCAAAAGTATTTCTTACATTTGCATGCTAAAAAACATATTAAAAATACGATTTGGCATGTACAGAGTTTTTTCAGCAGCAATTTGTTGCTTGTGTGCTTTTCTGCCGTTAGTTGCGCAGACACCACGGGAGAAAGGACTGCAAAGCATTACAAGAGATAAGGCGGAGGCTATAGTCGAAATGCTGTCTGATGACGCATTGCAAGGCCGCGAAGCCGGACAGACAGGCTCTCGTGTGGCGGCACGCTACCTGGCATCAGCCCTTAAGGAAGCGGGCATTGCACCGCTGTATGAAGACGGTTATTACCAGCCTTTCGAGGCTTGTGCCAAGGAAAGGCAGCAGAAGGGGCAATGGCATGTTCATCCGGATTCGTTAGCTGTACTGAAGCAGGGCACGTACCGTAGCCTGAAGCTGAACAACGTGTTGGGATACATACCCGGCGAGCGGACGGATGAGTATGTTATAGTGGGTGCACACTTCGACCATATAGGTTTTGACCCTACGCTTGTGGGCGACTGCATATATAACGGGGCGGACGACAATGCTTCTGGAGTATCGGCAGCATTGCAGATAGCAAAGGCATTCGCCGTATCGGGCAAAAAGCCACTGCGCAATGTAATTTTTGCTTTCTGGGATGGGGAAGAGAAAGGCCTGCTCGGTTCGAAATATTTTACTCAGGAGTGTACGTTCAGGGACAGTATAAAGGGATATCTGAATTTCGACATGATAGGACGGAACAACAAGCCGGAGAAACCATTGCATGTGGTGTATTTCTATACGGCATCACATCCGGCTTTCGAAAGCTGGCTGAAGGAGGACATTGGACGGTACGGACTGAGACTGGAACCCGATTATCGTGCGTGGGACAATCCGATAGGAGGTAGCGACAACAGTTCGTTTGCAAAATATGGCATACCTGTTATCTGGTATCATACAGACGGGCATCCTGACTATCATCAGCCTTCGGATCATGCCTGTCGTCTGAACTGGGAGAAGTTGGTGGATATCACTAAAGCTGCTTTCCTCAATCTTTGGAACCTTGCCAACGAAGAAGACTATTAGTGTACTGCAAAGAATATGGTACTGAATTATATTTGGATTGCTTTTTTCGTCATCGCATTTGTGGTGGCAGCGGTAAAACTGCTGTTTATGGGTGACGTCGATATATTTACCACGTTAGTCAACTCTACGTTCGATTCTTCAAAAAACGCTTTCGAAATATCGTTGGGATTGACAGGATTGCTGTCCCTTTGGCTTGGGTTAATGAAGATAGGAGAAAAGAGCGGCATGATAGCTGCCCTGTCGCATTGGCTCAGTCCTGTATTCTGTCATTTGTTTCCGGGCATACCAAAAGGACATCCGGCCATGGGTTCTATTTTCATGAACCTCTCTGCCAACATGCTTGGGCTTGATAATGCTGCCACACCATTGGGACTGAAAGCCATGAAAGAACTTCAGGAGCTGAATCCTAAAAAAGACACGGCCACCAACCCGATGATTATGTTTTTGGTGATCAACACTTCCGGTCTTATACTTATTCCGATAAGCATAATGATGTACAGGGCGCAGATGGGGGCAGCACAGCCTACCGACATATTCATACCGACACTGCTCACATCAGCCGTATCCACTGCTGTTGGCATCATAGCTGTCAGCATATCACAGCGCATCAATCTGCTGAACAAACCGATTATAATATTGGCCGGATGCATCAGCTTGTTTTTCGCATGCCTTATATGGCTGTTCCTGCATATCGAACGCAGTGCCATGGGTACATACTCCACACTGGTAGCCAATATTATACTTTTCAGCATAATACTGTTGTTTATCGCGTGGGGGATGTGGAAACGCATCAATGTGTATGATGCGTTTATAGAAGGAGCTAAGGAGGGTTTTACGACAGCTGTACGCATCATACCCTATTTGGTGGCTTTTTTGGTAGGCATTGCGGTGTTCAGGGCCTCCGGGGCTATGGATTTGCTGGTGGACGGAATACACAGGATTGTCAGTCTGCTGGGCATAGATACCAGCTTTGTGGGTGCACTGCCGACTGCTCTTATGAAATCACTCAGCGGAAGTGCAGCCAATGGTATGATGATTGATACTATGGGACAGTACGGAGCAGATTCTTTCGTCGGACGCATGAGTTGTGTGGCACGCGGAGCGTCGGATACCACGTTCTATATATTGGCTGTATATTTCGGCAGCGTGGGTATAACCAAGACGCGCAATGCTGTGACCTGCGGACTGATAGCTGACTTTTCCGGTATCATTGCGGCGATAATCATAAGTTATTTCTTCTTCTTCTGAGCAGAAATATTCAACATCGGGATAGGCTTGGACAAATGCGTATAATCTAAAACGATATGCACTATGATTACTTATCAGACTGAAAGTGTGGAAATGCCTTCTATCAGGATACAGGAAACCACAGATTGGATAAAGACTGTGGCTGCTGGCTATGGGAAACGTGTGGGAGAAATAACTTATATATTCTGTTCGGACGAAAAGATACTTGAGGTGAACAGGCGGTACCTGAAGCACGATTATTACACAGACATCATCACTTTCGATTATTGTGAAGGAAACAGGATTGACGGAGATATTTTTATCAGCCTTGATACTGTGCTAACCAATTCACAGTTGTTCGGTACTGAATATAATAGGGAGTTGTATCGCGTGATAATACATGGTATTCTGCACTTGTGCGGCATAAACGACAAAGCCCCCGGAGAGCGCGAGATAATGGAGGAAGCTGAAAACCGTGCTTTGGCACTTTTATACGATGTATGAAGTGCTATATGCCGGCAAACCGTAAAAGTATTTCAAGCGGTTGCCGGCACATATAGAGATCTGAACATTTACTTCACTACGGAGAACTTGAATATGCAATGGCTGTCATATTTCTCTCCCGGACGCAGTAAAGCCGAAGGCCATTCGGGTTTGTTAGGTGTGTCGGGATATTTCTGTGTTTCCAGGCAGATGGAAGCACGACGTCCGTAAGTTATGTCTTTCTTTCCTTTCATGGTTCCGTCCAGAAAGTTTCCCGCATAGATTTGTATTCCCGGTTCGTTGGTATATACATCAAGAGATATCCCTGATATGGGAGACATCACAGTGGCACAGGGGCGAGTATCGTCACCTTTTGTGTTCAGTACCCAGTTGTGGTCATATCCCAGTCCGTTTTTCAGCTGTTGGAAGTCGTCATCGATGCGTGCACCTATAGGCATTGGCTTGCGGAAGTCCATTGGGGTGCCCTCCACAGTCAATATTTCGCCGGTAGTCATGAAAGTACTGTCAACAGGCGTATAATAGTCGGCATCTATCGTTAGCAGGTATTCGGAGTTGTCCTTTGAAGGGTCGCCGTCAAGGTTGAAGTATGAATGGTTGGTCATATTGACTACCGTCGGGCGGTCGGTTTCGGCGCTGTAGCGTATGTCTATGGCATTGTCGTCAGTGAGTTTGAATGTCACGCTGCATGTCAGGTTTCCGGGAAATCCTTCTTCACCGTCCTTAGCCACATAGCTAAGCATCAGTGTCTGTTCATCAGCCAATGTAACATCGAATATCTGGTATTGAAATCCTTTCGGTCCACCGTGCAGGCAATGTCCGTAATTGTTTTTTGGCAATTGGTATTCCACTCCGTCAACGGTAATCTTTCCTTGGTTGATTCTGTTGGCGTAACGTCCTATTGTAGCGCCGAAATCCGTCTGGTATTTCATGTAATCTCCTATGGAGTCGAATCCCAACACTACATCGCGCATATTGCCGTCCCTGTCTGGTACCATTATTGATACTATACGTCCTCCGAAGTTGGTAATACATACCTCCATGCCATTCTTGTTCGTCAGCGTGTAGAGGCTTACCTGTTTGTCGTTTACCACGGTTTGAAAGTCGGCCGGGTTAAGTCCCGAAGCTGTCTTGGCTTCCTGCTGCTTTACGCTGCATGCCGCCAATGCCATTATTATGGCTGCGGCAGATAATTTGATTATACTATTCATAATTAAAAATTATATATGTTGGGTGAAAAAACAGTGTTCCTGCATCATAATTCTTACAGAAATTATGTATTTCAGTCTCTTTATTTCCCTTCCATGAAACGTTCGGCACGTCCCGGTGAGAGCAGTTCCCAAAGCGAGGCCACAGTCCATCCCGGTGCAAATATATCATTGTAATATCCCTTGCCGTTTCGCCCGTAGTCCCAGTTGGTATGCTGTACGACTTCCGGGTAGTAGCCTGCTTTGGCAACTCCACACAAGAATCCTTCGCGTGGCAGCAGCTGGCGCATTGAAGTAGATATTACTTGTGCGAAACCGGCAAAACGCTCTTCGCCATACTCCTTGGCAAGCCAGTTCAGCACATCGGCAAAGTCGAATACAAACACGTCGATATGATTATTTTCAACCGACACATTGCCCCATCCGCGTGTCTTCAGACCGATGTCTCCCAGCATCTGTCCCGTTGCAAAAGGCACATCCCATGTGTAATACCATGACAGGGCGAAATATGCAGCCTGCCTTGCCAAACCGGCATAATGCGCCTTTTCTTCTCCTTTCGATGCCAATGCCAAGTAATATGCGGCAGTGGCGGCATACAAGGAAGCTTCCTTGTCCTCGCAGTTGGCATCCAGCGTGGACGAGAAATAATCGGCTTTCGATATTATTTCTTTCTCCAGATAATCCACTGTGAGTTTTGCACTCTCCAGGTATCGCTTATCCTTGAAATATCTGTAACCCATAACGAGCGGCAATGTAGCCGAAGGCGTGCTTCCGCCACTGGCGTCCACCGTTGAGAAATCGTCGCGGAACTTGCGCGGAAAACTTCCGTCAGCATTCTGTATCTGCAAGAATTTGTCCAGCATTCCCTTTACGGCTTTTTCCCACTCAGCATGCTTCCGTCCCAGCTTCTTCTCATAGTCGAGGTAATATAGCAGTGCATAAATGCCTTCCGACTGCCGGCGTATGCTATGCACCGGATCTGCCTCTCCACGTCCGGTGTACACCACTTCGTTTAAGAATCCGGCTTCGGAAAGCCCGTTTGCAAGATATGAGTCAAAGATACTGTTAGCCTGAGCTGCAAGTTCGTCATGCTGTTGCTGTTCGCCGTATTCCAATGCGTTGAAAGCATTAAGCAATACCCGTCCAACAAAACCGATTTCCGCCTTCTCCGGGCTGTCGCATGTAGCCACCTGCATATCCGGGCTGGCATAATAGTTCAGGTTGCCCCTGACGTATGAATCGGCAAAATAATTACTCAACACTTCCTTCATATATTCTGGAGTGTAAGGTGTATCCACCGGTTGCGGACTGAAAGTATCATAACAATATTCCCACGTATGTTGCACGCACTCCGAGAAACTGTCGGCTTCGAGTTCGCTCACTTCCCATTCGAGAGTGATGCTTTCACCCTTTTGCAATAATTGGAAAGCCTTTACGGCAGGAGCCAGTGTCAGCTTGCGTATGTATGTGGCTGGCGCTTCGCAAAACGGAAACCCGTATGCCAGCAATGTCTCTCCGTTTTCATTCAGGAAGCCGGTATATCCTATCGAAGTCTTTCCGGATAGTATGATTTCCCCTTCTTTATGGGTTGAAAGCGCATCGTGTCCGAATTCGTCAATATGCATTACGGCCAGTGACTTGCCGTTTTTTTCGTCGAAGGCTGCAGTAAGCGGTGTGCTGAGACGGTCGTCACGCACCAGCCAGCTGTCGGAAGTATGGAATGAAGGGGCTTCCTTTGGCGAACGCAGGTTATGGCGGTACCAGAAGCCTGGCATATAGAACAGGCAGTCATCGTGGCGGAAGCCTGTGTTCAGCTTCTCCCCGTAGTTGAAGTAAACATCTTCCTGTGCTGTTATGGTGACTGTGATGCGATGCACATTTCCACTTGATTTTATCTGGCGGTTTACAAGTACGGGCATGTACTCTTCAGAGAAGCCAGCGTACAGCCCTTCCTGCAATTCCCGGAAAGTAAGCGGATATTCGATTGAAGCATTGCCTGGTGTTTTTAGCGAAATGCCGGCCGCCACAGAGTTTGAAAAAACATCCGCGGCTTTTACTCCTGCCAGACAGATGATGGAAAAAGCGAAAGTTAAAAGTAGCTTTTTGGGGTTCATAATCGATGAATTATGGTTGTTTACAAGTGTATTTATATGCTTATATACGACAAAAATAGACAGATTATCATATAT
Source organism: uncultured Bacteroides sp. (assembly GCA_964651035.1). GTDB lineage: Bacteria > Bacteroidota > Bacteroidia > Bacteroidales > Bacteroidaceae > Bacteroides. The sequence goes on from CAZYVE010000003.1 coordinate 12,345, forward strand.
AAAATAACAATATATGTTCAAATAATATCACAATTATGCAAAAACGGATAAAAGACATTTTTTATCCCGTTAATTTGCGGTAACTGTCCTATAAGGGATGATTACCTCATCTCCGTTTACATAAAACTCATAAATGCCGTCTGTACCTTGCGTCATGTGCAAAGGTATGATGCGCGTGCGACGTGGCGTTGCCACCGTATTCGAATTGTGCACATGGTATACATAGTAGTATTGCCCGTCCTTGCCCACGAAGATATCTCCATGTCCGGAACCGTTTTCACCCACAGTTTCGCGACTTATTATGGGATTTCCCTCGTATTTGGTCCATGGTCCTGTTGGTGAAGCGGCTGTAGCATATCCCACGGCATAATCGATGTTCAGGTAGTGGTTGGCCGAGTAAAACAGATAATACACGCCGTCAAGTTTCAGTACCGTTGGGCCCTCCATTATGGGGTCGGATATATAGTTGGGTGTGTTTTCCCATGTTTCGGTGCAATCGAGGCACTGTTGCAGGGTCGATTTATCTATGGTTGCATTCTCTATGTCAAACTCTGCCACCCAGATGTAGTTGCCGTTGTTGAATCGCACATGGTACAAGTAATACTTGCCGTCGTCGTCCTTGAATATGAATGGGTCTATATTGCCTTCTGAATCGTCTATTGCCTTTAATTCATCTTGCCGGAAAGGTCCGGTCACAGCATCTCCTTCGGCCAAAGCCGTCTGTTCGTTGGCTGTGTATGCAAAATACCATGTGCTTCCCTCCTTGAACCATTGTGGAGCCCAAAACCCAGTGGTGCCGTACGAATTTCCCATGTTGAGTATATACCTGTTTCTTTCCGAGGTTCCGTTACTCCATTCCTGCAGGTCGTCAGACATGAGTACGGTAAATCCCGCAGGAGTTTGCGAACCGGTACCTGTCATGTAGTATATGCCGTCTTCCAGGATGACAGTCGGGTCGGCATAGTAGATGCTTTCCTGTTGCAGTTCTTGCGTGTCTTGACTGGAAGAGTCGCTGCAACTGTTTGCAGCCAAGGCTAATATTCCGCAAAAAATGTATTTGATTATCATACACAAATATATAGTTTATTGTGAATATAATGAATTATATTGATAGAGTGGGTGTGTAGTACATGTACTGCATCTAGACAATACATGTACTGTGCTAATGCGGTACACGTTCCGTAGAAACCTGATATATACATGCGTCATCATTCGTTTATTGCCGGCATGTCAGCTTTAATGGATGGTTGTCCGTTTTCCACGTATGGCCATCCGTCTTCATCCCACAATATGCGGTCGAGCATTACTTGCCTTCCCTGGTACAATTTGTTAATCTGGTAGGCATGGTAAAGTATCCATGTGTTTCCTTCATCGTCCAGTTGCAAGACAGAATTGTGTCCCGTGCCGACAAATGCCGTACTGCGTGCTATGACTGTTGTATATCCGTTATTCAGCATAGACGTACCGTTTTTGGCAACGTAAGGGCCTGACAGATTTTCCGAACGGCCTACTACTGTGGTGTAGGTGGAATTTTCTTCTTCGCAACAACTGCCTACCGAAGCAAACAGGTAATAATATCCTTCCCTTTTCCAGATGTTTACAGCTTCGAAGGCAGTTCCGGCTACCTGTTGCATGGTCTCTTTCTTTGGTGTGATGTCAATATCGTCTGTTACTTCGAGTTCCATCAGGTAAATGCCGCTGAAGCTGCCCCACAGCATGTAGTATCTGCCATCTTCTTCGTAGAAGTACTCGTCAATGGAATTCTGCACATTTACATCGTGACTGCTGAAAACTATACCTTTACTGCTGAAAGGCCCTTCCGGGCTGTCTGCCACGGCATATCCTATGGTGCTTACCCATTCTTGTCCCCAAATGGCTAACGAATAAAACAAGACGTACTTGTCCTTTATGTATCTTATTTCCGGTGCCCAGAGGCTGGCGCCTTCCACTTCCGTAGGGCGCGTTTGTTCGGTGAAAGCCGTGCCTACCTGCGTCCATTCCACCATGTCCTCGGAGCGGAAGATTGGTATGTTGCGGATATCCTCCGTGCCGTAGAGGTAATAGTGACCGTCTGCAGTGCGAATGACTGTCGGGTCGGGCACAGATTCATTTATGACGGGATTGGAATATTGTTCCGTGGTTTCTTCGTCGCCGTCATTGTCGGGTTGCAGTATTTCTACATTTTTGTCGTTGCCCGAAGAGCAAGCTGACAGGAGCATGACTCCTGCCAGCAATACGTATCTTTTAAAAGTTGTGAACATAATAATCATTGATAACCTTCGTTTTGAACCATATTCGGATTGATTTCCATTTCTGCAGACGGAATAGGCAATACCCAATAGTTTTCTCCTCCCCATGTGTATGAATAGGTATTAGTACCCCATACTTGGCTCATGCCATTGGCTGAACCATCGGGTTTGTAGAACTTCAGGTCTCTCCATGTTCTCCAGCGAAGCTCTTCGAAATATATCACATCTTCAGCCAAAAGCTCCCAATGCATTTCGTTCATGATGCGTTCTCTCATATCATCCTGTCCGGTAACCATGGTATATTCATTTGAATTGAGCAGTTGGGCACCAGCACGTGAGCGCACTTCGTTCACCAAATCTGCAGCGCCGTCCGTGTCTCCCTGCTCATTCAGGGCTTCTGCCCAGTTGAGCAACACTTCAGCGTAGCGGATAAGAGGCAAATCGATGGGCGTATAGAACGTCAGCAGTTCCATACCTTCCGATACGAATTTGCGGTTGACATAATAAATCATGGAAGCCACATCTGTCTGCAAATCATATTCCGGAGCCCAGACAGAACGATACGGTGCACGCATGGTATATTCCATTGCTACACCTTCCCGTCCTCCTATATATGTGCTGTAAGGGGTAATGATAGACATGCCAAGCCGTGGGTCACGGTTATCATATGCAGCTTTGATTCGTGCTTCGTTGCCGGGTGTGATGTATTTTGACATATCAGCACCATTTGCCTCGTAAGAAGCCAGTTCATCTTCTGTGGCATCGTCACGCAGGAAATACACACTCCGCTCTTCGGGTGTCATGTCATTATATCCGGGTATGTAGTCATCCCAATCAAACTTGCTTCCGTCGGCATTTTCGTATGTATCCACAAAGTTTGGATTGATGATGTAGTTTGTCCACCCGATACCGGTACCCGTGCCATCATCCGGCATGCTGCGAGTACCGTAGTTTCCGTTTTTATTGTTGGCATAGTCGCCATTGTTTTCAGAGGTGCATTGTACAGAGAATATCATCTCGTCGCATCTTTCGTTGTCTTCCTTGAAAAGCTGTTTGTAAGACTCTTCCCCATCAGCCGTATAAAGACTGTATCCACAGTTCTTTACTGCCTGGAAGTCGTTAATGGCATTTTGCCATTCTTCTTTCCACATATAAATCTTGCCGCGCAATGCATAGCAGGCACCTTTTGTGATATGGCCGTAATCGGAATCTCCGGAGTCGTATTTATCCGGCAGATTGGAGTCATTAATAGCCAGTGTAAGGTCGTCAATCAGATAATCCCATATTTCATCTTGTGTGGAACGGGCAAGTTGCGCTTCTTCCGTACTTTTAATGGGGTCTGTATAATAAGGCACACCTCCGTACATTATGTTCAGGCGATAGTACCACCATGAACGCAAGAAGCGGCATTCCGATACTAGACGTGAAGCCTTTTCCTCATCGATATCTGGCACGACAGGCAAGTTGGCTATAACATCATTGGCCCGCAAAATTCCTCCATAATACCTTTGCCACCAGTAAGAACTTCCACGGTTGCTTGAGGAAGAGTTGGAGCCGAACAGCATGTCGAGTCCGCTAATCCAGTTTCGGTCAAGGTCCATCATGGATCCCCAAATGTCAAACCATCCGCACCATCCATCCAGATATCCTTCGTATAAAACGTTGTAAACACCTACAATCGATTGCTCGGCCAAGGTAGCATTGGACCAGACGCTGCTCTCACTCGCTTGGTTTAGTGGTACAAGGTCCATGTCTACGCAACCGACATTACAACAGCCGAATACCGTAACCAGCGTCAACTGCTTATAATATCTTTTCATTATGTTTTTCATATTGAATATCTTTTTTGTAAATTAAAATGTAATATTAATTCCAAATGCATATTGTCTCAATGAGGGGTAGCCGGCACCGGAGATTGTTTCCGGGTCCATGCCTTCAAATTTCGTGATGGTCAGCAAATTCTCACCGGAGGCATAAATACGCAAGTTATTCACATACAATTTTTCTGTCCATTTCTTTGGGAGTGTATATCCTATGGTGAGATTTTTCAGCTTCATGTAATTCCCGTTATGCAGATGCCATTCGCTTGTGCTGCTTACTTGATTTGTACCGCTCATGGTTAGACGGGTGTTCTTTGATGTTATGTTAGTACGAGAATCATCTGGGTTGTCTGGGTCATAGAAATAGTGGTCGTAACCAACATCATAACCAATGCCATATCCATGCGTCATCACCGTGCTGTTCTGCGTCTGTGAATACCATTGGATTTTAAAGCCGGCAGCTCCGGACCAGTTCATAGACAAGTCAAAACCTTTCCATGATGCACTGGCTTGCAAGCCATAATAGTATTTAGGCGTAGCGGAATATCCCAGAAAATCTCTGTCGTTGTCGCTGCCATAAATACCGTCACCATTCAAGTCGGCATATATGATATCTCCATACCATATTTTGTCCTTTCCAATGCCTTGAGAAGGATAGAACTCATAACCGGCATTGACCATGGCCTGCAACCATTCCATATCCTGTTCTGTACGTATCATTCCGTCTGTGGGACCTCCGTTGGGGTTTACTGTACCGTCAGAGTAAAAGTAACTTGCATCTCCGCTATACAGCTTCAGCATGTAGTATTCGTTCATCATGTGCCCTTCCAAGACGCGCGTATCGCTGCCTGTGGATACATCGCCAAGATTGGTAGTCCATACTCCATCTACCCAGCCGCGTTCCAATGTTCCTTTGTATTTGGTCACTTCATTCTTGTTGAACGAGAAGTTTCCCGATACATTGTATGCAAAGCCGTTTACATGATCCTGCCAGCCTAAGCTCAGTTCAATTCCCTTGTTTGTCACTTCTGCGATATTCTGCATGGGAGAACTGAAATAAGCCAGAGTAGAGGACAATGTAGGCTGGTAAAGAATGCCGTCTGTCACTTTCTTATACAATTCTATTGTACCTGTAAGGCGGTTACGCAATACAGAGAAGTCTAAACCGATATTGGTTACTGTTGTGGTTTCCCATTCCAAGTTGTAGTTGGAGAATGAAGACATACCTACTCCGGAAGTGAGAGAGTTACCAAACACGTATCGTTTTATGTCGTATAAAGCCTGCCAATCATAATTGCCTATGGAGTTGTTTCCTAACTTACCCCAAGAGAGGCGGATTTTCAGGTTTTCAAAAATATCCAGGTCTTTCATGAATCCTTCTTCCGAAATGCGCCATCCGCCGGAAAAAGACGGGAAAACGCCCCAGCGGTTCTCCGGAGAAAAGCGTGAGGAACCGTCATAACGCATGTTGGCTTCAAACAGATAGCGTGAGTCATACGCATAGTTGGCGCGGGCGAACAAAGAGCGTGACGAATACTCAGTTGTGTAACCTGATATGTAATTGGCTTCCGTCATTGCATTGAAGTCTGTGAGAATGGCATCTACCATACCTTTCTTGCTCGCGTCTGTCTCACGGTACCAATAACGGTATTCTTCATAACCAATCATGGCTGAAACATCGTGTTTCTTGTTGAATACCTGGGCATAGTTCAGCACGACATTGTTTTTCCAGCTTTGGTCGCCGGCAACCCAGTAATAAACAATGTCTTCGGACAACGTATCAGACGTAGGAGCCGAGCTTGTAATAATGCCGGTGCGGAAGTTCATCTGCTCACGATATTCCGTATTGTACAGGAAATGTTCGTTGCGGAAGTGGTCATAATAGAAATTGTATGTCAAGTTGAAATGCTTCAGGAAGTCAACTTTAACGTAGGGGTTCACATAAAACTTGGTTTGTTTATAAAATCCGTCCTGGCTGTCAATAAAATAGGCGGGGTTGGTAGAAACCGGGTCTTCTTCGCTGGAGGCCGGCGAACCATAGTAACCGTTATAATACGGGTATGTGCCCGGTGTGGCTTTTTGCATCATATTACCGGTAAGGTTGTCTATGTTATTACGCTCATGGTCGGTATGGTATCCCCATGCACGCAAGCCTACTGACAGGAAGTCGGTGATTTTGCTTTCGATGTTGGAGCGCAGGTAATATTTCTGCATGCCGGAATTTTCGGCCACTCCGGGATTGTTTACATAAGTTGCGCTCAATGAGTAATTGGTGCGCTTTTCTGCTCCGGCAACGGTTACCGTGTGTTCTTGCATCCATTTGGGGTTATAAACCACATCATACCAGTCTGTGTTGGGATATGCCACGTAGTTTGGATAGCCCGACTCGGATATGCCGTTAGGGTCAGCCTGTGCGGCACGCCACTGTTCTATTGTACTTTGGCTGAACAGTGTAGCCTGACCGCTGTTTTCGGCGGCTTCATTCATGAACTCCATGTAGTCGGCATAGTTTGATACCTGGCGTATCAGTTTGGCTGGTGTGTTGTATGAGAACTTGCCGGAATACGTCACGTTGATTTTTCCCTCCGAGCCTTGTTTTGTTGTTATCAGGATGACGCCGTTGGCACCGCGGTTACCATATATGGCACAAGATGCTGCATCCTTCAATACTGAAATAGAAGCGACATCATTGGGGTTTACCTGATTCAGACTCATCTCCATGCCGTCCACAAGAATCAATGGACTTGAATCGTTCAACGTGCCGGTTCCGCGTATAAGCACTGACGCCCCTTCGGAATTCGGCTTGCTGCTGGTCTGCATCACATTAAGGCCGGCAGCCATGCCTGACAATGCGGAGGAAAGTGTGGTCAGCGGGCGTGACAATGTTTCTTCGTCAAACTTGATGGATGATACGGACCCCGTGAGGTTGACTTTCTTCTGAGTACCGTAACCTACTACTACCACTTCGTCTAATGACTGTGCGTCTTCTTTCATGGCTATCCGCAATGGACTACCCGTATAGGTAACTTCCTGCATAATCATGCCTACATAAGAAAATACAAGGATATCACCTTGCTTTCCATTGATAGAAAACTTGCCTTCCAGGTCAGTAATCACACCAATTTGTGTACCTTTTACCTGTACGCTGACCCCGATCAGGGGTTCTCCGTCCATGTCTGTCACCGTACCCGTTATGAGGCTTGAGTTTTGAGCCCGTACGGTAACTGTCAGAATGATACAAATTAGGAATAAAAGTTTCTTACTCATTATGTGTTGATTTTTTGATTAGATATATCTGGGCACACGCCCTTTGTAATACATAGGAAAATAGGTTGGGAAGCATCGGGCCTCCTGTTTGTAGAATTTAAGGTTTCACGTCCATAGGCAAATAGTTTTTATGTTAAACTTGGTCTTAGGCGTTATAAAAGTACAGTATAGCAAAAAGATTGAATACAACAATCTTGCAAATCTATGTAACGCGGTGAGCAACAATGTTTATTGTATATTTATAGTTTATCGTTTTGCTGATTTTTTATATTTTGTGATAAATTTGTTGTACTGCAACATGCATTATCGTTGAAACCGATGTTACGACAAGTCGTGGACTTCCTTTCAACGCATTATAGGAAACGTTATAGCAGGTTCTAAGTAGACGCCGTATTTTTTATGTATTTCCGGCCGGTTGCGAAGGCGTTGTATTTGTTTCTTATCGGCAAAAGGCTTACTTTTGTCACGGCATTAAGCAGCCGGAACAGTAGTCATGACGGTCATTTATTCTTCTCCCATATTCGGCCCGGTGCATTCGCGCAGGCTTGGCGTGTCGTTGGGAATAAACCTTATGCCGGGCGACGGCAAGTTGTGCAGCTTCGACTGCATTTATTGCGAATGCGGTTTTAATGCCGATTTCCGCCCCAAATTGCCCCGACCCACGCGCGATGAAGTGAGGGATGCTCTCCGTACCCGTTTGCTGGATATGAAGCAGAACGGGCCGGCACCCGATGTGCTGACTTTTGCCGGCAACGGTGAGCCGACGGCGCATCCTCATTTCGCTGGGATAATAAATGACACTCTTGAGCTGCGCGACACCTTCTTCCCGCAGGCCAAGGTAAGCGTACTTAGCAATTCAACTTTCATACATAAGCCCGAAGTGTTTGACGCGCTGTGCCGTGTGGACAATAATATCCTGAAACTGGATACGGTGGACGAAGGGTATATACGTGCTGTGGACCGTCCCGTGGGACGCTATTCGGTGGATGCCATCGTGGACGGGATGAAAGCTTTCGGAGGGCGTTGCATCATACAGACCATGTTCCTGAAGGGGACTTACATGGGGCGTGACATGGACAACACTTCCGACCGGTATGTATTGCCTTGGATAGAGAAAATTCGGGAGATTGCCCCACGGCAGGTGATGATATACACCATCGACCGCGATACCCCCGCCCGCGGACTGCTTAAGGCTTCGCATGATGAGCTTGACCGTATCGGTGCACTGTTACGTGGTGTGGGGGTGGAGGTTAGCGTCTCATATTAACCTTTTGCAATATCATTCCCACAGCGCAAGGTCGTATTCCGCTTCTACCTTGCGCTCTACTTCATCCGGCAATGCAGGGAAAAAGTCTATGCCGGTGATACGTTCCACCTGGTCTACTGTGTTTACGTAGTGGTCCAGACGATGGTTGCCCGGCGCATTCTTATATATGAAACCTATTGCTTTTGGAGGATTGCTTGTTGTACACAGTATTACCTTGAAGAAAGCTTCGGGCACGGTGACCTTGTGTTCGCGCCCTATGGTACGGTGCTTTTGATTATAGAGTACAGGCCCGCACACAATGTATATCTGCCCTTCCTTCATGGCCCATTTGCGGCACGCCTCCTCCAGTTCTTTCCAGTCACCTCGGTTCAGGTTGTGGTTTTGCGGACAGATGTTGGTCATATAGAAACTTTCCTGCATGGCTTTCCAATGCCAGCGGTTGTCTCCTGCGGGTGACATGTGTCCGCGATCCCAACCGGAGTTTTTGTAGTCGTCGGTGGTGACGGCGATATCGGCCGGCAAATCGGGGTCGGGGAGGAATTTGTTCGTCCGGCTTTCCCGTTCAACCAGCTTCTCAGGGGTCAGTTCCCATGCTACCCAGTTGGGCAGGTTGTACTCGGTGTTGTATGACACGGTATAACCTTTGCGCACCAGTATCTTTTCCGGTTTGCCATCGAGGGGAGCCGGCAGCAATACGTCCTTGCCGGTAAGAGCCGGTTGCACAACGTCAGCGTATTCCTTTCCGGAAGAGACATAATCCGTCAGTTTGGACGGCAGATTGTATCCGGTCCATACGGCAATGGTGAGGAGCAGCAGGGAAATGACTGCCAGAGGAGTGCTTTGTTTCTTTTTATTTTTCTTTTTGCGTGTCATGGCGGTTTTGTTATGTACCCGACTGCAAATTTATTGTTTTAATTTCAATATCTGCCAGTATACGCCAGAGCGGGCCGCAATACGCAGATGCAGAAAATGTTTCTCTTGCGAAAATTTTGCATGTATTGTTACAGGTGGTTGGCAATAAACTGTTATTTTTGCAATAAACAAACTACACGCTCTCTTTATGCCGGTTGTGCAGTATGAGAAAAGTGTTTATGTATATTTCTAACTAATTAAAACGAACGGATTATGACTAAAAGCGTTAAAGGTACACAGACAGAAAAGAACCTGCTGACATCATTTGCTGGCGAATCGCAGGCACGTATGCGTTATACTTATTTTGCCAGTACAGCCAAGAAAGAAGGTTATGAACAGATTGCCGCAATATTCACGGAAACGGCCGACCAGGAGAAAGAGCACGCCAAGCGTATGTTCAAGTATCTGGAAGGCGGTTCGGTAGAGATTACTGCCAGCTATCCGGCTGGAGTGATAGGCACTACGCTGGAGAACCTAAAGGCTGCCGCTGCCGGCGAACACGAAGAGTGGTCTATGGATTACCCGCATTTTGCCGACGTGGCCGACCAGGAAGGTTTCCCCGAAATAGCTGCCATGTACCGCAACATCAGTGTTGCAGAGAAAGGGCATGAAGAGCGTTACCTTGCTCTTGTGAAAAACATAGAAACATCCGAAGTGTTTGCAAAGGAAGGCGAAGTTGTATGGCAATGCCGTAATTGCGGGTATATACATACCGGCAAGGAAGCTCCTAAGGTTTGTCCCGCATGTTTGCATCCTCAAGCCTACTTCGAGGTGAAGAAAGAAAACTGGTAATCAGGTGTAGCCATAATATATTTTGAGTCTTGGGTAGCGGCAGGCCGGCAACGGCTTGCCGCCATTTTGTTTTGTGTCTTGCTCCCGATTATGGTATCGGCACGCCCATGCTTCCTGCTGCGTCATATCGCAGGCTGAGCATTGTCGGCCGTTACTTTACAGGATGAGGATAATCGATGGTGTAATGCAATCCCCGGCTTTCCTTTCGCTCCATTGCCTGTTTGGTGATGAGATATCCCACATTTATCATATTGCGCAGCTCGCACAGTTCGCGTGTAGCCTTGCAACGTTTGAATAGCCGCTCCGTCTCTTCATATAGGATGTCGAGACGGTTCCAGGCGCGGGTAAGTCGCAGGTTGCTGCGTACTATCCCCACGTAGGCTTCCATTATCTGGTTCACCTCTTTCATGCTTTGGGTTATGAGCACACGCTCCTCGTTGCTTATTGTCCCTTCATCGTCCCATTCAGGTATCTCATCATTGAAGTCATACCGCTCCATGACGCTGATGGCATGGTGTGCGGCTGCATCGGCATATACCACGGCTTCTATCAGCGAGTTTGATGCGAGCCGGTTGCCTCCATGCAGTCCCGTGCACGAACATTCGCCTATGGCATACAGCCGCCGTATGGTGCTTTGCCCGTCAAGATCCACTTTTATGCCCCCGCACAGGTAGTGTGCTGCCGGAGCCACGGGTATGTAGTCTTTTGTGATGTCGATGCCTATGGAAAGACACTTCTGATATATGTTTGGGAAATGCCGTTTGGTTTCTTCGGCATCTTTGTGTGTGACATCCAGGTAGACATGGTCTTCACCGCGCTGTTTCATCTCATGGTCTATTGCGCGGGCCACGATGTCGCGCGGGGCGAGCGACAGGCGCGGGTCATATTTCTGCATGAACTCCTTGCCGTCCATCGTGCGCAGTACTCCGCCGTAGCCTCGCATGGCCTCGGTGATGAGGAAACATGGGCGGTCTCCCGGATGGTACAGCGCTGTGGGGTGGAACTGTATGAACTCCATATCCTTTACCAATCCTTTGGCACGGTATACCATTGCTATCCCGTCGCCCGTGGCAACCAGTGGGTTGGTAGTGTTCCTGTACACAGCCTCGCAGCCGCCCGTGGCCATGACGGTGACGCGGCTCAGGAAGGTGTCCACCTCACCCGTCTGTTCGTTCAGCACGTAGGCACCGTAGCATTTTATGCCGGGTGTATGGCGGGTGACGATTATGCCAAGATGATGTTGCGTGATAATCTCCACGGCATAGAAGTTGGTAAAGACGGTGATGCCGGGATGCTGCTTCACGGCCTCGATGAGGCTGGTCTGGATTTCCGCCCCGGTATTGTCCTTGTGGTGCAGTATTCGGAATTCCGAGTGTCCGCCCTCTTTATGCAGGTCGAATGTCCCGTCTTCCTGTTTGTCGAAGTTCACGCCCCAGCGTATAAGTTCCTCTATCTGTGCCGGTGCGTTGCGCACCACCTTTTCCACCGCGGTGCGGTCGCTTATCCAGTCTCCCGCTATCATGGTATCTTCGATATGTTTGTCGAAGTTGTCCACAGCGAGGTTTGTCACCGAGGCAATACCCCCTTGCGCGAAATATGTGTTGGCATCTTCTTGCCCTGTCTTGCAGATGAGTGCCACCGAACCCTTGTGCGCCACTTTCAGCGCAAAGCTCATCCCGGCTATCCCGGAGCCGATGACGAGGAAATCGAACTTTCTTATCATTAGAACCCTAATTTATACGGCAAAGTTAAGTAATAAGTGCTTTTATTGTTCCGTTTGCTCCATGTTATTGATGAAAATATTTACTTTAGCGGCAAAAACCGCGTCGGGATGGACAGAATTTTTCATGCGCGCATATTGCCGGCCCAGATTCTGTGGGTGGCATTGGTGGCGTTTCTTGCCGTATGGGCCTTGTGGGAGAAGCATCCGCTGCTTGCAGCCGTGTTCATGCTGTGTCTTGTGTTTTCCATAGAGCGGCTCATCCATACCGTTTACACCGTCACTGCCGACGGACGCCTGATTGTATGCCGTGGACGCTTTGCCCGTTGCAGGGAGCGGCGGCTGGAGGATATAGTCTCGGTACAGCGGGCCACGTCTGCGAAGTTCGGTGGACGTGCCTTGTTCAGCTACGTGCTGCTGGTCTACAAAGATGGCAGGCACGACGCCCTGCAGCCGGTCAAGGAAGAAGAATTCGTCAGTCTGCTGGAGAAGCGGATATATGATTTGCATACGCGGGCGCAACATGCTGCAGAGTAGCAGATTCCCATTTGTTTTTTCGTTACAGATACAACCCATTCCCCGTCCGGATGGAACATGTTCGCGGCGCAGCGGCAACGCATTCCCCGCAGGTGCAGTACATGTTGTGCGCACAAGGGGATTTATAAACCGCTTTAATCTTGAAATATCATCAGAGCGCTTTAAGGGCGACGAAGTTTGCTTGGTTTTATAAGAACAACCCCCAAAACTTCCCCATCGTAGTTGAGTATGGCGAGCAACCGGCATACGGAAAACCATCTTTCCCGAGTCGGTGACTCGGGAAAGGGTAGTCAGAACCATGTGTGAGCCGGCATATCACCATCTTATCTGCCAGGACATGCCCGCACGCAGCCAGATGCCGGGTTGCGGTATGTTGCCGTAGTCGTAATACGTCTTGTTGAGCAGGTTGTTGGCTTCGGCATACAGGCGGTAGTCCGGCGTGTCCCACGACAGGCGTGCGTCGAGCAGGGAGTATGGGCGGTAGGGCACCGTCTGTCCGTCGCTTTCATAGTTGCCCATGCGGTCTTGCCAACGGTATGATACGTGCAGCTTCAGGCTCCGCCATACGTGCAGGTTGGCTTGTGCCACCACTTTGTGGCGCAGGTATTCGAGGGTGTAGCGCGATTGCAGGTTTTCCTCCGTCTTTTTGTCCTGATAGATATACGCGTATGACAGCGACAGGCTGCTGAGGGGCGTGTGTGCGTGCAGCAATTCGTCGAAGTCCATCTTCATGGATGTTTCTATGCCGGTCGTGTTTACTTTGGCATGGTTGACCGACTGCCACGGCGCGTCGTCGCCTTCCGACAGGTCCTTAATCCAGTCTATCAGGTTCGTGCCGCGGTAGTGGTATATGCTTGCAGTGGCCTGTATGGCCGGTGTGATGTATTTCATCCCGGCCTCGTATGCTTTCATTTCTTCGGGTTTCAGGTTCTTGTCGGCCTCATATCCTTCTACGGAGTAATATAGTTCGGTAAACGTGGGCATTCGCAGTGATGTGTTGAATGAGGCATACAGCTTCCAGTTTTCGGCAAACCTCCAGCTGGCATCGATACCCGGGTAGAAGCGGAAGTTCATTTCGTTGCCTGTGTTTTTCACCGCAATCACGCCGGCCGAAAGCGTGAAGTCCTGCAACATGATATTGTGTTCGAGATGGAAGCTGAGGTTGGTCCGGTTCAGCCCTACGGTGTATTCCTCGCCGTCGGGAGCCGGTTGGGGTGTTTGGAGCGTTTCGCCCAGTGTGGTGCTCAGTATGCCTTCGTTCCGGAATTCGGCACCGAAAGCCGTCTTTCCGAGCAGTGTTTCCAGAGTATTGTTAAGGTTCAGGCCGTAGACGTCAGTGCGGTTATAGTTGTATGGGACGCTCTCCGGATGGTTGCGCACCAGTTCGAAGCGGTCGTACGAACGGTTCCAGTAGGCCGACGGCTTGAAGCTGTAGTTTCCGCCTTTTGTTTCTGCCTGAATGGCTGTGAAGTATTTGCGCGTGTGTTCGAACTGGTCATCATAACTGCTGCTGTAGAAGGTGTTTGCCCCGTAATCTTTCTGTGTGAATCCGGCGTGCCACCTCACATTCACCGTTTCGTGGGCATATTGCCCCTGGTAAAAGGCCTTTCCTTGTCTGAAGTCGCTGTTCAGCCGTCCGGCAGCATTGCGGCTGAATCCGTCGCTCCGCGTGAAGCTGCCCGACACCTGGTTGCTCAGCGCTCCATTCGTGAAGTTTACGTGTCCGCCCGCGTCGGCAAATCCGTACGACCCGCCTTCGGCGTGAAGTTCTGCCCCGCTTTGTGCATCGGTGCGTGTCACTATGTTGATGGCTCCCACGAGCGAAGACGTGCCGTACACTCGCCCGGCTGGGCCTTCGAGCACTTCGATACGTTCTATTTCGCTGATGTCGACGGGAAAGTCGGCCGAGTTATGGCCTGTCTGCGGGTCGCAGATATTGATGCCGTTCAGAAGGATGGTGATTTGGTCGAACGTCCCCCCACGTATGCTGATGTCCGTCTGGATGCCCATGTCACCCCGCTGGCGGACATCAACCCCAACGGCATACTTCAACAAGTCGTTCACGCTTTGTGCAGGAACTGCGGCTATGTCATCGCGGTCGAGCACCGTCACTATACGTGCCGCCTGCCCGAGAGCCATAGGTACACGAGTACCTGTCACCTCAACCTCTTGCAGTTCGTAAAACATTTCTTGGGTATGATTCTCTATTTGCGCCGAAACGGAGTTTACGTTGGCGAAGGCCAGCATGGGGATAGCAAGCATGCCTATGTTCACCTCCACTTTCAAACTTAGAAAAACTGCATACGGACGCCGTAAGAAACGCTTGAAGCGTACGGCACGGCTTAACAGCCAGATGTTTTCTTTCTTCATAATGAAATTAATTATAATATGGTTAATAATGCAGCGGCAAAGAAATGTTTTTCCAGTATTTCCACCAAAAATAATTTCTCCTAATTGCAATGATTGTTTGAAATTCTTTTTCTATCTTGCAGCTTTGTTTGAAAAGATATTTAAATCATTTAATTTCCTGTATTTATTTATGGAAAAAACATATCAACTTGCCATTATAGGCGGAGGACCTGCTGGGTATACGGCTGCCGAAGCTGCCGGCAGAGCGGGCTTGAATGTTGTGTTGTTCGAGAAACAAAGTCTGGGAGGTGTATGCCTCAATGAGGGTTGCATACCGACCAAAACCCTGCTGTATTCGGCTAAGGTTTACGACAGTGCGCGCCATGCCCAGAAATATGCTGTCGGGGTAGGGGAGACGTCAATCGACTTGCCTAAGCTGATGGCGCGTAAACAGAAAGTGGTGCGTAAGCTTGTACTCGGTATCAAGGGAAAGCTGGCTGCGTGCGGCGTTACTGTGGTAATGGGTGAGGCCGCTGTGCTGGACAAGAATCATGTGCAGTGCGACGGAGTGGTTTACGAATGCGACAGGCTGTTGCTCTGCATGGGATCCAAGACGTTCATTCCTCATATTCCAGGCATAGACACTGTACCTTACTGGACGCACCGCGAAGCGTTGGACTGCAAGCAACTTCCGGCTTCGTTGGCCATTATCGGCGGAGGAGTCATAGGGATGGAATTCGCTTCATTCTTTTGCAGTTTGGGCACGCAGGTGACAGTCGTTGAGATGATGGACGAAATACTGGGCGGCATGGATCGTGAACTGTCGGCCATGCTGCGTGCCGAATATACCAAGCGTGGAGTGAGATTTCTGCTTGGCACACGTGTGGTTTCGCTTGAGGCTGATGGCGGACTGGTGCGTATCTGCTATGAGACTGCCGGTGAAGCTGGCTGCATCACTGCCGAACGTTTGCTGATGAGTGTCGGCCGTCGTCCCGGAATGGAACTTGAAGGTCTGGAAAACCTGTCCATGGAGCGTGACGCGCGCGGTAATATAGTGGTTGATGCACGTATGCGTACATCGTTGCCCGGCGTATATGCCTGTGGCGACTCGACAGGTTTCTCCATGCTGGCACATACGGCGGTACGCGAAGCCGAGGTGGCCGTACACGACATTCTGGGTAAGGAAGATGCCATGAGCTATCGCGCCATTCCGGCTGTGGTTTACACGAATCCGGAGATAGCAGGAGTAGGACAGACGGAAGAAATGTTGCAGAAAGATGCCGTGGATTACCGCATAGTAAAGCTTCCGATGTCTTATTCCGGCCGCTTCGTGGCAGAAAATGAAGGAGTGAATGGTGTATGCAAGCTCCTGCTTTCTTCCGATGGATGCGTATTGGGGGCACATGTGCTGGGGAATCCTGCTTCTGAAATAATCACACTGGCAGGTATGGCTATCGAACAGAAGCTGACTGCAGAGGCATGGTCGCGATTCGTATTTCCGCATCCTACCGTTGGGGAGATATTCAAGGAAGCGTGTGCCTCAGGATGTTTATAAAGAAATTAATAAATGGAACCGTGAGGATACTGTTGTCTATCTTTGGGGCGTTGTTTTCCGCCCTTTCCGTTTTTGCGCAGGTGCCGGACGTGGGAGACAGCCTGCTGGCTGTCCGTCTTGATTCACTGGTGGAACACTGCATCCCGCCGGGGTCGAATGTGGGTATTTGCGCCTATGACTTGACCGGCCGGAAGATGCTTTACTCATATCAGGCGGACAAACTGTCGCGTCCGGCCTCTACAATGAAATTGCTGACAGCCATAACAGCCCTTTCGCAGCCCGGAGCCGATGAACCTTTCCGCACGGAAGTTTGGTATAAGGGAAAGATTGAGGCAGATACCTTGCATGGCGACCTGTATGTGGTGGGAGGCTTTGACCCGGAATTTACGAGTGAGAACCTTGATTCGCTGGTGGCTGTGGTGGCGCGTTTGCCCTTTTCGGTCATTAATGGTAAAATTTATGGTGATGTTTCGATGAAAGACTCCCTGTATTGGGGGAAAGGCTGGATGTGGGACGACAATCCGGCTCCTTACCAGCCTTACCTGTCGCCGCTCATGCTCAACAAAGGGGTGGTGACGGTAGTCGCCAGTCACGCAGGGCAAAGGGAGGCAGCACATATAGAAGCATTCCCGCCTTCTTCCTATTATACGTTGACCAACAATACCGTGAGCCTGACGCCTTCTGCCGGTCCTTTCAGGGTGACGCGCGATTGGCTGACGAACAGCAACAGTATATTTGTCACGGGCAATGTGGACAAGACTGTTTCGGGGACTGTCAACATGTATGCTTCACAGGACTTTTTCATGCATACTTTCGTGGAACGTCTGGAGGAATGTGGCATAAACGTGCCGCACGGAGGATATTCTTACCGGGAATTCCTTGCAGACAGTCTGTCTGTCGAAGTGGCCGTGCACGAAACGCCTGTACAGGACGTCCTCGAGCAGCTGATGAAGGAAAGTGACAACCTCAACGCCGAAGCCATGCTGTGCCGTTTGGGCAGACAATATTCCGGGGAAAAATATATTTCAGCCTCCGATGCTCTCGATGCCGTGCGGGCGCTGGTGAAAGAGCTGGGCTATACCCCCGCAGACTACAGGATGGCCGATGGTTGCGGGCTTTCAAATTATAATTATATTTCGCCCGAACTGCTTGTCGCTTTCCTCCGTTATTCGTATTCGCACACGGATATATTCCGCAAGCTGTATAAGTCATTGCCGATAGGTGGCATCGACGGCACATTGAAACACCGTATGTCTCGCGGAACTCCGTCTTATGGTAACGTGCATGCCAAAACCGGTTCTTATACCGGCATAAACTGCCTGGCCGGCTATCTGAAGACGGATGGAGATCATTGGGTGGCCTTTGCAATAATGAACCAGAATGTGCTTTCGGGGCGTAAGGCAAGAAACTTCCAGGATGCTGTATGCAATATCATTATCGGGACTGAATGACAATCTTTTCTCCTGTTTTTCTGCAATGCGTCGTATCGTGTAGCATGACACGTCGTATGGCCGCCCATAATATGTTGTACAGGAAAGCGCAATATGTACGCGGGTCTCACCTGCGATACAGAATAATTTCCGTAACTTTGTCTTCGCTAATCATTGCTAATTATCCAGAACCTGCTTAGATATGAAACATGCAACGAACAATATACAACTGACCGGAAACACGTCATACCGGCTTATCAGTCTGGAAGAAACGGACTCCACCAACAGTTTCCTGGCACGGCTTTGCGGACACGGTGAAGACCGGGTAGAGGAATTTACTACGGTGTCTGCCGAATACCAGACTTCGGGCAGGGGGCAACGTGGCAACAGCTGGGAGTCAGAAAGGGGGAAAAACCTTACTTTCAGTTTTGTGCTGCGTCCCACATTTCTCTGTGCATGCAGACAGTTCGTACTGTCGCAAATAGCAGCCCTCTCCGTCAAGGAGGAACTGGAACAGCATGCTGGCAATATCTCCATAAAGTGGCCCAACGATATATACTGGAATGAGAAGAAAATCTGCGGCATGCTGATAGAGAACGACCTGGCCGAAGGACATATAGCACGTAGCATAATAGGTATAGGCATAAACGTCAACCAAGGAGCATTTGGCAGTGACGCTCCCAACCCTGTGTCGCTGAAACAAATCACCGGAAGTGAACACGACTGCCACAAGCTGCTTGACGGTATTATGACGCGCGTGATAGACTACTACTGTAGTCTGAGAGCCGGCAACCCGATGAACGTGTCATCTGAGATAGTAATGCGCTATACCTCCTCCTTGTTCCGCAGTGAAGGCATGCACCCTTATGCGGATGCGGAGGGAAACTTCCTTGCATCCATTGTAAAAGTGGAACCCGACGGGCGTTTGGTGTTGCGTGACGGGGATGGTCGGCTGCGCGAATATATGTTCAAAGAAGTGCAATACATCCTTTAAGTCAATAATCAATATTAATAACCAACAGTCATTCACTTATAAAAAAGAAGTCAAAATGAGTCTGAACACTTTCTACACATTATTATTGCTGACAGCCTGTTCCACACTTTGTGCATACGGGCAACAACCGGCAGCGAAGGCAACCGGCAGCGAAATCTGGTACGACACGGATGGCAATTACATCAATGCCCATGGTGGAGGCATCTTGAAGTACGGTGGAAAATACTACTGGTTTGGAGAGAACCGGCCGGGCAAAGACTCCTCAACTGAAGCCGGCATAAGTTGCTACTCGTCGGACGACCTGACACAATGGACTTTTGAAGGAGTGGCACTCGCTGTGTCTGATGAAGTCGGAAGCGAAATAGAGAGAGGTTGTATAATGGAACGCCCCAAGGTACTCTACAACGAAAAGACTGGAAAGTTTGTGATGTGGTTTCACCTGGAACTGAAAGGACAGGGATATGCCACAGCCCTCGCCGGCATGGCGGTGAGCGACACGCCACAAGGCCCATACAGCTATGTGCGTTCCGGCCGTGTAAATCCGGGCGTTTATCCGGAGAATATGGGCGATGAAGAACGTGCTGTTATCTGGGAGGCAGACGACTACAAGAATTGGTGGACGCCGGAGTGGCGAAAGGCTGTGGAGAAAGGATTGTTCACGCTACGTGACCTGGATGGAGGGCAGATGTCACGCGACATGACTCTCTTTGTCGATGACGACGGCAAGGTATACCACATCTACTCGTCGGAAGAGAACCTCACTCTACAGATAGCCGAACTGACTGACGACTACCAAGGGCATACGGGACGCTACATACGCCTGTTTCCCGGAGGACACAATGAGGCTCCTGTCATCTTCAAACACTTGGGCAAGTACTGGCTGATTTGCTCGGGATGCACCGGATGGGAGCCTAACGAAGCACGCCTCTTCTCATCCGATTCCATTTGGGGGCCATGGGAACAGCATCCGAACCCGATGCGGGGCGAAGGAGCCGAAAAGACATTCGGCGGACAAGGTACTTTTGTGCTTCCGCTGGATGAAGGCAACTTTGTCTTCATGGCCGACGTGTGGAAGCCTGAGGATCTGATGCATTCCGGCTACATCTGGCTGCCTGTAAAGTTCTCGCCCGAAGGTATGCCATATATAGAGCGGTTAGGCAGGGATAATGAAAACCACTGACCGCCAAATACTGAACATAGCTCTGCCATCCATCGTAAGCAACATCACCGTACCGCTGCTCGGACTGGTGGATGTCACTATCGTAGGTCATTTAGGCAGTCCGGCCTATATAGGTGCCATCGCTGTTGGAGGACTGCTGTTTAACATCATATACTGGCTGTTCGCATTCCTCCGGATGGGCACGAGCGGCATGACTTCGCAGGCTTATGGAAGGCATGACTACCCGGAAATGTTGCGCCTGCTGGTACGGGCGGTTGGCTTGGGCGTGCTGGTGGCCGCCATATTGGTTGTGCTGCAAACGCCGGTAATGGAGGGAGCTTTCTTCTTCATCCGTCCCACTGACGATATACGCGGGCTGGCAGCCACGTACTTCCGCATCTGCATCTGGGGAGCACCAGCCATGCTTGGACTTTACGGGCTGACGGGGTGGTACATAGGCATGCAGAATTCGCGTATTCCCATGCTTGTGGCCATCACGCAAAATGTGGTGAACATTGTCGCCAGCCTTTCGTTCGTTTACTTAGGGAAAATGAAAGTTGAGGGCGTGGCATTGGGCACTCTCGTGGCTCAGTGGTCGGGTTTCGGAATAGGCGTTATCCTATGGTGGAAGCATTACGGCCGATTATGCCGGTACGGCTTGCAGGGCGTATGGAAACGTCGGGCCATGTCTCGTTTCTTTAGCATAAACCGTGACATATTCTTGCGCACCCTTTGTTTGGTAACGGTAACTGTTTTCTTCACATCGGCAGGAGCGTCACAAGGAGAAATTATATTGGCTGTAAATACCCTGTTGATGCAGCTTTTCACACTGTTCTCTTATATTATGGACGGATTCGCATACGCAGGCGAGGCTCTCAGTGGGCGGTATATCGGTGCGCAGCGGCAGACTGCTTTCCGGGAGACGGTATACCGTCTTTTTGTATGGGGTGCACTTATGGCATTCCTCTTCACCACGGTATATGCCTTGGGTGGAAACGCCTTCCTCGCCCTCTTGACTGATGAACAGGAAGTGATAGAATCAGCTGGGACATACTTCTGCTGGGCACTGGTCATACCTGTGGCCGGAACAGCAGCCTTTGTTTGGGACGGAATATTCATCGGTGCCACGGCAACGCGTGGTATGCTGGCGGCAATGGCCGTAGCAATGCTTTGCTTCTTCTGTGTATATTACGCACTTCGGAGTAGCCTGGGTAACCATGCGCTGTGGATGGCATTCATCATTTATCTGTTTATGCGTGGAGCTGTGCAGACCGTACTTGCCAGAGGCGTGGAAAAGCAGGCTTTTATCCGTTAGTAACTCTCTACCGCCGACCAGCTCTTACATCATGCTTTGCTGCATCTCCATCATGTGGGCAAATAACCCTCCTTGGCGTAGCAGTTCTTGCGGAGTGCCTTCTTCGGCTACCATCCCGCCATCGAGTACTACCACGTGGTCTGTATTGGCTACGGTGCGCATGCGATGAGCTATGATGAGAACCGTCTTGCGGCGTACCAATTCGCCGATGGCCTGTTGTATGAGTGTTTCGTTCTCAACGTCAAGCGAGGCGGTAGCTTCGTCCAGCAACACTATGGGGGCATCTTTCAGTAAGGCACGGGCAATGGAGATACGTTGCCTTTCCCCACCAGAAAGGGTTTCTCCATTCTCACCTATCACCGTGTCGTAGCCCTGTGGCAGGCGGCTGACAAACTCGTCGCACTGCGCCAAGCGGGCCGCATGTTCCACCTCCTTGTCCGAAGCGTCGCGCCGGCCGATACGTATGTTCTCCTTGACCGAAGCATTGAACAGCACCACGTCCTGAAAGACGATGGCAAAGTGACGCAGCAACGTTTCGGGATCAATCTTTGCAATGTTTTGTCCACCCAGGGTGATATATCCTCCGCTGATATCCCAGAACCGCGCCGCCAGTTTGGCTGCCGTGCTCTTTCCGCTGCCCGACGGACCTACCAAGGCTGTGACTTCGCCCTGCCGTGCTATGAACGAAACGTCTCGCAACACCTCCTTACCGGCTTCATAAGAGAAGGACACGTGGTGGAAACAAATGTCGAAGTTTGTAGGATGAAAGTCGGTTGTACCAGCCTGCACGGGGTGCGCTTCCATTTCGTTCATGCGGGCGATGCGTACATCGAGGTAAAACAGGGCGGCAAGATTGTTCATAACCTCCTCTATGGGGGAATAGATACGCGAACCTATGATTATATAGACAAGGTAGGTGAAGAAATCCACCTTGCCATGTGCCAACAGCCAAGCACCGGAAAGTATGACCGAAACCAAACCCAACTTCAGTATGCTTTGCGCACCGTTGACCAGCATTCCTGTCCCCAACTCGTTGCGTGTCAGGTTGTGTTCGTAGCCAGATATCTTATGGGCGAGTTTTTCCAGGTAATCGGCTTCTCGGCAGTAGGAACGAATCTCCTGAACGGTTTCCAAGCCCTCCTGTATGTGTTCGCTAACTTCGCGCTTCAGCCGGTAATTGATCTCGTTACCGCGTCTCATCCGCCTTCGGGACAATAGGATGACTGCCATTGCCACGGGTGCCACCCAGAACAATGCCACCGTCAGCGGCCAGCAATAAAACGCCATACCCACAGCAACCAGTCCAATGACCAACAGCGATGCAAAGAGTTGAGGCACTGAGTGGGAGAAGGTATGTTCCAGGTCGGTGCAGTCATCCATTATGGTGGCGGTCAGGTCGCTCAGGTTCTTTTCGCCAAAGTAGGCCAGAGGTAGACGGCGCAGCTTCTCGGCCAATGTGATGCGGCGCGTTGCACTTTCATCGTAGACCGATGTGTAGGTACTGCGGTATTGCAGCACAGCCAGTATATACATCACGGACATGAATGCCACACCCAGCAGTGCATAATAGGCAGTCCCGTGTACAGGCGCTGCTCCGGATATGAGCAATGGACGCAGGCAGTCATCCAGGAAAAGGAAAGCATAGGCGGCAGGCAGCATCAGTGCCATGTCAAGCAAAGTAGTAAAAAAGACTCCTTTCAGGAAGTCTGCAACACCTTTCGGCGAGAGAGCGAAGCGGCGTTGGATGATTCCGAGTATCATGATTTTATTTCTTTAGGTTGATCATTAAAAAAGTATTCTTAGTTATTCTCCAGTGTCCACCTTGCAGAGCGCTGGTATTCTTCCCACATGTGATGATAGCGGCCTCCCAAGGCCAGCAGACTGTTGTGTGTACCCTGTTCAACGATTCGTCCCCGGTCTACCACTAAAATACAGTCGGCATCTGTCACGCTGCTTAGACGGTGGGCAATCATCAGTACTGTCTTTCCGCGTGTCAGTTCGGCCAGGGCAAGACGTATGCGGTATTCGTTCTCCGGATCGGCAAAGGCTGTAGCTTCATCCAGCACCACGATAGGTGCATCTTTCAGCAGGGCGCGTGCCAGGACTATGCGCTGCTGTTCGCCGCCGGAGAGGTATGTACCCTCTGCGCCGATGCAGGTATCCAGCCCTTCGGGCAGGCGATCGATAATGTCACGGCATTGTGTACGGTCGATAATCTCCTGCAAGGCTTCATCCGTGGCATCCGGTCGCCCGTACCGCAAGTTGTCGCGCAAGGTAGTCTTGAACAATCGAGTGTTCTGAAAGACAAATGAAACACGTGCCATCAGTTCCGGCTGCGGGATGCGGCGCACGTCCACCCCGCCAATCTCTACCGTACCTGCTTGTGCCGTCCAGAAACGTGGCACCAGCTTGGCAATGGTGCTCTTGCCTCCTCCCGATGCTCCTACCAGTGCTATAGTTTGCCCGGCCGGTATGTAGAAGCTCACGTCGTTAACGGCCGGTCCGATAGCATTCGGATATGTAAACGAAACGTTGCTGAAGCGTATGGACGCATCGGCGGGTACGCTGTCTTGTGGAAAAGGCGCGAGGGTAGGCAAGTCCAGCATATTTTCCATGCGTCCGACAGCCTCTGCTGCCTGTCCGACGGCTTGTCCCAGATACATGGATTTCATGATAAAACCTGAAAAGACGGGGGTGACGAGCACGAAAAGGAAGAAGTCGGTCAGCATCAGCAGCAGGTTGCTTCCGTTGGCCGTGAGCAGTACTGTCACGGGTGCCAGGAAAAAGACAAAACTGTTGATGATTACCGTGTAGGCCGACATGGGCAGTTTCCACATCAGCACGTAACGCGTGGCCATGCGGTTGTAATCCATTATGCTGCGGTGGAAGTTCTTGAAAGAGTAGATGGTCTGCTGGAATACCTTCACAACGGGAATGCCTCGCACGTACTCCACGGCTTCTGTATTCATCTCCTCTAAATGTGTCATGTACTGCTGCATGAATTCTCTTCCTGTGGTACCCATCATGTAAGCCATCAGTGCCAGGGCAATGATAAACGGTGCTATGCATACCAGTCCCAACTGCCAGTTGAAGCAGAATATGAGCACCGCCGTGCCAATGGGCGTCAGCAGAGTGGCTGCCAGGTCGGGCAGCTGGTGTGCCAGGAAGGAATGGGTGATGGAGGCATTGTCGTCTATCACCTTACGGATGCGGCCGCTCGTGTTCATGTCGAAGAAGCCCAGCGGTTGCCTTACCACCCGCCGCATGGCTTCATGCCGCAGGTTGCTTTCCACGCGGAATGCCATGAGGTGAGAGCACATCAGTGCCCCGAAGTAGAGTACTATGCTGCCCACAGCCAGCATAGTTGCCCACCAGGCATATTTTATCACACACTCCGGCACGGACGTTCCGCCCGTACCCAACAGTTCTCTCACTATGGCCCATATCAGAATGAAAGGGGCAAGTCCGGCCGCCGCACTCAAGGCAGACAGCAGGAACGATACGGGCAGAAGCGCATACCGGTTGCCCATGTAAGGTTTGAGCTGTTTAAGCAAATTCATGTTGTTGCGTTTTTAGTATAGTTTGTTTGCTGTCGTTGATAATGACAAAATATTTTGATGCAAAGTAAATATGATTCGCCGATAAGGGCAATACCCAGAATTTGGGATTTGGCTGTATGCCGATACCTACACACAGCACGACAGTCGCTCCACCTCATAAGCCGGTCAAGAAACATCCGTGTCCGACGGAAGGTCTTATGAAGTTTATTTGTAATTTTGCAGGAAAGTAATATCCTGCCCGGCATACCGGTATGGTGGCATGAAGTATGTTCGGCTTCTGCGGCGTACATGTAGTGCACCGGCTGGGAACGTGTCAGCGGCAGATGCAGTACATGTATTGCATATCCTGTCTGTTTGTCTTGCTATATACTGTTATGCAGATGACATATACATCTTATTATATTATCCACATAAAGCACATGGTATGCCCGCGCTGCATCATGGCTGTGAGAGGTGTGCTTCAGGACATCGGGCTCATCCCTATATCTGTCGAACTGGGTACCGTTTCCTTGTCCGAAAAACCGGATGCCGGCATGCTCGGGCAGTTGCGGAAAGGCTTGGAGGCACTGGGGTTTGAACTGCTTGACGACCCTCACGCGCAACTTGTGGAGCAGATAAAGAATATAATCATCGAACTGGTGCACTATGGTAACGAGCCGTTGAGGGTAAACCTGTCGGATTATCTGACAGACAGGCTGCACCGCGACTACAGCGGGCTGAGCAAGCTATTCTCCGAGACAACAGGCACTACCATAGAAAAATATTTCATCGCGCAGAAGATTGAGCGTGCCAAGGAACTGCTGGTGTACGGCGAACTCACGCTCGATGAGATTGCCGACTTACTGGGTTACTCCGGCGCGGCCTATCTCAGCGCACGGTTTAAGCAGGAGACGGGGTTGACGCCCGGTTATTTCAGGAAACTTAAAGGGCACAAACGTAAGGGTTTGGACGAGGTTTAGGAAAGTTATATAAATCGGAATAGACTGGTGATTAATTATGGTCTAAAAAAAGAGGCATGCCGTCATCAACGACGACATACCCCCTGCGAACCTATGTGAAGATTTAAGGATTTCTGTTTCTCCGCCATACAGCAGAAAAAACAATACGATATCTGCTATACTTTGACTGCAAAGATATAAGGCCGGTATATGCACTACAAGAAAAATCGACCAAATGCCTGCAAGAACCGTCAAAATGCCATTATTTCATAAAAAAGCTCCGATGCATGGCCGGCTTACAATATCACCATCCCCGCCAAATATGCTTTCACGCGCTCGCGGTAGGCTTCTCCTATGGGCAGGTCATGCTGGCCTATAGTCAACGCATCGCGTCCTATTGCACTGACACATGCCATACGGACTAAATACGAGCGGTGTATGCGTATGAATTTGTCACCAGGCAATTTCCTTTCTACATATTTCATGCTGCACAGGCTCAGTAGTGGTTTCGGCTCGCCCTCGCTGTAAACCTTTATGTAATCTCCGAAACTTTCGATGTAATCTATGCTGTCCAACGACAGGCGTACAATGCGGTTTTCGACCTTGAGGTAAAACATGTTAGCATCCTCACTCTCTCCGCCGGTAGTACTTGAGGTGGTAAGCGTACCGTGCTGCAGCAGCGAAAACCAGCGTGCCGCTTTATTGACCGACTGGAAAAACACGGGAAGCGTGACATTGTCGGACAAATAGTCCAAGGCATCCAACCGGAAACAATCGGAAGCATACTTGCCCGAGCTGGCTATAAAGACAACCCTGGTGGCGGGTGACAACAAGCGACAGAAGTCCATACCACCAATATCACCCTCTTTCACCGGATAGATACCCACGAAGTAAAGGTCTACTTTTGTTACATAATATTCTCTCAACGCCTTGAGAGGATCTGAGTACGAACCACATAAGGTGAGGAAAGGTACTTTGTCGATATATGAAAGCAACTTTACTGATACCTCCGGGTCAGAATGCAAAACGGCACAATTCAAAATCATCTACATTTTCTTTTAAAAAGAGACGGCCGTATCGTAATAAAACTGCACAGAGTCAATAAATTTTAAGATACTTTTGAAGGAAGTAAGTTTACAGATGGCCGTCCCTCACCTTCTGCCTTTTGTCAGGAATTCGTAGCCAAAACGGCAGCGTAGACAATTCTTTTTGTCACAATATTCTTTCTGCAGCTGTATCAACGCTTGCGAATCTGCGGCCGTACTGACCGGCAGTCCGGCGTTGCACCATGTCCGGATTATACGGTTGTCTTCAGCTTTCAGTTCTTCGAGGAAACGGGCTGCCCGCCTGCACAGCCGTTCGTCAGACTTGTGTATTCCGTATGCATGCAGGAAAGGTATCACGGTATTTATCATTATCAGGTCTAAAGCTCTTTTACCAAGGGTTTTCTCCCGGCGTTGCGACGTTTTGCCAAAATTGAAGTGCTCTTCCCAATAGGGCGACGTGCCTGTCTTTAAGAGCTGTCCGGCATCGGCCATGGTTTCCGCTTCCATCACGCGTGAAAAGAGTGACCTCTCTTTGCTGTACAGGCAGGCCAGTTGTGCCAGCCTCACATGCGGGAAGTTGCCCGGCCGCAGGCGAAGGAAACGCCACTGGGCCGCAGGCAGCGGACTTGGCAGTCCGAACTTGTGTTGCAGAAAGCGGAATTCACGTTGCAACTTCAGGCTATAGTCGTCTGCCACACAGTCCTCGCCAAGCAGTCCGGCCTGTCCGAAGAAGAAAGCCTCCACCTGCAACAGGTTGTCGCGATGCTTGTCCACGGCACGCAGTGGCAGGCTGTTGGCCCATGCTTCGAAGGCATCACCGTTCAGTCCGAAGCCGAAGTTGCGGGCCAGCGTTACGAAGAACACGTCTTCCCAGTTGTTGTTGCTGCGTTCCAGCCGGCGGGATATGGCCTGCGCCTTCTGTCCGAAGCGCTCTGCCTGCAATGCCGAAAGCCACGAATGCACCTTCAGTTTTGGCAAACCGGGCAGGATGGAATAGCATGGAGGAAATATCTCGGTATTCCGCAGTTCGCCGTACAGTATGCGCACATCCTCAGGACATGTAAGCAGCAGCTGGGGAACAGGTTGCCCGTCCGTGCGGAACACATCGCAGTTGTACTCTCCCACCACATGTAGCACCACGCTGTCATAAGCCGTGTCGCGGTCGTGCCCATGTGCCAGCCAGTCGGATGCACGCCCGTGCACCTCCACATTGCCTACCCACATGGTGCCGCCTATCTTTACTTTGGCATTGAAAAAATCGGGACCGGCATCGCGGTTAGGAAGCCCCGGGTCTATCACTTCCAGTTCCAGCCCGGCGGTGGTGCGGAGGGCATTAAGCGGATAAATCTTGTGCCGCCATACATAATGCAGCAATTCTTCCATAGGTACGAGTCTTGTTGTTAGGACGCCCAAAGATAATACAAAAGATGCGCGTAATGGCGGTTAAAATATGAGAAATCTTTCGTGTGGTGGCAATAAAAACCGTACCTTTGCGAAAATGAGTATAGAAGAAACAAACTCTAACAAGGGAAAAGAATGAAAATTGCATTGATAGGCTACGGCAAGATGGGCAGAGAGATAGAACGCATAGCCCGTAGCCGCGGACATGAAATAGTAAGCATAATCGATATTGACAACCGCCGGGATTTTGAATCGGATGCATTCCGCAGTGCCGATGTGGCTATAGAGTTTACCAAACCTGATGCGGCTTATGAAAATTATATGAGTGCTTTCGCTGCCGGGGTCAAGGTGGTATCGGGCACTACCGGATGGACGGACAGGTATTGGGCTGAGATGAAACGTCTCTGCGAGGAAGAGGGAAAAACTTTCTTCTGGTCGTCCAACTTCAGTCTGGGGGTAGCCATATTCTCGGCTGTGAACAAATATCTTGCACGTATAATGAACCGCTTTCCCGAATATGATGTGTCTTTGACGGAAACTCATCACATACATAAGCTGGATGCCCCGAGCGGCACGGCCATCACCCTGGCGGAAGCCATAGTGGAGAACCTGGACCGCAAGACGGGATGGGTGAAAGGCACGCTGCAAACACCGGAAGGGACGGTGGAAGGATGTACGGAATGTGTGGCGGACAAGCTACCCGTCAATGCGATACGCCGCGATGAAGTGCCGGGCATACATTCCATACGTTACGACAGCGAGGCCGACAGCATCACCATCACCCACGATGCCAAGAACCGCAGCGGGTTTGCTCTCGGAGCTGTACTGGCCGCAGAATATACCGCCGGGCACACTGGTCTGTTGGGTTTGGAAGACTTGTTCCCTTTCCTGAAATCGAATTAACACACAATGCACACCATGGACAATAACAACAACGGGAAGCCACATAACGATACGCCTCACGCGTGGATACAATGGGTTAAATTCGGTATTGTAACCGTCCTGTACCTGCTCTTTCTGATATGGATAGACAGCTGGTGGGGGCTGATAGTGCTGCCTTTCATATACGACATTTACATCAGTAAAAAGATACCCTGGAGCTTCTGGAAGAAATCGAAAAACGCCACCGTGCGCAGTATCATGAGTTGGGTAGATGCCATAGTCGTTGCCTTGGTGGCGGTGTATTTCGTCAACATATATCTGTTCCAAAACTATCAGATACCTTCATCGTCGCTGGAGAAGTCGTTGCTCGTGGGAGATTTCCTGTACGTCAGCAAGGTAAGTTATGGCCCGCGTGTCCCCAACACACCGCTGAGCATGCCCCTTACGCAACACACTCTGCCGCTGCTCAACTGCAAGTCGTACCTCGAATGGCCTCAGTGGGAATACAAACGCGTGCCGGGGTTGGGCAAGGTAAAGCTGAATGATATCGTGGTATTCAACTTCCCTGCGGGAGATACTGTCGCGCTCAACCACCAGATGGAAGACTTCTACACCCTGGCTTATCGCGAGGGACGGCATCTCTGCTCCATCAACGTGGATATGGACAGCCTGACACGCGAAGAGCAGCATGCTGTGTACGACCTGATTTATAATACGGGACGCGAACATATCCTGGCATATTCGCACGTGTACGGCAAAGTGATAACACGCCCCGTAGACCGCCGTGATAATTACGTGAAGCGCTGTACCGGATTGCCGGGAGACACGCTGCAAATTAAGGACGGACAAGTATATGTCAACGGGCAGGCAATCGCCAATCCCGAAGACCTGCAGTTCAATTATTTCGTGCAGACCACCGGGCCGCTTATCCCCGAAGAGATGTTCCGGGAATTGGGCATCAGCAAAGATGACCAGTGGCTGCTGCCTTCGGATGTGCAGACGCAAAATATCCTGAAAAGCATAGGGATGGATAACTACGACGGACAGGGACGGATGACACCGGTTTATCACCTGCCTCTTACAAAGCGGATGTATGAGACATTGATGGGCAACAAACGCCTCGTGGCACGAATTACCATCGAGTCTCCGGAAGCAGGAGGCGATGTTTACCCGCTGAACCTGTATACCAAATGGACACGCGACAACTACGGTCCGATATGGATTCCGGCTAAAGGGGCTACCATAACCCTCAACGATGAAAACCTACCCATATACGAACGCTGCATACGCGCCTACGAGGGCAACAGGCTGGAACAACGCGATGACGGTATCTACATCAATGGAGAAAAGACAGACAAATATACCTTCAAAATGGATTACTACTGGATGATGGGAGACAACCGGCATAATTCGCTCGACTCGCGATACTGGGGGTTCGTGCCCGAGGATCATGTGGTAGGCAAGCCAATACTTGTTTGGTTGTCACTGGATAAGGACCGTGACTGGTTTGACGGGAGAGTGCGGTGGAACCGCTTCTTCAAGTGGGTACACAACGACTGACCACAAGGCATGAAAACGGGAAAAAAGATAGTGCTCGCCATATCTGTGGCAATACTCACGGCGGTAGTGCTCCGCACATGCGTATGCAGCACTTATCTTGTCCCTTCGGCAGGCATGGAGAATTCGTTGTACCGCGGTGAACGTATACTGGTGAACAAGTGGAAGTACGGACTGCGATTGCCGTGCATGCCACTATGGGGATACCACCGCTGGTGTACGAAGCCTGTGGGGAAAGAGGATATTGTGGTGTTCAACAATCCGGGAAACCTGCAAGAACCATATATAGAACGGCGCGAAACTTTCATAAGCCGGTGCATAGGTATTCCGGGAGACACGCTTATGGTAGACTCGCTCTTCAACGTGCAACCCTCCGAAAAGATTGCTCCCGACCAGAAATTCCTATATTCATACCCGAAACTGCGTGAACCTGAACTTGACACGCTGATGGCAAAACTGGCCATACATTCATACGGAGTGCTCGGTCAGGATTCGTCAAGAAACATACGCAGCTTCAGCCGGTATGAATACTATCTGATACAGCAAGCCATAGAAGAGGACTCATGCTGGGTACTTCCAGCAGAAGAGAGTCCTGATGTCTCATTGCTGCCACCCAGGCTGCTGATAGTACCGGGACGCGGAACAACCGTACATGTATATCCGTGGAACATGGCTTTGCTGTGCAACACGCTTGTGCTGCACGAGCAACGGGAGGCGGCAATACACGACGGTATACTGTATGTCGACGGGGAGCCGGTGCAAGACTGCACCTTCACCAAGGATTATTATTGGATGGTGGCCAACAGTACCGCCAACGTGCAGGACTCGCGTCTTTTCGGCTTCGTGCCGGAAGACCACCTCATCGGCAAGGCTGCCGTCATCTGGTACTCGAAGGAGGACAACAGCGGGCCATTCAACGGATACCGTTGGGAACGTTTCTTCAAGAAAATAGAATGAAAACCGTTTATCTCTCCTCAGCCTATCTCGCACCGGTGGAGTATTACAGCAAACTGCTTGCCTACGACAACGTGATGGTGGAACAATATGACCATTACGTGAAGCAGACGTACCGTAACCGCTGTATAATAGCAGCTCCCGACGGGCCGCTGACCCTTTCCATTCCCATCGTCAGCCCCGGCATACCCAAGTGTTGCATGCGGGACATACGCATATCTGAGCACGGTAACTGGCGCCGCATGCATTGGAACGCTTTGGAAACATCATACAACCACACACCTTTCTTTGAATTCTACAAGGATGATTTCCGGCCTTTTTATGAACGGCACTATGAATTCCTTACAGATTTCAATGAAGAACTATGCGACCTTGTCTGTTCGCTTATGGATTTCAAACCGAACATGCAACGTACCTCGGAATACAAAAAACATATTCCGTTCGAAGACTCTGATTTCAGGGAGCTCATACATCCTAAGAAAGACTTCCTGGTAGAAGACCCGTGGTTCAGACCTTGTCCCTATTATCAGGTATTCTCAGAAAAACAAGGCTTTTTGCCCAATCTGAGTATTGTGGATTTGCTGTTCAATATGGGGCCGGAAAGCTTGTTGGTATTGCAAGAAACAACACAGGCATGACCCTGCGTGGCCACGCCTGTGTCAAGTATAAAAAGGCTGTTCTTATTTTGCTTATTCTTCCAACTCGAACGTCACCCTGCCTTTTATGTCGGCTGACGATGCGGCAATGATGGCTTCAAACCTGCCAGGCTCTGCCACCCATTGGTGTTTGGCATCATCGAAGAAACTCAAAGCATCCTTATCTATGGTGAAAGTCACCTCCGTCTCTTCTCCCGGAGCGAGCCTGACCTTACGGAAGCCTTTCAGTTCTTTGACAGGACGCGGCAATGACGACTGTTCGTCGCTTATGTAAAGTTGGACTATCTCTTGTCCCTCACGTGTACCGGTATTCCTTACAGTTACGCTGACGGTCAGGCTGCCGTCAACAGACATGCTCCTGCTGCCGGAAACTGGAGTGCCATATTCAAAGGTGGTATAGCTCAAGCCGTGGCCGAACGGGAACAGCGGCTTGACATCCTTTTGCCTGTCCGTCCAGCGATAGCCCACAAAAATACCTTCGTTGTACCTGATGTCCACAATATCCTTTACGCGTTCTCCCGTATATTCGCCCAGCTGATGTGCCGGCACATCCTCTAAGCGGGCGGGGAAAGTGAAAGGCAGTTTGCCACTGGGATTGACATCACCCAGCAGTACCGCAGCCAGCGAGTTTCCGGCTTCCGAGCCGAGGTACCATCCCTGCACAATGGCCGGAACATCGTCCACCCAGGGCATGGCGACGGCATTGCCAGAGATATTTACTACTATGAGGTTCCTGTTTGCTCCGGCTAAGGCTGCTATCAGTTCATCTTGTCCGTAAGGCAGCTCCAGACCGGCACGGTCGAAGTCTTCACAGTCCTGTCCCTCACTCTTGTTCAATCCGCCGACAAATATCACATAGTCCGCCTGCCGTGCCACTTCCACAGCCTCGGCCATAAGCTCTTCGGGCGTCCTGTCGTCCGCCAGTTCTTGTCCCGACTTCACACCTTTGTATTCTCCGCTGATATCGCCCACATATCCACGTGCATACACAACCTCTGCTCCGTCGCCTACACGTTGCCTTATTCCGTCGAGCGGGGATATTTCATGCTGTACTTTCAACGACGAGCTTCCTCCTCCCACTGTCATCATTTTGATGGCATTCTCACCGATTACGGCTATCTTGGAAGCTTTGCCAAGGTCTATGGGCAACAGGTCGCCTTCGTTCTTCAGCAATACTATGCCTTCCTCCCCTATGCGGCGGGCGGCATCATAATGTTCGGGAGAACACATGGAACCGAAAGGCTTTTCCCTGTTCATGGCGGTGCGGAAAATCAGGCGTAACACCCTGCGCACTTTTTCGTCCAGCTCCTTGGTGTCAGCTTTCCCCTCCTTGATGCGCTGCAAGTATGGCGTGGCGAGGTGATAGTTGTCGTAAGCATTGCTGGCTCCGTTTGACAGACCGTCTGTCCACGTGCCAAACTCCATGTCTATGCCGTGGGCTATGGCCTGGTCGGTGTCGTGCACGCCTCCCCAGTCGGAAATCACCACACCGTCGAAGCCCCACTCATCTTTCAGTATATCGTCCAGCAGGTATTTGTTATGGCAGCAATGTTGCCCCTTGTACAAGTTATAAGACCCCATTATCGCCCATGTCTTGCCTTCCTGTACGGCAGCCTTGAATGCCGGAAGGTAAATTTCATACAGTGTACGGTCATCCACAACGACGTTTGTATTGTGACGGTTCACTTCATGGTTGTTCAGGGCAAAGTGTTTCACACACGTGGCCACGCCATTCTGCTGTACGCCCTGTATGTAAGGCACTACCATTCGGCTTGCCAGATACGGGTCTTCGCCCATATACTCGAAATTCCTCCCGTTCAGCGGCGTGCGGTAGATATTCACTCCCGGCCCAAGCAACACGTCCTTTTCGCGGTAACGCGCCTCTTCGCCCACGCTTTTGCCGTAAAGCAGGGCTATGTCAGGATTCCATGTGGCAGCGAGGCACGTCAGGGCAGGAAAGGCTACACAATAATCGTTTGTCCATCCTGCCTGTTCCCATTCGTCCCACAACACCTCCGGGCGCACCCCGTGCGGACCGTCGTCAGTCCAAACCTCCGGAATGCCCAGTGCAGGCACACCTGCACTGCTGAACTTCGACTGTGCATGTATCACGGCTATCTTCTCTTCCAACGACATGCGCGACAGGGCGTCTTCCACCCTTTCTTCTATTTGTTTCGTATCATCCAGATAAACAGGTTTCTGTTGGGACGACAAGGGTATGACAACAGAGGTTGCCGGCCCTAATATTTCTTTTTTCATACGTTGATATTAAAAATTTTGTCTGTTATCATTCCACGATCCGGAGGCAATATATCTTTTGCGCAGTACATGTATGCAGCATGCAGACAACGTGTACGCCGCAGGCATAGCACACATTCTGCACGGATGTATAACGCATTAGCCATATCCGCGCATCAAAATTAATAAATATAAGCATACGGGCATAGGCCGTGGGTACTGGCAAATATTTCTTTCGCAGGTTTTAATGTTTATTAATCTTATGGTTATAGTAACCCAATCGAGAAGTCTCTACTTCCTTGTGCTTCTTGCTCTGTTGGCACAATAACCGGTCGGTCTTTCCGTGCTGTTAGATGAACAGATTCAGACACAAGAATTAATGTATGCTTAAATTCATTCGTAAGGAAAATCCCGTGTGCGCTGTGTCTGATAAAGATATTGTTGCGTATATTTGCACCTGTACAAAATAATGAATATGATACAGCTACATACACCCAACGGCGAGCGGGAGGTATTGCTGCATTCGTGTTGCGCACCTTGTTCATCGGCCATCATCGAATGTATGTTGGCAAACGGCATACGTCCTACCGTATTCTATTGTAATCCTAATATATATCCTTTTGATGAGTACGAGAAACGCAAACAGGAAGCCATACGGTTTGTCTCCGCACAGAACTTGGATTTTGTGGATGCAGACTACGACCATACGGGGTGGCTCGGATTCGTACACGGACTGGAAGACAAACCGGAACGCGGCCGTCGTTGCCTGAAATGCTTTACCCTGCGTCTCTCTTTGACTGCAAAATATGCCGCAGAACACGGATTCACACTCTTTACCACCACTCTCGCCTCATCACGCTGGAAAGACATAGCCCAGATAAACGAGGCAGGGCGGCAGGCAGCCTCATGTTATCCGGGCATACTGTTCTGGGAGCAGAACTGGCGCAAAGGCGGACTGCAGGAAAGACGCAATGCTTTGCTGAAGCAATACGGCTTCTACAACCAGTTGTACTGCGGGTGCGAATTCAGCATGCGGCAACTGGAGTCGCAACACACTATCGGTGTATCTGCGACATGTCATGACCGTGAGGACGATAAGCAACTTACGGATAGAGCATAGTCTGCAAGATTAGATATGGCAGAATGGAAAGAAATACGTATTTGTAGCAAACCGATAAAAGACAGCAAGCATGAAAGACAATTTAATCCGCTTCGATAAACGGTCTGACTCAGTATTTATCTATAGGTACGAGGGAGATAGACAAAATGTTTTTCTTCATCTATAAAGTTGTTCCTTTCAACGATTTGATGCAAATAAAAATATATTCTTTGATATTTTTGCGATAAATCTTGATGGGAGAACAGATGAAAAAGTTTAATTTTTTTGTTGCTTGCATGGGTCTCATGGCAAGCGTATGTATCGTTGCTTGCAAAAGCACGAAAAACAATATAGTGGCAACGGATTCTGTGTCCGGAGCTACAGTAAGGGCTGATGCCATGCCTCCACAAGGAACTCCGCCCGGTGACGGTATGCCTTCGCAGGGCGGTATGCCACCTCAAGGACCGCCTCCCGGAGGAATGGGTATGCCCCCGGGTGGACAAGGTGGACGTTTCGACGAGAGTCTGATAAAGGCTGCGCTGATGGTAACCGAAGGGAGCATGAGCAAGAACGGTGAAGAGATACTGGCAACGGAAGAGAACCAATCGGCCGTAGCGGCACGCGGAGATGCAAAGGTTGTGTTGGAGGGAAACAAAATAATCACTTCGGGCAATACTTCATCACAGGATCATAGCAGCTTCCAAGGGTTGAATGCCGGTGTGTTGGGCAGAGACAACGCGGAGATACGTCTCTCCGGCAACAGTATTACGACTTCCGGCCTTGGAGCTAACGGTATTTTTGCGTATGGCAAGAGCGTCATATATTCGGACAATGATGTGATAAACTGTACCGGTGGAGGCGGACACGGCATAATGTGCAGTGGAGGTGGAACGATACATGCTTCGAACGTAAATATCATCACGAGCGGGAGAAATTCGGCACCGATAGCCACAGACAGGGGCAGCGGTGTAATCACAGTGAATGGTGGGCGCATAGTGAGCCACGGACAGGATTCTCCGGGCCTTTATTCCACAGGCAAGCTGACAATCAGTGGGGTGGATATCATGTCCGACGGCAGCGAAGTGGCTGTCATCGAAGGCTCTAACCTCATACATTTGGACAGTTGCAGCCTTACGTGCAGTTATCCGAACAAGTGGGGAATAATGATTTACCAGAGCTTTTCGGGAGACGCCGAAGGTGCAGACGGAGAATTTGAAGCTATCGGCTCGGCCATTCACGTCACGGGAGAAGGCAGTCCGCTATTCTTCGTAACAAACTCCACTGCATACATTACATTGGATGGTAATGATATAAAATGTAGTTCGGGCATCCTGCTGAATGCTGCTGCCTCACGCTGGGGACATCAGGGAGAGAACGGCGGCACAGCCGTGATAAATACCCGTAACCAGACATTGGTGGGCGACTTGCAGGCCGACAGCTACAGCCGCATACGCCTTCATCTTGCCGATAACTCCGTACTGAAAGGGGCTGTCAATGCCGATGGCACGGCCAAACTGACGGAAGTGCACATAGACAAGACGAGTCGTTGGGAACTTCCGAAGGACTGTTACGTGTCGACCATTGAAGCTGACATAACGGAAGACTGTGTGGCCAACATCTATGGTAACGGGCATAACATTTATTATGACGCGGCACAAAATCCTTCACTCGGAGGAAAGGTATACACCTTACAAGGTGGCGGAGAACTGCGGGCAAAATAGTGAATAGTGAAGTGCATCCATACTACACAGACGCAAGCAAGAATGAAAGCAAACAGTTTCCCTATTCATACAAAGTTATTGTGTGTGGCGGGCATACTGCTGTGTGCCGTAGCCGGGTGTTCAGATGATAGAGGCTTGTACGATTTCTATCAAGCTGATGACGGTTCTGTTACATTTACGGAGTCAGCTAACAGCCTGCTGGATTTTACCATTACATTCGACGAAACGGACGAAGAAATCTACGGCAGCATGACCGAAACGGTTTTAACCAGTCCTACGGATGGTTATAAGGACTTTGTTGAGAATTACTCCTTCTCTACCACAGTCTTTGTAGATTATGACGGTACTTCGGCCACAGTCTCCGGTTTGGCGGATGGCATAACTCTGACTCAAGAAGGGGCACACGTGGTAATAAATTCTACACTTTCCGACGTAAAGTATGTGTTGGCAGGAAGTACTGACAACGGCTCGTTCAAGGTGTACAGTGACGAGGCATTCCGCCTGTCATTGAATGGTATATCCATTAATAATCCGCAAGGGGCGGCTATCAACATACAGTCGAAGGTACGTGCATTTGTGACGTGTGAAGAAAATACTTCCAATTACCTGACCGATGGTGAAGAATACGTCACTGTTGACGACGAAGACATGAAAGCCTGCCTTTTCAGCGAGGGCGCACTGATATTTGGTGGTACAGGAACTTTGAGCGTGACGAGCAACCATAATCATGCCATCACCAGCGACAAGCATATCCGTTTCCGTGCGGGATGCCGCGTCATTGTGGAGGGAGCCGAGAATGACGGCATACATACCAATGACCAGATTACAATCGGTGGAGGTGTGATTTATGTCACAGCCAAGGGCGACGCCATGCAGTGTGGCGACGAGGGCATTGCCATGAGCGGCGGCTTTATCCATCTGGCCGCTTCGGATGAAGGTTCTGACGGACTGAAGGCGGAAACCGATTTCGTAATGACAGGAGGATCGGCACAAGTGGAAATCGCCGGAGGAAAAGGTAAGGGTGTCAATTGCGCGGAATTCAATATTTCAGGCGGCAAACTGACTATACTGAACTACGGTGGCGCAGTATATGACGAAGATGACAATGACATCAGTTCAGCGGCCGGTATCAAATGTGACGGCAATATGGAAATCACTGGCGGTCTTGTCGCCTTGCAAAGCACAGGTTCGGCAGGCAAAGGTATCAATTGTGACGGAGACCTGACTATAAACGGGGATGCTGTCGTGCAGGTGATTACCACGGGGCAACAATACGTGCTGGGACAACTTGACTCTTCGGCCAAAGGAATCAAGGCCGACGGCAACCTGACCATTAGCGGGAATGCCGTAGTACAGGTAAAGGCCACGGGAGGCGAAGGAAGCGAAGGTATCGAAAGCAAGTCTACGTTGCAAATAGACGGGGGACAGGTAGTCTCATACTGCTACGATGATGCCATGAATGCTTCGGATGCCATCATAATCAACGACGGTACCATATACTGTTACAGTATGGGTAACGATGCCATCGACTCCAATGGCACGCTGACCGTCACCGGCGGGTTGACTATAGCTGTGGGGACATCTACGCCTGAAGGGGGAATCGACTGTGATCAAAACACGTTCAGCATTACGGGTGGAACCTTGTTAAGTATCGGCGGAGATTCGAGTGTACCGACGTCAAACGCCTGCACCCAGCCTTCATTCCTCTATTCAGGTTCGATAAGTTCGGGACAGCTGCTCTACCTCGAATCGTCCGGAGGAACTGGTATCTTCACTTTCCTGTGTCCTGTGGGCTATTCCAGCATGACTTTACTGTACAGCAGTCCCGATTTGCAACGTGGCAGCAGCTATGTGCTTTACAGCGGGGGAAGCGTATCGGGAGGTACGGAATTCTGCGGTTACTATACCGATGCTGACTATACCGGCGGAACACAGTTGACAAGTTTTACTCTCAGTTCGATGGTGACACAAATCTCTGGAGGCAGGAATAACGGCGGCGGGGCAGGAAGATGGTGAATTACAGCAGAACTACTGGGGGCAGTCCGAATTTTTGCAGTTTGTAATGAAGAGGATTGTTCCATTGTCGCCGCATATCTAACGTGTAATTGCAATATACACTTTGCAGATAATGTTATCGATATATAAAAGAGAGTTTTATTAAAGAAAAATTTCTCTAAATAGGGTATTTGGTTAATAGGAAAAATGCTACTTTTGCAGGCGAAAAAAACAGACGTTAAAAATCATTATAACCAAATACCAATTTTTATTAAACTCAAAGAAAATGGCTAATTTAGATTTAAGCAAGTATGGTATCGTGGACGTGAAGGAGATTCTCCACAACCCGTCTTACGAAGTTTTGTTTGAAGAAGAGACTAAAGAAAGCCTTGAAGGTTACGAGAAAGGTCAGATAACCGAACTGGGCGCTGTGAACGTAATGACCGGTATATACACAGGTCGTTCACCTAAAGATAAATTCTTCGTGTACAACGAAGCCAGCAAGGACACCGTATGGTGGACTTCCGATGAATACAAGAACGATAACAAGCCTTGCTCCGAAGAAGCTTGGGCTGACCTTAAAGCCAAAGCTGTGAAGGAGCTGAGCGGCAAACGCCTTTTCGTGGTGGATACATACTGCGGTGCCAACCCGGCTACCCGTCTGAAAGTGCGCTTCATCATGGAGGTGGCATGGCAGGCTCACTTTGTAAAGAACATGTTCATCCGTCCTACGGAAGAAGAACTGGCCAACTACGGTGAACCCGATTTTGTATCGTTCAATGCAGCCAAGGCCAAGGTTGACAACTACAAGGAGCTGGGTCTGAACTCTGAGACGGCTACAGTATTCAACCTGAAGACCAACGAACAGGTGATTCTGAATACGTGGTACGGTGGTGAAATGAAGAAAGGTATCTTCTCCATCATGAATTATCTCAATCCGTTGCGCGGCATCGCTTCCATGCACTGCTCTGCCAACACCAACATGG
This sequence comes from uncultured Bacteroides sp., assembly GCA_964651035.1. Lineage (GTDB taxonomy): Bacteria > Bacteroidota > Bacteroidia > Bacteroidales > Bacteroidaceae > Bacteroides. The sequence goes on from CAZYVE010000003.1 coordinate 52,744, forward strand.
AAGGCACCGATACTGCTATCTTCTTCGGTTTGTCAGGCACGGGCAAGACAACTCTGTCCACAGACCCGAAACGCCTGCTTATCGGTGATGACGAACACGGATGGGATGATGAAGGCGTATTCAACTACGAAGGCGGTTGCTATGCCAAGGTTATCAACCTCGACAAGGAAAGCGAACCCGACATATACAATGCAATCACGCGCGATGCCTTGCTGGAGAACGTGACAGTAGATGCCGCCGGCAAGATTGACTTTGCAGACAAGAGCGTAACGGAGAATACTCGCGTTTCCTATCCTATATATCACATACAGAATATCGTTAAACCCGTATCCAAAGGTCCTCACGCACATCAGGTAATCTTCCTGTCTGCCGATGCCTTTGGGGTATTGCCTCCCGTATCCATACTGGACAGCGAACAGGCCAAGTATTACTTCCTGTCCGGCTTCACTGCCAAACTGGCTGGCACGGAACGTGGCATCACGGAACCGACCCCGACATTCTCCGCCTGCTTCGGTGCGGCTTTCCTGAGTCTGCATCCCACAAAATATGCGGAAGAACTGGTTAAGAAGATGGAGAAGGTAGGTGCCAAGGCATACCTGGTAAATACCGGTTGGAACGGCACGGGCAAGCGCATCTCTATCCGCGACACGCGTGGCATAATCGATGCCATACTCGACGGCTCAATCGACAAGGCTCCGACAAAGACCATTCCTTACTTCAACTTCGTGGTTCCGACGGAACTGCCCGGGGTTGACCCGAAAATACTCGACCCGCGCGACACTTATGCAGAAGCCGCACAGTGGGAAGAGAAAGCCAAGGATCTGGCTGGCCGCTTCATCAAGAACTTCAGCAAGTTCGAAGGCAATGACGCAGGCAAGGCTCTGGTAGCCGCAGGTCCGAAACTCTGATACGACCCTTTCTGCGTTCTGTGAAGAACGATACTACAGTTTGTACTTATGCATGATGACGAGGGCTTTCCCATGGACATGTGGGGAAGTCCTCTTTTTGTTCGCCCGGAGCGGGAGGAAATATCTCACAATCACATTCTTTCACACTCTTTATATATACAAGACATCTGTTTCTACAGAAAAAACTTTCTATATTTGCAGAAATCAACTTCATCACAGGAGAGGTATATGAAAAAACGGATTATGACACTTATGCTGCTGGCGGCAAGCATGATTCTTGCCGGTGCGTGTAAAGATAAAAGCCGTATCAGCGAATTAAAGGATTTCGTGGAAAAGACCTGCAAAGAAGGACAGGCTTATACGGATGAACAATGGGAGAAGGCCAATGATAAGTTCTACGAACTACTGGAAAAGACATCTGGATACGAAGACATCACATCCGAAGAGCTACATGAAATAGCTGTCCTGCAAGGCCGTTATGCCGCAGCTGCCTTCAGCCTTCGCTCGCAGAAGTCTATGGATGAACTTTACAGGGAAGGAGATGTAATGGGAATTCTTATGGAAGATCCGGATGCCACGGGTGATGACAGTAACGAAACAAAAGAATAAAGAGGAATGAAATCTGAAGCTACAGCAAGAAACGTTGCACGGCGGTTGGCGGGAATACTGTTGCTCGCCTGCTTGTCACCTGTAATAGCCGGGGCTAAATCATATACAGCGCAGGCCGGGAACGTAACTTACAAAACCATCACAGACATAAGTTATTCTGCCTCCGACGATGCATATTCAAAGGAACGTTGCACGTTGGATGTGTACTATCCCGAAGGGTTGACAGGATGCCCTGTTGTGGTATGGTTTCACGGGGGCGGACTGACGGGTGGAAACAAGTTTGTTCCCGAACAGCTGAAAGACCAAGGCCTGGTGGTGGTTGCCGTCAATTACCGCCTGTTGCCAAAGGTTTATATCAATATGTGTATAGACGACGCTGCTGCGGCTGTGGCATGGACATTCCGCGAAGCAGGAAAATACGGTGGTGACACGAAGAAAATCTTCGTAAGCGGCCATTCTGCCGGCGGCTACCTGACAGCAATGGTAGGATTGGACAAGGAATATCTGGCGAAATATGACATTGACGCCGATTCCATAGCCGGATTGCTGCCTTTCAGCGGGCAGATGATAAGCCATTTTGCCTACAGGGAAATGAACGGCATGGGCAATCTGCAACCTACCATAGACAACTATGCCCCATTGTTCCATGTGAGAAAGGATGTTCCGCCCATGGTGCTGGTCACCGGAGACCGCGAAATGGAGATGCTGGGGCGCTATGAGGAAAACGCGTATATGTGGCGTATGATGAGACTGGCTGGAAACGCTGAGGTGTACCTCTATGAAATCGGAGGCTATGACCATGGAGCTATGTGCGACCCTTCATTCCACATATTGCTTGAGTATATAAAGAAATACCCGGCCGAAGGTCGCAGTACCGGTGCCGGGGAACTATAACCATCCCTATCACTAACATTAAAACTAAAAGAAAATGAAAACATTGAAAGGAATTGCAGGTATGATGTGCCTCTGCACTGCTCTTGGAAGCTGCAACCTGTCGGCACAGAATGAAAAGGCAACGGCTGCGGAAGAGACAAGCAAATCTGACGTGGTAATCGAAAACATCTTGACGCGCCGCAGCATACGCAAGTACAAACCGCAACCCGTAGGACGCGACACAATGCAGATTATTCTGAACTGCGGTATCAACGCACCCAACGGCATGAACAAGCAGTCGTGGGAAGTGCGCGTGGTGGATAATCCGGAGTTTATCGACGGAGTGACGGAACTGTTCAAGAAGGCCAACCCCAGGGCTACAGAGTCTCCCGACTTCCGCAATATGTTCCGCAACGCGCCCACCGTGGCATTCATAGCCAACGACCCTTCATACAACTGTTCGCAGATAGACTGCGGCTTGCTCGGGGCAAACATGATTCTGTCGGCATGGTCTATGGGCATCGGCTCATGTTGCCTTGGAGGGCCGGTTGTATTCATGCGCTCTCCCGAAGCCTCCGAATACTTGGACAAATTAGGATTCAGTGAGGGTTACGAACTGCTCTACTGCATTGCTTTCGGTTATCCGGACGAAGCTCCCGATGCTAAACCGCGTGACGAAAGCAAGGTAAGCTTTGTGGATTGATATCTGCCCAAGATTGCTGCATACATAGCTGCTGCGCCCCGCAGGGAAATACTTCCCGGTGCGGGGCGTGTCTTTGATTGCTGCTATTGCATGAAGTTTACGAGCTTATTCGCCGGATTTAGCGGGGTCTGGTCTGTCAAAGTCAGCTCTTTGACCATGTGCAGCGTTTCCTGTTTGTACTTCCGGAAATGTTCAGAAGCGATATGGAGCCGGTAAGCCTCCTCGCTTGCGTATGTCTCAAGGATGGTAATCATACAGGGATTTTCTTTCTCACTTACAGCATACATGGTCAGCACGCCCGGCTCGGTGCGCAACGATATTTCACCCACTTCTGCCGCATATTTCATGTACTCTTCGAGATGTTCCGGGTAAACTTCTATCTTTGACAGCCGTACTATGCCGTCGGCCGACATCGGAAGTTTGGCGCACATGCCCGGTTGTTTGTCCAGATTCAGACATTTGCCTATTACCTCTCCCGTAGCGAGATAGGAATATGTAGGAAATTCGAACAGCACAGGCTTCAGTTTTGTATAGTCTATTTTGCCATCCCCGTCGAGCACGTCCGGAACGGCATAAGTGCCGGCAATGGAACAGATGAAATTGTCAAATCCTTCGGTTTCATAAATCTCCTCCACTTTGCATTCCATTGTCAGGGGAGATTCGTCGATAACCGGTGTCCCGTTCTCTCCGAAATGATAGTCGAATACTCCTGACTTGTCTACAGATGCACCACTGACGCTGCCTACGTAATCTGCTTTGGGCAGCATCTCTCGGCTTACGAGATTGACAGACAACTTTCCGGACTCTCTTATGCCTTGGTTGGTGTAATGCTTGTTGCTCATGCTAACTAATATGCGGTCATGTCCTATAATGCCGGTGTGAGCCACAATGAGCCAATTAACCTTCCCGTTTACTTCTGCCCCGACCACAGTCACAGGCATTGGGTAAAGAGCCAGCTTGTTTCCAATGTTGATTTTCTCCATTTTTGCAGTTTCCTTGTCTACCGATTGAGCCCAAGCCGTATGTTCCGGAACTGCCGGCGATACGAACAAGGCAATATAAAGAATGTGTATTATTCTGTTTATCTTCATCGTTGTTTTGTAGCTCTATTTTGATGATGCAAAATTACTGCAGAATGCAACAGTGGCTGTACCAATAAGAAGGCGCACCATACCATTTTTACTGATTTTGGTTATGGTGTACCTTTATGTATGGATATAGCAGAATGGTATACTGGCGAATATCGCTATCCAAGCGTCGAAGCAGCGGATGTTTATTTTTCTAATATTTGCAGACAATCGTTATACATATCAATGTAGATTTTCAGCATATCCATTGAACCTTCTAAAGAGGCATAAGATCTATCAATCGACTCATAACTCTTTTTTAACACATTCAGTTCACTTTCGGAATAAGGATATATTGCTATTTTAAGGGTGTATAATAATTTCACAGCACCAATCCTATCATAAGTTGATTGTTTATTGGCTTGAAATGCTTCATATAATCGTTGATACGCATTACCATATCTGGAATCAAATTCTCGATTGTCAATATCTGATTTAATCCTGAGACACTTGATATCCACTTCGTTTATAGTCATATTTATTTCATAACGAAGAGTACTTAAATCGTAACTCATTTTTAGATATGATAATTCATGTTCAAGGGAATCAACTCTCTGGGTAAGAGTCTGTATCTCCTCTTGTGAATCTTGAACTTGTGCATGGACTGAAAAGAAAGCCGAAACCATGAACAACATTAGAACTGACAATAATATCTTCTTCATACTCATTAGATTTTATTTTGCCCTCCAGCTACCACAAAGGCTTGTTATTAAATGCACGAAGCGTGGAACTGTTGTGCCACGTCTTAATGCGAAGGTGGTAGGAATACCTTTATAGACAGATGTGGGAATAACAGCCCCACGCTTATGCGTGGAGACCATTACACCTTCTCTTGTCTATATGCTTTAAGTTTCCTACGCTTTTCGCATACAAGAAGAAGACATAACGCCTCGATATTTTCAATGATGTCTTGGAGAGAGTTGCCCCTATCCGCTTACAAAAATAGCGAAATTCCGTAACTATCTGTTATAATCGAATGATTTTCTTTTATTTTCGGACAGTTTCATCCAACATATATTACGCACACTGCCAACGCATTCCCCACATCGCAGTATGTATTTCGAAATAGGAGATAACAGATAACCGGGGGATGCAAAAAAACTTACAGTTTACAGCTTGTTACTACGGTAAAACATATATACATATATGGGTAACTCCGCACCGGTTGTGGTGTATCAATTGAAGGCGGGGGAATATTCTTTTTGTCCGTTCTTTATCAATCTGGTATATGTTGTATCTGCTTGTTGAAAATTTATTCAAAAGATTTTTTGTGAAACATGGTGGGGGATTGTGGGGAATTGTGTACTTTTACCGACACTTTATAATAATAAGGTATGGCAGCATGAAATTTTTGGGCAACATAGAGGCTAAACTGGACGCAAAGGGCAGGGTGTTCATACCGGCCACGTTCAGGAAACAGTTGCAGGCTGCCGGTGAGGAAAGCCTTGTGTTGCGCAAGGATGTGTTCCAAGACTGCCTGGTGCTCTATCCTGAAAGTGTCTGGTTCGGGATTCAGGAGCAACTGCGCAGAAGGCTGAACAGGTGGAACAACCGTCAGCAGACCATTTTCCGCCAGTTTGTATGCGATGCGGAGGTGGTGCCGCTCGACGGCAACGGCCGTATCCTGATATCCGGTCGTTACCTGGCACTGGCCGGTATACAGAAAGATGTAAGGTTCATCGGCATGGATGATACGATAGAAATCTGGGCAAAAGAGCAGACTGGGCAGTCTTTCCTTTCGCCGGAAGAATTCAGCCGGGCCATGCAGGATATACTGGGAGAGGATACGCAAGAGTATCCCGATATGGAGTAGACATGCGCAATATATGTGAGGTTATGGATGCCGGATTACAGACATATCACATACCCGTACTGCTCAAGCAGAGCGTGGACGGGCTGGACATCAAACCCGGAGGGACTTATGTGGATGTGACTTTCGGCGGAGGAGGGCACTCGCGTGAAATACTTTCCAGGCTTGGGGCGGAAGGACGCCTGCTGGGATTTGATCAGGATGAGGATGCGGAGCAGAACATCGTGGATGACAGGCGTTTTACTTTCGTGAGAAGTAATTTCCGTTATCTGCGCAACTTCATGCGCTATTATGGAATCGACCGGGTGGATGGAATCTTGGCCGATTTGGGAGTATCTTCACACCACTTCGACGATATGAGGCGAGGCTTTTCATTCCGGTTTGACGGGGTATTGGATATGCGTATGAACAAACGCGCAGGAGTCACGGCCGCAGACGTGGTGAACAATTATACCGAAAATGCCCTTGCTGATATATTCTACCGGTATGGTGAGCTGAAGAACAGCCGCAAACTGGCAGCAGTAATAGTCAAAGCACGGGCGGCAAAACCTTTGGCAACTATCGGCAATCTGCTGGATACGATCAGCCCCTTGTTGGAACCAGCCCGTGAGAAAAAAGAATTGGCCAGGCTGTTTCAGGCGCTGCGCATAGAGGTGAACCACGAGATGGATGCATTGAAAGAGATGCTGCAGTCTGCCGTAACGGTATTGAAGCCCGGCGGGAGGCTGTCGGTCATCACATACCATTCGTTGGAAGATCGTATGGTAAAGAACCTTGTCAGGACGGGTAACGTGGAAGGAAGGGTTGAAAAAGATTTTTTCGGCAACATGCTGTCGCCATTCCGGGCTGTAAACAGCAAGGTTATAGTGCCATGCAGGCAGGAAGTGGAAGACAACCCGCGCTCGCGTAGCGCGAAGCTGCGGATTGCGGAGAAGAGGCAGGTTGTAAACTGAAACAATAAAATTATTATGGAAGAAACGAGCAAAAAAACAGGCAGGCAACGCGCCTCATGGGTAAGTATTCTGGGAGGAGATATCCTGGAGGCTGACTTCTTCCGCCGCCAGGCCAGACTTTTGCTGGTCATCATGGTGTTGGTAATATTCTACATACACAACCGTTATGAATGCCAGCAGCAGCTTATCCGTATATCCGAACTGAAGAAAGAGCTTGTCGACATAAAGTATGATGCCCTGACGCGCAGCTCGGAACTAATGGAGCTTAGCCGCCGGTCGCGCATAGAAGAGTATATCTCCGCACGTGAGAGCGACTTGCAGACGTCTACAACCCCACCATATCTGATACGTAAATAAATAACATCCGCAAACAAGATAACAGAATGGCTGTAAACAGGAAAAATATTATGACGCGCTACTTTTTCATCCTGCTGGTATTATTGCTGGCAGGGGTGTTTGTCATTGTGAAAGCAGGCATAATCATGTTTGCAGAGCGGAACTATTGGATGGAAGTGGCCGACCTCTTCGTAAAGGAGAACATACCTGTCCGCCCCAATCGCGGCAACATATTGTCATCCGACGGCAAGCTGATGGCAAGTTCGTTACCCGAATACCGTATCTATATGGATTTCATGTCCAACGAGAAAGACCCGGAAAAGTTTCGTAAGGAACAGCATATACGTGACTCTGTATTCGATGCCAACATAGACAGTATATGCCTGGGGCTGCACCGCATATTCCCGGACAAAAGTGCGAAAGAGTTTAAGACACACCTCAAGAAGGGACGCAAGCTGAAAAGCCGCAATTATCTGATTTATCCCAAACGCATATCGTACATACAATACAAGGAGGCCAAGAAGTTGCCGGTATTCTGCCTGAACAAGTACAAGGGAGGATTTCACGAACAGATATACAACCAGCGCAAAAAACCGTTCGGCTCGCTTGCTTCGCAGACGTTGGGTCGCCTTTACGCCGATACAGCCAAAGGGGCACGCAACGGTATAGAGCTGGCCTTTGACTCGCTGCTGAAAGGGGAAAACGGGATAAAACACAGGCAGAAAGTGATGAACCGTTATCTGGATATTATCGATGTTCAGCCGGTGGACGGATGCGATATCGTGTCTACCATAGACGTAGGCATGCAGGATATCTGCGAGAAAGCATTGGAAGACAAGCTGAAGGAGATAAATGCCAACGTGGGAGTAGCCGTATTGATGGAGGTGGCGACAGGAGAAGTACGGGCCATAGTCAACCTGATGAAAGGGAATGACGGCAATTATTACGAGATGAACAGCAATGCAATAAGTGATATGCTGGAGCCGGGATCTACATTCAAGACCGCATCAATAATGGTCGCACTGGAGGATGGCAAAATAACACCCCACACGGAAGTCGATACCGGCAACGGCATAATGAACATGTACGGCAGCAAGATGAAAGACCATAACTGGCACAGAGGGGGATATGGCAAGATAGATGTGACACGCATACTGGAGGTTTCGTCAAATATCGGGGTGTCTTACCTCATAGACAAATGCTACAAGGACGACCCGCAGAAATTTGTCGACGGACTGAAACGCATGAGCCTTGACCAGCCGTTGAACCTGCAAATCATGGGTGAGGGCAAACCTAATATAAAGGGGCCGGACGAGCGTTACTTTGCTAAGACCACTCTGCCTTGGATGAGCATAGGTTACGAATCGCAACTGCCGCCAATGAATATTCTGACGTTTTATAATGCCATAGCCAACAATGGGGTGATGGTACGCCCGAAGTTTGTCAAAGCGGCATTGAAGGACGGAGAAGTTGTAAAGGAATACCCGACTGAAATTATCAACCCCAAGATTTGTTCAGACACCACGCTCTCGCAGATACGCACTATACTTGAAGGGGTAGTGTCCAACGGATTGGGAAAACCTGCGGGCAATAAACAGTTCTCGGTATCCGGCAAGACGGGCACGGCACAGATCTCGAAAGGAAAGGCCGGCTATAAGTCCGGGCGGACCAACTATCTGGTGAGCTTCTGTGGCTATTTCCCTTCGGACGCTCCTAAGTACAGTTGCATCATCTCAATACAGAAACCGGGACTTCCGGCTTCGGGAGGACTGATGGCGGGAAGCGTCTTCGGCAAAATAGCAGAAAGGGTATATGCACAGGAGTTGCGTTACGATATATGCGATGCGGTCGACAGTGCATCAAATGTGATTCCTTCCGTCAAGGCCGGTGAATTGGATGAGGCTTTTCTTGTGTTGGACAACTTAGATGTGCCGGTACAGAAAGAGGTGTTCCAACCGAAATATAATGATAAAGTGTGGGGACGTACGTCTGCAGACTCGTCGGCAGTGGTGCTTGAGGGTAGGGAAATAGAAGCAGGGGTGATACCCAACGTTATAGGCATGGGGGCTAAAGATGCAGTTTACCTGCTCGAGAGCAGGGGAATCAGTGTCCGTCTGAATGGGATAGGTCGGGTAAGGCGGCAATCCATACCCGGAGGGACACGCATAGTAAAAGGCAGTACAGTCACACTGGCTTTGAAATAGCGGATGTAGAAAATAACTATCATGGTAATACAACATACATAAGAGCGGTATGATGAAATTGGATGAGTTAATACAAAGCATACAACCATTGGACGTTATCGGTTGTACTGATATTGAAATAAACGGTGTAAGCATCGATTCGCGTCATATAGGGAATGGATATATGTTTATGGCTATGCGGGGTACGCAGACCGACGGACATGTTCACATTCCGTATGCGATAGAGAATGGTGCAAGGGCTGTGTTGTGCGAGGAGTTGCCCGAAAAGACTGTTCATGGCGTGACATACGTTCTTGTAAAAGATAGCGAAGAGGCGGCAGGTAAAGTCGCTACTGTGTTTTATGGCAACCCTACATCAAAAATGGAACTTGTAGGTGTTACCGGTACTAATGGCAAAACTACCATAGCCACATTATTATATAATATATTCCGCTATTTCGGCTATAAGACTGGGCTTATTTCTACTGTATGCAATTGTATAGATGATATGGTGCTGCCAACGGAGCATACAACTCCTGACCCTGTCACTCTGAACAGTTTGTTGGGACAGATGGCTGATGCCGGCTGCAAATATGTCTTCATGGAAGTCAGTTCACACTCCGTAGCACAGAAACGCATCAGTGGACTGAAGTTCGCCGGTGGAATATTCACCAACCTGACGCGTGACCATTTGGATTACCATAAGACAGTGGATAATTATTTGCATGCAAAAAAGGAGTTTTTCGACAGTCTCCCAGTAACGGCATTCAGCCTGACAAATATTGATGACAAAAACGGTCTTGTAATGGTACAGAATACGCGCTCAAAAATATATACATATTCTCTGCGAAGTCTTGCAGATTTTAAGGGAAGAATTCTTGAATCTCACTTCGACGGAATGTTGCTTGATTTCAACAACTACGAAGTGGCAGTGCCGTTTATAGGGCGTTTCAATGCGAGCAATTTGCTCGCAGTATTCGGTGCTGCCGTATTGCTTGGGAAAAGTCAGGAAGATGTGCTGTTGGCCCTGAGTACCTTGCATCCGGTAGCAGGGCGTTTCGAGGCCATACGCTCTCCTAAGGGATTTACGGCGATTGTTGATTATGCCCATACGCCGGATGCGCTTGCCAATGTGCTTGATGCCATACACGGAGTCTTGAGCGGACGTGGACAGGTCATTACAGTTGTAGGTGCGGGAGGTAACCGGGACAAGGGTAAACGTCCGCTCATGGCTAAAGAAGCGGCCAAGCAGAGCGACCGCGTAATCATAACAAGTGATAATCCGCGTTTTGAGGAACCTCAAGATATAATAAACGATATGCTGGCTGGCTTGGATGAGAACGATTTGCGCAAAACGGTAAGTATAGCCGACCGTCGCGAAGCCATACGTACGGCTTGCATGATGGCGCATAAGGGAGATGTTATTCTAATTGCTGGGAAAGGCCATGAGAATTATCAGGATATAAAAGGGGTAAAACACCACTTTGATGATAGGGAAGAGGTGAAGTTGATTATTGATAGTTTATGATGAATGATCATCCCACTTGACACTTGCGGATATTACCGCTTTTATTTATTATATACTATTTTATCATTAGGAATTAACTGTAAGACATGTTATACTACTTATTTCAGTGGCTTGACAAATATGATTTCCCAGGTGCCGGTATGTTTGCATATACATCTTTCCGTGCACTGGTGGCTGTCATTTTAGCTTTGCTCATATCAAGCATCTGGGGCAACAGGTTTATCAATCTGCTGAAACGGAAACAAATCACGGAGACGCAACGCGAAGCAGTCATAGACCCGTTCGGCACAAGCAAGGTCGGTGTCCCGTCTATGGGAGGTATTATTATCATTGTAGCCATACTCATTCCTTGCCTGTTGTTGGGGAAGTTGGAGAATATATATATGTTGCTTATGCTGATTACTACCGTGTGGCTTGGCTCGTTAGGATTTGCCGATGACTATATCAAGATATTCAAAAAAGACAAGGAAGGGTTACACGGCAAGTTTAAGATAATAGGACAGGTGGGGTTAGGGCTTATTGTGGGGCTTACGCTTTACCTCAGTCCGCAGGTGGTTATCAGGGAAAACATTGAGATGGAGAAACCCGACGGAACCATTGAGGTGATACACGCCGCCAAAGACATCAAGGCTACACAGACCACAATACCCTTCTTTAAAAGCAATAACCTGGACTATGCAGACATAACAGCCTTTATGGGTGAGCATTCGCAGACGGCGGGCTGGATCTTATTCGTGCTCGTCACCATATTCGTCGTGACAGCAGTAAGTAACGGAGCCAACCTGAATGACGGTATGGACGGTATGGCGGCCGGAAACTCAGCTATAATAGGTATGACACTCGGTATATTGGCATACGTGTCCAGCCATATAAAATTTGCCGGTTATCTCAATATAATGTTCATACCCGGGTCGGAAGAACTGGTTATATTCATATGTGCATTCATCGGTGCGCTGGTGGGATTCCTGTGGTACAATGCTTATCCGGCACAGATATTTATGGGTGATACGGGAAGTCTGACCATCGGAGGCATCATTGCTGTGTTTGCCATAATAATACACAAGGAGCTGTTGATACCTATATTGTGCGGCGTGTTTCTTGTGGAGAATCTTTCGGTGATACTGCAAAGATGTTGTTACAAAGCCGGCAAACGCCGTGGCGTTAAGCTGCGAATGTTCAAACGTACACCCATACACGATCATTTCCGGACAGGCATGGAGCTTGTGGAACCCGGATGCAGAGTAATGTTCACACGGCCGGAGAAGCTGTTACACGAATCCAAGATTACCGTGCGTTTTTGGATTGTGACCATAGTATTGGCTGCAATAACAATTATTACACTGAAAATAAGATAATCCGAAAGGAGGAAAGGATATGGAAACGAGAAATGAAACAACAGGCAAACAGCCGGGGCGCATTGTGGTGCTGGGGGCAGGCGAAAGCGGTTCGGGAGCTGCCGTGTTGGCTAAAACGAAAGGGTTCGATACGTTCGTTTCAGACGCAGGTTGCATAAAACCGAAATACAAGACCCTGCTGGCACAATATGGTATTGCCTGGGAAGAGAACGGACATTCGGAGGAGAAGATACTGGATGCGGATGAAGTAATCAAAAGTCCGGGAATACCCAATGATGCCCCTATCATACAGAAACTGAAGGAACAGGGCACTCCTGTCATATCGGAAATAGAATTTGCCGGAAGATATACCGACGCGCAGATGATATGCATAACGGGGTCTAACGGTAAGACAACGACTACCTCCCTGATCTACCATATATTTAAAAGCGCAGGACTGAACGTGGGGCTGGCAGGTAACATAGGAAACAGTCTGGCATTGCAGGTAGCCCTTGAACATCATGATTACTACGTCATAGAGCTTAGCTCGTTTCAATTGGATAACATGTACCGCTTCCGTGCAAACATTGCAGTGCTGATGAACATCACGCCGGACCATCTGGATCGTTACGGGCATGACATGCAAAAATACGTCGATGCCAAGTTCCGCATTACCCGTAATCAGACTACGGACGACGCTTTTATATTCTGGAATGATGACCCTATAATAAAGCGCGAACTGGCGAAGCATGGTTTGAAGGCGCATCTGTATCCGTTCTCCGCAGTGAAAAAAGATGGTGCCATAGCTTATGTTGAGGACGATGCTGTGAAGATTGACGAACCGATTGCATTCAACATGGAACAGGAAGAGTTAGCTCTGCACGGCACCCACAACCTTTATAATTCGCTGGCGGCAGGCATATCGGCCAATGTGGCAGGTATCAGGAAGGAATGCATACGCAAAGCTTTGTCCGACTTCAAAGGGGTACCGCACCGTCTGGAGTATGTATGCAGCGTGCGAGGAGTACGCTTTGTCAACGACTCGAAAGCTACGAATGTGAACTCATGCTGGTACGCATTGCAGACCATGAAAACGAAAGTGGTACTTATACTCGGTGGCACGGACAAGGGCAATGACTACCGGGAAATATTGGATGCAGTGCGCAGCAAATGTTCAGGATTGGTATATTTGGGACTTCATAATGAAAAACTGCATGAGAACTTCGATTCTCTTGCCCTGCCTGTGGCTGATGTGCATACGGGTATGAAGGATGCTGTGGAAGCGGCCTATCATCTGGCACGCAAAGGCGAGACCGTGTTGCTGAGCCCGTGCTGTGCATCCTTCGACCTTTTCAGGAATTATGAAGACAGGGGAGACCAGTTCAAGAAATACGTTAGAGAACTATAATTCATCATAAACGACGTGGACTTATTACGGAGCATATTCAAAGGGGATAAGGTAGTATGGATTATATTCCTGCTGTTTTGCCTTATATCCATTATAGAGGTGTTCAGCGCATCGAGTACGCTGATATATAAAAGCGGCAATCATTGGGAACCGATTACGCGGCATGCTCTCTTCCTCATGGCAGGTGCTGCTGTGGTATGGGCGTTTCACATCATTCAGTACAAATGGTTCCAGGTGTTTCCGCTCTTCCTGCTTCCGTTCACAACGTTTTTCCTTGTACTTCTGCTTGCTTTTGACAACCTCAATATAGGCGGCTTGCTGGTGATAGAGAAAACAAATGAGGCCGGGCGTTGGGTTAAGCTCTTCGGCATCCCGTTCCAGCCCTCTGAGTTTGCCAAAATGGGAGTCATCATCGTGACGGCCTTCCTGCTGTCTAAAAAACAGGATGAGGATGGTGCATCCCCGAAAGTTTTTAAATACATACTGATAATTTCCGGCATCATGTGCGCACTTATATTGCCGGAAAACTATTCCACCGCCGTACTTCTGTTTGCGGTTGTCTACCTGATGATGTTTGTAGGCAGGGTGCAGATGAAAAAATTGCTTATACTTGGGGGGACGTTGGCGGCAATGGGTATATTGTTTGTCACATTCCTGCTCAGCACACCTAATGATACTCTGAAGAAAATACCTCTTGGCGGACGTGCCATTACTTGGAAGTCGCGCATAGCCAACTTTGCAAGCAACGAACAGGTGCCCGCCGCACAGTTTGACATCGATGGTGACGCCCAGGTGGGACATGCACGCATCGCCGTGGCCGGCAGCGGCATTATTGGCAAAGGGCCGGGTAATTCTGTACAACGGGACTTCCTGAGCCAGGCCTATTCAGATTTCATATTTGCCATTATCATTGAGGAACTGGGACTGCTGGGGGGCGCGTTTGTAGTGTTCCTGTATATCTGCCTGCTTGTTCGTATTTTCCGCATAGCCGACCGGTGCGACCGGACTTTCCCCGCATTCCTGGTAATAGGCATAGGCTTGATATTGGTTACGCAGGCCATGTTCAACATGATGGTGGCTGTAGGTTTGGCGCCGGTCACGGGGCAGCCGCTTCCTCTGATAAGCCGTGGCGGAACATCTACAATCATTAATTGTGCCTACATAGGCATTATACTCAGTGTGAGCCGCTATACCGAAGCCCTGAGGGAAAAGCAGAAACAAGAGGCATGGCTTGCCGCGCTTGCCGATGCAACTCCTGCGGAAGGAATCTTGCCTGTAAACGACAGTGAAACCCAGATGTCAGAAGAACCGCACTCAAAAGCGTTGAACAACGATGATGAATTAAGATAAAACCGGACAACCGTATTACGGCGTGCGGGAAACGTACATCAGACAGACGCATGACATGTATTGTGCAGATGTACTGTATGTTGCAGCCATGCATGCCTGTATAAAACAGTATGACAAGTGATGAAAGACAATAAAGAAAACAGCAGGCCGCGCATTATCATCAGTGGCGGCGGGACCGGAGGGCATATTTTTCCGGCAATATCCATAGCCGATACCCTGAAAGAACTGTGTCCCGAAGTTGAAATCCTTTTTGTGGGAGCCAAAGGACGCATGGAAATGCAGCGTGTGCCTGATGCCGGATACAGCATAATAGGCTTGCCCGTATCAGGATTCGACCGTAAGCATTTGTGGAAAAACATCTCCGTAGTGCTGAAACTGTTGCTCAGCCAGTGCAAAGCCGTGTCCATAATCAGGAGTTTCCGTCCGCAAGTGGTTGTAGGCGTTGGCGGATATGCCAGCGGCCCTGTTCTGAAGGTGGCAGGCATGATGGGCATTCCCACGCTGATACAGGAACAGAATTCTTATGCGGGAGTTACAAACAAACTGCTGGCACGCAAGGCCTCCAGGATATGTGTAGCTTACGATGGCATGGAGCGTTTCTTCCCGAAGGAAAAAATCATCATGACGGGCAATCCGGTACGTCGGAATCTGTTGTGTAAAGGTATGACACGCGAAGAAGCTGCAGACCACTTCAGGCTCGACCCAGGCAAACGAACCGTACTTGTGCTGGGCGGGAGCCTTGGGGCGCTTACCATTAACCGGACTTTGGAAGCCGGCCTGGATATTATACGGGGAAATGCCGACGTGCAGTTTATATGGCAGACAGGGAAGATATATATTGACGAGGTGAAGCAAGCCATAGTCACTTTTACGGGAGAACCGCTGCGTGAAACAAGGGTATGGGATATTCCTAACCTGTATGTAACGGACTTCATCAAAAACATGGGTGCTGCATATACCTTGGCCGATTTGGTCGTTTCACGTTCAGGGGCTGGCTCAATATCGGAATTCTGCTTGCTGGGAAAACCTGTTATCCTCGTCCCGTCACCCAATGTGGCCGAGGACCATCAGACAAAGAATGCCTTATCGCTGGTAAACAAAGGTGCTGCCATTTGCGTAAAAGATGATGAGGCGCAAGAGCGTCTGCTGGATACAGTATTGCAGACAATAGCCGACAGGGAACTGCTGGAACACCTTAGCCGGAATATCGCAAGGCTGGCATTGCCGGATGCGGCAAGGAACATAGCTTCGGAAGTTCTGAAACTGGCAGGAAACACAACGGGAGATTAAACTTCAGGAATATAACATTATGGATATAAACAATATAAAATCCGTCTATTTCATTGGCGTCGGAGGCATAGGCATGAGTGCCTTGGCACGCTACTTCCTGTCGAAAGGGAAGCAGGTAGCAGGTTACGACCGTACTCCGAGCGAACTGACAGCACGGCTCATAACCGAAGGCGTGAGGGTGCATTATGATGAGAATGTGGCTTCTATCCCGGAAGACTGCAAGGAGCCGTCTTCCACATTAGTGGTTTATACTCCTGCGGTGCCTTCCTGGCATGCAGAACTGGTATATTTTCGTGAACATGGTTTTGAGTTGCAGAAGCGTGCACAGGTGTTGGGGCTGATAACCCGCCACAGTCGAGGGTTGTGTGTAGCCGGAACACACGGCAAGACTACCACGAGCACCATGTTGGCACACCTGTTTCACGGTTCACATGTGGGATGCAATGCCTTTTTGGGCGGCATATCAAAAGACTACGGCACAAACCTGCTCTTGTCGGCCGACAGCCCGTATACAGTGATGGAGGCTGACGAGTTCGACCGTTCTTTCCATTGGCTTTCGCCGTGGATAAGCGTAATCACGGCTACCGATCCGGACCATTTGGATGTATACGGCAGTTGGGAGGCGTATCTGGAGAGCTTCCGGCATTATACTTCGCTGGTTGTTCCGGGAGGGGCTTTGATTCTCCATAAAGACCTGGCATTGCAACCTGACGTGCAGGATGGTGTAAGGATTTACACATATTCGCGTGAAGCCGGAGATTTCCATGCCGGGAACATACGCATCGGAAACGGAGAGATAACATTCGACTTTATGGCACCCGATACATGCATAAATGATGTCACTCTGGGAGTTCCGGTAAGCATAAATATAGAAAATGGTGTCGCAGCCATGGCTGTGGCACATATATGCGGGCTGACGGATGAAGAAATCAGACGTGGTATGGCAAGTTTTCACGGTGTGGAACGGCGTTTTGATTTCAAACTGAAGACCGGGCAGACTGCTTTCCTGAGTGATTATGCGCATCATCCTGCGGAAATAGCGTGCAGTCTGAAGTCTTTGCGTGAATTGTATCGTGGCCGGCGGCTCACTGTAGTGTTCCAGCCACATTTATATAGTCGTACGAGGGACTTCTACCGTGAATTTGCTGAAAGCCTTTCACTGGCAGACGAAGTTATATTGACAGACATTTACCCTGCCCGGGAGGCTCCCATACCCGGTGTAGACAGCCGTCTCATATATGATAATCTGCGTCCGGGCATCGACAAAGAAATTTGCCTTAAGGATGATGTGCTGAATTTTTTGTCACACAAGCATCTCGAAGTGCTGGTCGTGATGGGAGCCGGCGATTTGGATGACTATTGCCCGGCCATAGCGCAGATGCTGAGTGAACGGTTTGGCAATGCTGGCAATGAAAAAGAAATTTTATAATATACATTAGTGTCATGTTCCGGAAGATTCTTTCTACTTTTACAACATTGTTTCTCGTTGCATACCTGCTTCTGGCCATTACCGCTTTCAACAAGAAACCGGACGGTTTGAAGTGTCAGGATTTGGAACTGGTGATACGCGATTCTGTATATGCAGGCTTTATCGACAGGGAGGAAGTTATAGACATATTGGACAATAAAGGGCTGAATCCTATTGGAAAATTGTTGGATGAAGTATGTACCGGAGCATTGGAAAAGGAGCTGGACACTCATCCGCTGATAGATGCAGTGGAATGTTATAAGACTCCCAGTGGTAAAGTGTGCGTGGAAGCTACTCAGCGTATTCCGGTATTGAGGGTGATGAGTGCGCATGGGGAAAACTATTATGTGGACAACAAAGGTATAATAATGCCACGCGATTCGAGGTGCGTAGCCCATCTGGTCATTGCTACCGGAAACGTAGATAAGGAGATGGCAACCGATGATTTGTATCATTTCGGCATGTACTTGCAGAACGATGCTTTCTGGAACGCGCAGATAGAACAGATACATGTCTTGCCGGACAAGACCATAGAGTTGGTGCCACGTGTAGGTGAGCACATTATCTATCTTGGCAAGCTAGAGGATTACAAACGTAAGCTGAAAAAGGTAAAGCTATTCTACGAAAAAGTGCTAAGCCAGGTGGGGTGGGACAGATACTCACGTATAAGCGTAGCGTATGACAACCAGGTAATCTGCAAAAAGCGGTAATGGCAGTAAACTGCCGCCGGTAAGCAATTAAAGAAACAGGTAATGAATAAAAATGATAAACAACGATAGTCATGACAAAAACGAATTTTATCGCCGCCATCGAATTGAGTTCTTCACACATATCCGGAATTGCCGGACAGAAAAACTCCGACGGGAGCTTGCAAGTCTTGGCTTACACTTCCGAGGATGCCTCACCTTTTGTCCAAAAGGGTGTGGTTTATAACATTGACAAAGCCGCACATGCGATTGAGAATGTCAAACGCAAGCTGGAAGAGCAATTGCAAACCAATATATCCAAGATGTATGTTGGCATAGGAGGATTGTCACTGCGGACTGTAAAGAACACTGTAAATACTGTCATGGAGGAAACCGGTATTATTACGGTGAAATTGGTGGATCGTCTGTGCAATGAAAATCGCATGCAACCTCTGGAAGATATGTGCGTGCTGGATGTTGCACCTCAGGAATACAAGGTTGACGGTAATATGTACGCAAACCCTGTAGGAGTCGTAGGAAGAAACATAACAGGGCAATATCTGAATATCATAGCGCGCAATTCGCTCAAGAATAATCTGGAGATGAGCCTGAAGCAGGCAAAAATTTCCATGGCAGACTTTATCGTCGCTCCTGTAGCTCAGGCAAAGGCTGTACTGACTGAAAACGAATTACGTTCGGGATGTGCTTTGGTGGATATAGGGGCGGACACCACAACAGTACAGGTTTACAAGAATAATATGTTACGTTACCTCTGTGTATTGCCGCTGGGAGGCAGCAACATCACACGTGACATTACCATGCTGAACATAGACGAAGATGCAGCCGAACAACTGAAACTGCTGTATGGCGATGCCCTTTACGAAGAAGAAGAAGGGAATGAAACACCTGCTACATGCAGTCTGGAGGATGAACGCACCATCAAGTTGGAGGTGCTGAACGATATTGTAGGGGCACGGATGGAGGAAATCGTGGCTAATGCATGCAACCAGATACAGATGTCGGGGTACGACGGCAAGCTGTGGGGAGGCATAGTGCTTACCGGCGGAGGTTCTAATCTGAGGAATACCGAGGCCGCTTTCCGCAAGCGCAGCAATGTGGATAAGGTACGTACCGCACGTTTTGTGTTGTGTAATGTGGAAGGATGTGGCGACATGCTGAAACGCGATGCCTGCCAGAATACATTGTTGGGCTTGCTTCTGGCCGGAAAGGAAAACTGTGCCAAGGTGAAAGTGGAGGAAACGGATCTTTTCGGCAATCCTGTTACCCATGAACAGCCAGTCTCCACCGGAGATGGCACTTCAAAAAAAACGGGCGGAAGCAGCAACACGGATAGTGCTAATACTGATAAACAGAAGACGCAGAAGACTCCAAAATCACCAAAGCAGTCTAAAGATAACTGGATCAGAAGTCTGTTCGGTAAAATGATAAATGAGTTTGGTGAAGATAACAGTAGTCCGATGTCGGAGAGCAATCATTGAAATAAGCAGAATACGTATAACCTCAAACATAAAGCATATTGACATGGATGAGATAGTAAATGACATGGATGAGATAGTAAAATTCGACTTCCCGGCCGATTCTCCTAAGATAATAAAGGTCATAGGTGTGGGTGGCGGCGGCGGTAACGCTGTCAACCACATGTATAGAGAACACATACACGACGTGGCATTCGTCGTATGCAACACAGACAGCCAGGCTTTGAGAGACTCCCCGGTCCCGATAAAACTGCAACTGGGTAAAGAAGGGCTTGGAGCGGGCAATGTACCGGATAAAGCCAAGCAGGCTGCAGAAGACAGTATAGAAGAAATTAAAAACATGCTTAATGACGGCACAAAAATGGTGTTCGTCACAGCCAGCATGGGCGGAGGTACAGGTACCGGAGCTGCTCCTGTAATAGCACGTATAGCGAAGGAGATGGGAATCCTGACAATTGGCATCGTCACCATACCGTTCCAATGGGAGGGGGAAGTGAAGATTGACCAGGCACTGGACGGTGTGGAAGAAATCAGCAAATATGTGGATGCCCTCCTGGTAATAAACAACGAGAAACTTTTGGAGATATATGGCGACTTGGATTTTGATGAAAGTTTGAGTAAGGCAGACGACACGCTTTCTATTGCTGCCAAAAGCATTGCCGAAATCATTACCGTGCGTGGCAAAATCAATCTTGACTTCAATGATGTGAAGACTGTGCTCGAAGATGGTGGGGTGGCTATCATGTCCACAGGCTATGGTGAGGGAGAAAACCGTGTGAGCAAGGCCATAGAGAATGCACTCCAGTCGCCGTTGCTGAACAATAATGATATATTCAGCTCAAAGAAGATACTGTTCAACATAAGTTATAGCAAAATCATGACCAGCGAGATGAATGAAGTTCGTGAGTTTATGAACCGTTTCAACCGCCGTTTCATTATAAAATGGGGGGTTACCATAGATGAAGGACTTGGTGAAAAGGTGAAATTCACCCTGCTGGCCACAGGGTTTGGCATACAGGACTTGCACATGAAGGAGATAGATGTGCGTATGGAGCAGCATTCGGCTATTAAACAGCAGGAGTTGGCCGAAGCCGAGGAAGAAGAAGAGCGACTACGCAATCGCCGCAATAAATATTATACCAACATTGGCGGCAAAAACAGATACCGGCGCCGCAACCTCTATCTGTTTACTCCGGAAGATCTGGACAACGCCGACGTTGTGAGGATGGTAGAAAACCATCCGACTTACAGCCGGACAAAACATACACTGAACGAAATCAAGAAACGTTCCGAGCAGGAGGCATTGCAGACTGAAACTGAAATGCTGCGGACGCAAGACAGCGAAAGCAAAGATGGGATAATAAGATTCTTTTAACAGATGACTTTTAAAAACGACAATTTTATGGATTTATTCGACAAAGTCAGCGAAGACATTAAAACCGCAATGAAAGCCAAGGATAAAGTGGCACTCGAAACATTAAGGAACATAAAGAAAGTATTCCTTGAGGCAAAAACTGCACCCGGGAGCAACGATACGCTGGATGATGCGGCCGCAGTGAAGTTGATACAGAAACTGGCAAAACAGGGTAAGGATGCTGCCGCCATATATGAACAGCAAGGACGCAAGGATTTGGCTGATGCCGAATTAGCTCAGGTCAGGGTGATGGAGGCTTATCTGCCCAAGCAGATGACACCCGAAGAGTTGGAAATGAGTCTGAAAGAAATAATAGCGGAAGCCGGTGCCACGAGCAGCAAGGATATGGGCAAAGTAATAGGGCTTGCCTCAAAAAAATTGGCTGGGAGGGCAGAAGGACGTGCTATCTCGGCTAAAGTGAAGGAACTGCTGGGATAACGCAAATACGGCGTCTTTCAGGCAAGTACATGTTTCTCTATAAGGAAGATTCCAGTATCGGCTCATTCGAAAGCTGGTACTGGTTTTTTTATGCAGTTTTTCTGTACCGCCTATGGCTGAAAGCAGCATCGATGGCGAAAAAATATGTATGCTTTTGCACAAAAAACTAATGATATGCATATAGTATCCGAAATAATCATTACTTTTGCGTCGATTTAGAATAAATATACAAGCAAATATGGGTAAAAAGACCAAGCGGTTGGATGCCATAAAACTCATTATCTCAAGCAAAGAGATAGGTTCGCAAGAAGAACTTCTGCAGGCCTTGAAGGAGAAAGACTTCTTCATAACACAGGCCACTTTGTCACGCGACCTGAAGCAGCTGAACGTAGCCAAAGCTGCCAACGTAAAAGGGAAATACGTCTATGTATTACCCAATGACATATTGTACAAACGTCCGGGCGAGCATGTTTACAAGGATATGCCGCGCAGCAACGGGTTCATATCACTTAATTTTTCGGGAAATCTTGCGGTGATACGCACAAGACCCGGATATGCAAGCAGCATGGCTTATGACATAGATAACATGGAAGGCTCTCCGATACTGGGCACCATCGCTGGTGATGATACCATACTGCTGGTGCTGCATGAAGGAACCCCGCATGGAGAGATGGCGCGGTTTCTGGAACAAATGATACCCGAGATAAGCGAATACAAATAAAATTAAGACCGGATACGAGAGAGAAAGGGACGCCGGGAAACGCCCCCGCATCTGCCCGCAGACACTAATAAGAAAAGAAAAATGGATGTAATGCAAATAGATGTGATGGTGGCTGACGCCTCACACGAAGTTTATGTGGACATGATTTTGGACACTATAAGTGAGGCGGCAAAAAAACGTGGCACCGGTATTGCCGAACGTACGCACGAGTACATAGCCACGAAGATGAAAGAAGGGAAAGCCATAATCGCATTAAACGGCAGTGAATTTGCAGGATTCACTTACATAGAGAGTTGGGGAAACAGACAGTACGTGGCTACATCGGGTCTGATAGTCCACCCCAAATATCGGGGCATAGGTCTGTCAAAGCGTATCAAGCAGGCCTCGTTCCGGCTGGCACGCCTGCGCTGGCCACGCGCCAAGATATTCAGCCTCACCAGCGGGGCTGCAGTGATGAAGATGAATACGGAGCTGGGCTATGTGCCGGTAACATTTAATGAACTGACGGATGATGAGGCTTTCTGGAGAGGATGCGAAGGTTGCGTCAACCACGACATACTCGTAGCAAAGAACCGTAAGTTCTGTATCTGCACGGCCATGCTTTATGACCCTGCATTGCACAAGGAGGAGGACAAAATTTAAGAAACTTATATG
The DNA here is from genome assembly GCA_964651035.1 of uncultured Bacteroides sp. GTDB lineage: Bacteria > Bacteroidota > Bacteroidia > Bacteroidales > Bacteroidaceae > Bacteroides. The sequence goes on from CAZYVE010000003.1 coordinate 76,033, forward strand.
AAGGATCAGGAACTGATAATGACGAATTTCCTTAATGGAATAACGCCTGCTTTCACTCTTGATTCCTCATTCATTATTCTTCATTTAATATAACTATGGAACAGAAAAAGAAAGTTGTAGTAGCTTTCAGTGGTGGACTGGATACCTCGTTTACCGTAATGTATCTGGCCAAAGAGAAAGGATATGAAGTGTATGCCGCTTGTGCCAATACAGGCGGATTCAGCGATGAGCAACTCAAGACCAATGAGGAGAATGCCTATAAATTGGGTGCTACCAAGTATGTCACCCTCGACGTGACACGCGAGTATTATGACAAGAGTTTGAAATACATGGTGTATGGCAATGTCCTGCGCAACGGCACATACCCCATATCTGTCAGTTCCGAACGTATTTTTCAGGCACTTGCCATTGCACGCTATGCCAATGAGATTGGTGCGGATGCCATAGCCCACGGTTCGACCGGCGCCGGCAACGACCAGGTACGTTTCGACATGACTTTCCTTGTGATGGCTCCCGGCGTGGAAATCATCACGCTGACTCGTGACTTGTCCCTTAGTCGTCAGGAAGAGATAGATTACCTCAATAAACACGGTTTCGCCGCCGACTTCGCCAAACTGAAATATTCGTATAACGTAGGTATATGGGGCACCAGTATCTGTGGAGGCGAAATCCTCGACTCAGCGCAAGGATTGCCCGAATCTGCCTACCTGAAACACTGTACCAAAGAGGGCAGGGAAGAATTGCGCCTCACCTTTGAAAAGGGCGAACTGAAGGCTGTGAACGGTGAACGCATAGATGACCCTGTTCGTGCCATACAGAAAGTGGAAGAAATCGGTGCGGCATACGCCATCGGACGTGATATGCATGTGGGAGATACCATTATCGGCATAAAGGGACGTGTGGGCTTCGAAGCCGCAGCCCCCATGCTGATTATCGGCGCTCACCGTTTCTTGGAGAAATACACGTTGAGCAAGTGGCAACAGTACTGGAAAGATCAGGTGGCCAACTGGTATGGTATGTTCCTGCACGAAAGCCAGTATCTGGAGCCGGTGATGCGCGACATAGAAGCCATGCTGACTTCCTCTCAACGCAACGTAAACGGCACGGCCATCCTCGAGCTGCGTCCATACGGATTCCACACTGTGGGTGTGGAAAGTGCTGACGATCTGGTGAAAAACAAGCTGGGCGAATATGGCGAGATGCAGAAGGGCTGGACTGCCGAGGATGCCAAGGGCTTCATCAAAGTGACAAGTACAGCACTGCGCGCTTACTATGCCGGACACAGGGATGAACTTGATAACATCTGAGCATCTTCTACTTCTGCACTAACTTTGTCCTCATCATTATTTACTATGTTATGATAAAGATTGGTATTATAGGCGGAGCCGGATACACAGCCGGCGAACTTATCCGCTTGCTTATCAACCACCCGGAAGCAGAAATCGTATTCATCAACAGTGCCAGCAATGCGGGTAACAGACTCACTGACGTGCACGAAGGCCTGTATGGCGAAACCAACCTCCGCTTTACCGACCAGCTGTTATTGGAAGACATCGACTGTCTGTTCTTCTGTACCGCTCACGGCGACACGCGCAAGTTCATGGAGCGTTACAATCTGCCCGAAAAGCTGAAAGTCATCGACCTCTCGATGGACTACCGCCTGAAGTCAGATAACAACGATTTTGTGTACGGCTTGCCCGAACTGAACCGTCGGGCTACCTGCACCGCACAGCACGTGGCCAATCCCGGCTGCTTTGCCACAGCTATCCAGTTGGGGCTGCTCCCTTTGGCAAAACATCTCATGCTGAACAGCGATATCATGGTGAACGCCATCACAGGAAGCACCGGTGCCGGAGTAAAACCCGGTCCGACCAGCCATTTCAGTTGGCGCGACAACAACCTGAGCGTCTATAAAGCCTTCGAGCATCAGCATGTGCCCGAAATACGCCAGAGCCTGAAGCAGTTGCAAAACAGCTTTAAGGCCGACATCGACTTTATCCCATACCGTGGCAATTTCCCGCGCGGCATATTCGCTACCATCGTAGTGAAAAACAAATGCAGCATCGAAGAACTGACCCGCATCTACGAGGAATATTACGCCGAAGACTCTTTCACTCACGTGGTAAACAGGAACATCGACCTGAAGCAAGTAGTGAATACGAACAAGTGCCTGCTACATTTGGAGAAACACGGTGACAAGCTGCTCATCATCTCTTGCATAGACAATTTGCTGAAAGGTGCAAGCGGCCAGGCCGTCCACAATATGAACCTGATGTTCAACCTGGAGGAAACCGTAGGCCTGCGACTGAAGCCGAGTGCGTTTTAATGGGATGCAGATACTATCAATTATTAAAATGTTATGAACTTATTTGATGTTTACCCTCTATTTGATATAAACATAGTAAAAGGCAAAGGCTGCCACGTATGGGATGAACAAGGTACTGAGTACCTTGATCTTTATGGCGGGCATGCCGTCATTTCCATCGGCCACGCACATCCGCATTATGTGGAGATGATAAGCGGGCAGGTGGCTCGACTTGGCTTCTACTCCAACTCTGTCATCAACAAACTGCAGCGGCAGCTGGCCGAACGGCTGGGGCACGTGTGCGGCTACGACGACTACAGCCTCTTCCTCATCAACAGCGGTGCCGAGGCTAATGAGAATGCACTGAAACTCGCATCATTCCATAATGGGAGGACGCGGGTGGTATCTTTCTCCAAAGCTTTCCATGGGCGCACGTCGCTGGCAGTGGAGGTGACGGACAATCCCAAAATCATTTCCCCGGTAAATGCCAACGGGCACGTTACTTACCTGCCCCTGAACGATACGGAAGCCATGCGACGTGAGTTGCGCAAGGGTGATGTCTGTGCTGTCATCATCGAAGGCATACAGGGTGTGGGAGGCATCCGGATACCTTCGGACGAATTCCTGCAGGCTCTTCGCCAGGAGTGCACAGCCACAGGTACGGTGCTCATCCTCGACGAGATACAGAGCGGGTATGGCCGTAGCGGCAAATTCTTCGCCCACCAGTACAGCGCTATCCGCCCCGATATCATCACCGTGGCCAAAGGCATAGGCAACGGCTTCCCCATGGGAGCTGTACTCATCAGTCCCCTGTTCGAGCCTGTCTACGGACAGCTGGGCACCACTTTCGGCGGAAATCATCTGGCGTGTGCAGCTGCATTGGCCGTGCTCGATGTCATCGAAGGAGAGGGGCTGGTAGAGAATGCCGCCCGTGTAGGAGCATATCTGCTTGACGAACTGAAGAAGTTGCCACAGATAAAGGAAGTGCGCGGACGCGGGCTGATGATAGGCATGGAGTTCGGCAGTCCCGTCAAAGAGTTGCGCCTGCGCCTGTTGAAGGAGCAGCATGTGTTTACCGGAGTGAGCGGTACAGACGTCATCCGCCTGCTGCCGCCATTGTGCCTCACGATGGACGAGGCGGACGACTTCCTGGGACGGTTGCAAAAGGTGATGAATCACTAAACATTTTAGACTAAAAAAATTAAAACAAATAATTAGAAATGAAAGTACTAAGAACTACAATACTGCTGTTACTGTTGGGCATTGTTTATCCTATCGGCATGTCTGCACAGACGGAAGCCGAAACGAAATTCATGGAAATGGCAGACTCGCTGGGCGAAGTAATAGCCGAACATTACGTTGCTCAGGATTACCCGGCGGTAGAAGCAGCCTGTCGCGAACTGGTAAAGGCATACGAAGCCGATTCCACCCGGTTGTCCGCCAACTATGCGCACTATAAGTACCTGGCCTGCTACAACATGGCTTGCATGCAGGCCCTGCAGGGCAAGAGGGAAGAGGCCATAGCAAGTCTGATTGAGACACTTGGCAGCGGACGGTTGGAGATAACATACAACAAAGTTGTAAATGATGAAGAGCTGGCAAACATACTTGACGCGGAAGAGCTGAAACCTGTCTTGGCCAAGCTGAGAGAGGAGAGCGACTACCTCTACATCCTGCAGAATGCACCGGACTATGCACAGCTCGCGTCTGCCGACGGCCTGCCCTCCATTACCTATGCGCCGGCAACCGACACCGACCTGATGCGCGTGAGGCAGTACTTCGGTTTGGACAGCGTGGCCGTCGATGGCGATGAGGTAGCCACCATCAAGGCAATACTGACCTATATACACAACAAGATTCCTCACGACGGCAGCCATGAGAACCCCACAGGGAAAGCAAACGCCATCAACTACGCCGAAGCCTGTAAGGATGGAAGCCGAGGTCTGAACTGCCGGGGACTGGCCACCGTATTGAACGAGTGTTACCTCTCGATGGGCATACCATCGCGTGTCATTACCTGCCTGCCCAAGAAGTATGTCAGTGATTGCCATGTCATCAACGCAGTCTATTCTAAGACCTTGGGCAAATGGCTCTGGATAGACCCCACCAACAATGCGTGGGTGACCGACGATCGGGGCAACCTGCTGGGCATACAGGAGGTAAGGGAACGCCTGCGGGCAGGGCTACCGGTGGAGGTAAACCCTGATGCCAACTGGAACAATGAGAGCAAGACGGAGACATCTTTCTACTTGTATGAGTACATGGCCAAGAACCTCTACATCCTGGAGGCCTGGAGCCACTACGGGTTCGGTACGGAAAGCGACCCGGACTCCCTCAAAAACTACATCCATCTGGCACCAGACGGCTGTGAAAGCGACCATAAGTCGGCACGGACTGTCACCGTGAGCAACGACGGATACTTCTGGCAGGCTCCCGGCATATAACCTCTTCTGGCAGGACTTCCCTGCGAGACCTGCATTTATAAACAGATTGATTATTAAGGTGACGACAGGATCTGTGGCAGCGGAAACGACATTCCGTACCACAGGTTCTGTGCATTTCTACTACGTGTCATGTGCATCCATGCTACGTGTTTCATGTATTTATACTACATGTTCTGCAGAATCTTCAGCTTTACTTGCTACTTATGACGGTAGTATTGGTCGGTCACGTTACTTTTGTTGGCTATTCACACTCCTATTTTGTGGATATTCAAGGGTGTGGGCATTGGTACGGCCGGGTACATGGCTTAGTCCCATTCACCGTTCTTTGCCGGCAAATATAGGCAATCTGCCTTAATCCGTCTTGCATTTCTTGGCAGAAAGGCGTACTTTTGTCACCAAAACCATAAGCAAGCAATGCGTATGAAGATAGCCATAATCGGGGCGGGCAACATGGGCGGAGCCATAGCGCGCGGGCTGGCGCGGGGGGCGATGGTCCGTACGGCTGACATCTGCGTGGCCAACCCTTCGCAAGACAAGCTGGACAGGCTGAAGACAGAATTCCCCGACATCAGTGTGACTAACGACAACCGGCAGGCAGCCTCCGGTGCCGGGTTGCTGGTGCTGGCCGTGAAGCCCTGGCTAATGCCGGAGGTGGTGCGCGAGGTGGCGCCCGCAGAGGGGCAGGTGCTGGCTTCGGTGGCCGCAGCCGTCACTTTTGCCGATATGGCTTCGTTTGTCGACGGACGGCAGCTGCCTATGTACCGCATTGTACCAAACACAGCCATCAGCGAACGGCAGGGCATGACCATCGTGTCGGCCCACGGCACCACTCCCGAACAAGACCGCTTTGTGCTCGGTCTTTTCAGCGAAATGGGACTGGCCATGATGTTGCCCGAAAACAAGATATCCGCTGCCACTTCGCTCATGTCGTGTGGCACGGCCTATGCCATGAAGTACATCCAGGCAGCCATGCAGGCCGGCATAGAGCTGGGTATCTCCCCGAAAGACGGCATGCGTATGGTGGCACAGACATTGAAGGGTGCGGCAGACATTATTCTGAACAATGACACCCATCCTGCCGTCGAGGTTGACAAGGTATGTACCCCCGGCGGGTACACCATACGTGGCATCAACAGCCTCGAGCACGACGGCTTCACATCGGCCGTCATCAATGCCGTCAAGGCCGCCATGTATTGAAGCCTGCCCCAGGAAAGATAGAAATAATAGCCAGTTTTTATATTGATGTAGTTAATTATGGACGAACAAATCAGACAAATCTCTGAAAGGCTGCGTGGCTTGCGCGATGCCATGGAGCTTACACCGGCGGACATTGCCCGCGACTGCGGCATTCCGCAAGACGAATATGAACGTGCCGAATCCGGAGAATACGACATCTCCGTCAGTATGCTGCAGCAGATATCCCGCCGCTACGGTATCGCGCTGGATGTGCTCATGTTCGGCGAAGAACCACATATGAACACCTACTTCCTGACACGTGCAGGCAAGGGAGTCAGCGTGGAGCGCACCAAAGTGTACAGATACCAGGCCTTGGCGGCAGGCTTCAAGGAACGCAAATGCGACCCGTTCATCGTCACCGTAGAACCGGGAGAACGTCCCATGAACTACAACACCCACTACGGACAGGAATTTAACTACGTCCTTGAAGGGCGGATGCAACTGAACGTGGGTAGCAAGACTCTGACACTCAACACAGGAGACAGCATATACTTCAATTCGCAACTTCCGCACGGCATGAAGGCGCTGGACGGCAAGACGGTAAGATTCCTGGCTATAATACTTTGACAGGTTACATATTTATCAAGCCTTCATCATATACATCACATAATCCTATGGTAGAAAGATTCTTAAAACAGACTACATTCGCATCGCAAGACGACTTCATAAACAACCTGCACATAGATGTTCCGCAGGACTTCAACTTCGGCTATGACGTGGTGGATGTAATGGCATCCGAACAACCGGACAAGCTCGCATTGCTGTGGACCAACGACAAGGACGAATGCCGTCGATTCACGTTTGCCGACATGAAACGGCTGAGCGACATGACGGCATCATACTTCCAAAGCCTCGGCATAGGCCATGGTGACATGGTAATGCTCATACTGAAACGACGGTATGAATTCTGGCTTAGCATCATAGCCCTGCACAAACTGGGGGCGGTTGCCATACCGGCAACACATCTGCTGACGAAGAAGGATATCGTGTACCGCTGCAATGCGGCAGACATCAAGATGATAGTTGCGGCAGGAGAGCAGCTTATCATGGAACATATCGCAGCGGCCATGCCGGACTCGCCAAGCGTGCAGGTGCTTGTCAGCACAGGGCCCGTAATGCCTGAGGGATTTGAAGACTTCCATAAGGGCATAGAAACGGCTCCGCGTTTCATCAGGCCGGAACATCCCAACAGCAACGATGATATATCGCTGATGTATTTCACCAGCGGTACCACAGGTGAGCCCAAGATGGTAGCACATGACTTCACATATCCGCTGGGGCATATCGTTACCGGCAGCTTGTGGCATAATCTGACGCCTGAAAGCCTGCATCTTACCATTGCCGACACCGGATGGGGCAAGGCTGTGTGGGGGAAACTCTACGGGCAGTGGATTGCAGGTGCCACCATATTCGTGTACGACCATGAGAAGTTTACGCCGGGAGACATCCTGAAAAAGATACAGGATTACCGCGTGACATCACTATGCGCACCGCCTACCATATTCCGTTTCCTCATACACGAAGACCTCACGAAATACGACCTGTCCTCACTTAAGTATTGCACAATCGCGGGCGAAGCCCTCAACCCTGCCGTATTCGACACGTTCAAACAGCTGACGGGCATCAAGCTGATGGAAGGCTTCGGGCAGACGGAAACTACCCTTACCGTGGCTACAATGCCTTGGATGGAGCCTAAACCCGGCAGTATGGGCCTTCCCAATCCCCAGTATGATGTCGACCTCATCGACAGTGAGGGTCGTTCGGTGGAGGCCGGGGAACAGGGGCAAATCGTGATACGCACGGGTATGGGCAAACCATTGGGCTTGTTTAAAGAGTATTATCGTGACCCGGAACGTACGCGTGAGGCATGGCACGATGGAGTCTACTATACGGGCGATGTGGCATGGAAGGATGAAGACGGCTACCTGTGGTTCGTGGGCAGGGCTGATGATGTAATAAAAAGTTCGGGCTACCGCATCGGCCCGTTTGAGGTAGAAAGCGCACTTATGACACACCCCGCCGTGGTGGAATGTGCCATCACCGGTGTGCCAGATGAGATTCGCGGGCAGGTGGTAAAAGCGACCATAGTATTGTCGGGAGCATACAAGGACCATGCCGGCGAGGCTCTTGCCAAGGAACTGCAGAATCATGTGAAGAAAGTGACTGCACCCTACAAATATCCGCGTGTCATAGAGTTTGTGGACGAACTGCCCAAAACCATCAGCGGGAAAATACGCCGCGTGGAAATCAGGGAAAATGATGAGAAATAACCTGTGCCTGTCATCCGGAAAGGAATCCCCTTTCCGGTAATTGTCATAGGTTTACAGCTTTCCCTCATCATTGAAGCTGTAGTATTGCCCGTCTGTTACAATGATGTGGTCTATCACACGGATGTTCATCAGCTTTGCAGCCCGGCTCACGGCACCTGTCAGGTGCATGTCATCTGTGCTTGGCGTGATGTTGCCCGAAGGATGATTATGCACAAGAGCCACTTGTGTGGCACGCTGAACCAGTGCTTCACGTAAGATGGTGCGTACGTCGGCAGTGGTCTGGTCCAGTCCTCCCCGGCTTATGCGTTCCTTGCCTATTATGCGGTTGCCCTGGTTGAGCAGCAATATCCAGAACTCTTCATGCGCAAGGTCGCATAACAGCGGGTGAAACAATTCGTATATGTCATTGGAACTCCGGATGCATGGCCGTCCGGGACGTTCTTGCAATGTGCGCCGTTTACCCAATTCCAGCGCTGCCATTATACTGATGCTTTTTGCCGGTCCCAATCCTTTGAAGCGGGAAAAATCCCTCATCTGCCATTTGCCCAGCCGGTGCAGGTTGTTGCCGCATGCTGCCAATACACGTTGCATAAGCGAGACTGCACTTTCTTCCGTGTTGCCCGAACCTATGATGATGGCCAGCAATTCGGCATCGCTCAGGGCTTCGGCTCCTTTATGCATCATCTTTTCCCGCGGGCGGTCTTCTTCCGCCCATTGGTTTATGTTGAGTTTGTCCATGTGTGGCTGAGGGTAATATTACTTATAAAAGTTCTTTCTGAAAGCCTCGAATTCGGCTTTGCCCAAAACGCAACGTCTCCACCAGGCACGCCAGAACCCCGTCCCGTAACCGATGAGTTGCACGTAAGAGGCAGCTATGGAGTACAGGCCTATGAGCAGACTGCGGTTGCGTACGGCAGAATCTGCCAACACGAGCAATGCATACATCAGTAATGGCAACGGCGAATATGGGCAGACGGCTGTGCCTGCAAGCAGTATCACAGTTACAAGGCAGAATATCCCGGGCAACAGATGTACTGCCTTAAGAGATTTTGGATGCCTCTTATACAGGTTGATGCGGGCTATACCGGAGTTGTGTACCTGTTTGAAAAACTTCCATAGATCCGTACGCCGTTTGTGCCACACCCATGCTTCGGGGAACAGGCGGCAATGGTATCCATGTTCGTATATGCGTATGCTCAGGTCAATGTCTTCGCCGAAGCGCATGCCGGAAAAACCGCCCAAAGCGTTGTAGACATCCCGTCGTACGCCCATATTGAAGCTGCGCGGATAGAATTTATCCATCTTCTTCTTGCCGCCGCGTATACCGCCCGTAGTAAAAAATGATGTCATAGAGTAGTTGATGGCCTTCTGCAGTGGGGTGAATGACTCATGTGCCCTGTCAGGCCCTCCGAATGCTTCGCATGGCTCATGTTCCAGTTCCTTTTCTATGGCTTCCAAATATCCGGGCGGCACTATGCAGTCTGAATCCAAGAAGATAAGATACTCACCGCCAGAGCGTTCGGCAGCATAGTTGCGCGTCAGTCCGGGGCCGGAGTTGGGTTTGGCATGGTAATGTATGTCAAGACGGCCACCGTATCCGGCAGCCACAGCCTTGCTTGGCATGGATGAGCCATCGTCCACCATCACCACTTCGAAATCGTGGAAAGACTGCGCCGCCAGACTGTTCAGCAGTTCGTCTGCCTCATCGGGGCGGTTATATACGGGTATTATGACGGAGTATTTCATGGGAAGTTATAAGTAAATGCACATAATCGGTTTGTATAACAGGCAGGCAATATGCCTATGCAAGACATATACAATGTACGCCGCATACGTACTTCCCGCATGCGTGGTACATGTCTGCCGGAAACGGCGAACATGTCTTCTCCCGGGCATCTGTATTCTGCAACGTGTTTTTATATGTTCTTGCCTGCATGTATATATCTGTTTCTGAATGAAAAACCCCGGGTGCGCCGTCGCGGCGAATCCGGGGATTCAATGTTTAATATTAATGCTTATGAATGAAAAAAAGTTGTTTTTATTTTCCTAATTCTTAGACTTTCACCCGGCTTACGTAAGAACCGTCGCGTGTGTCTATTTCTATCGTTTCGCCTTCGTTGATGAAGAGCGGCACGCGGACTTGTGCGCCCGATTCCACAGTGGCAGGCTTCAGCGTGTTGGTAGCAGTATCGCCTTTAAGCCCCGGCTCGGTATAGGTGATCTTCATATGTACTTTCACCGGAACTTCGGCATACAGCACGGTTTCGGTAGACGCATCCGATACCACGTCCACTACCATGCCTTCCAGCAGAAAGTCCACACCGTTAATCAAATCGTGAGCTATTGGTATCTGTTCGAATGTTTCCTGATTCATGAATATGTAGTCTGCACCCTCTTTGTACAGGTATTGGTGAGGACGGCGTTCCACGCGTACGTCTTCCAGCTTTTCGCCAATGTTGAAGCGGCGTTCCAGCACGTATCCGTTCACCACATCTTTCAGCTTTGTGCGCATGAAGGTATTTCCCTTGCCGGGTTTCACATGCAGAAAGTCGATGCAGAAGTAAAGTTTGCCATCCATGCGGATGCAAGTTCCGATTTTAATGTCCTGTGCATTAATCATACGTAATACTTTATTTATTTGATTGTAATAGTTTTCCGGTTGCAAAAGTAATGGAAATCGGTAAAAAACACAAAAAGTTTTGAGGGAAAAAGAGTTATAGTTTGGTTATTTTGAAAAAACTCACTAATTTTGCAGCCCGGATTTGCAAGACAATAACTAAAACGAGATACACAAATGAAAAGAACATTCCAACCTTCCAACAGAAAGAGAAAGAACAAGCATGGCTTCCGTGAGAGAATGGCCACGGCAAACGGTCGCAGGGTATTGGCAGCACGTCGTGCCAAAGGCCGGAAGAAACTGACGGTTTCCGATGAATATAACGGCATCAAGGCATAGGCCGCTTTGCTGACAGAAGCATGCAGGGCCGCAGAAAGACAGGATTAAGGGTCTTTCTGCGGCTCTGTGCGTATCATGACGCTTGCATTGGGAATGGCATGTTCAAAATAATAAATCTTCCTCCTTTATTTCTTTACTGTTGAAAGTAAAGTTTGTATATTTGTGGCATATTGCGTGTCCGGCATTTGCCGGTGGTAGTGAGGTATATAAAACTAACAGGCTTGTTGTTTATGACTGTAAGGGAGTTTTTTTCTTTCCGGCATAACCGTTTTTTCTGGCTTAATATCATAGCTATGCCGGTGGTGCTTATACTCATATTGGCTGGCGTATGGGCTTGGCTTGATACCTATACCCGCCATGGGGAAGCTGTGGTTGTGCCCAACGTGAAGGGCAAGTCTATAGTCGAGGCAGAAAAAGCTTTCCAAAATGTTGGCTTGCTTTGTGTGGTATCAGACTCTATGTATGTCAAGACACTGCCTCCCGGCTGTATACTCGACTACAATCCGGCATTGGGGCAGAAAGTGAAAAAAGGACGTATCATACATCTCACAATAAACACTTACAATATACCTTTGCGCCCTATACCGGACGTTGCCGACAACAGCTCGTTGCGCGAGGCGGAAGCACGCCTGCTGGCCTCCGGATTCAATCTTTTGCCAAATGATACTGTGCCCGGCGAGCGCGACTGGGTATATGGCGTCAAGTACCAGGGACAAATGCTTGACGCGGATGCGGCGGTGCCCGAAGGTGCCCAGTTGGCATTGGTGGTAGGTGACGGCAAGGAACACGAGGAGATTCTGCCGGCAGACTCGCTGGAAGTACTCCCGACGGACAGCCTTTTGGATACAGAAAGCATCGGTGCAGCGGATGAGTCTTGGTTCGAATAAGTGGGGAAAATGAGCATGGAAGAATATTTGCCGGACGAAATACTGGACGATATAGAACCTATAGGCAATGATCCGCAGCTGTATGAGCATTTTCGTGTGGTGGTGGACAAAGGGCAGGATATGGTGCGCGTTGACAAATACCTGTCCGACCGTCTTGCCAATGCCTCACGCAACCGGATACAGAAGGCTGCAGATGGCGGATTCGTCATGGCAAACGGCAGCCCGGTGAAAAGCAGCTACAAGGTGAAGCCTATGGATGTTATCACCGTTATGATGGACAGGCCGCGCTACGATAACGATGTTATTCCGGAGGACATTCCGCTTGATATTGTATATGAAGATAAATATGTGATGGTGGTAGACAAGCCTCCTGGCATGGTGGTGCATCCGGGACATGGCAACTATCGTGGCACGCTGGTCAACGCCCTCGCATGGCACATGAAGGACAATCCTGATTACGACGCCAACGACCCACATGTAGGCCTTGTGCACCGCATCGACAAAGATACTTCGGGGTTGCTTGTTGTTGCCAAAACACCCGATGCCAAAACAGACTTGGGAAACCAGTTCTTCAAGAAGACGACGGAACGTTCCTATCGGGCTTTGGTTTGGGGCAACGTGGAGAGCGATGAAGGAACTGTCGTCGGAGATATCGGACGCAATCCGAAAGACCGCATGCAGATGGCAGTATTGCCCGAAGGCGAAGGCCGCCATGCAGTGACTCATTACCGGGTAGTGGAACGTCTTGGATACGTGACACTTGTGGAATGTAAGCTCGAGACCGGACGTACCCACCAGATACGTGTCCACATGAAATACATCGGACATACACTCTTCAATGACGAGCGTTACGGCGGGCATGAGATTTTGCGCGGAGTCCGTTTTGCCAAGTATAAACAATTTGTAAACAACTGCTTCTGCATCTGTCCGCGTCAGGCACTGCACGCCATGACGCTGGGCTTTGTCCATCCTGTCACTGGGGAGAATATGCATTTTACTTCTCCAATGCCCGCCGACATGACAGCCCTGCTGGATAAATGGAGAACGTATATCAGCAACAGAGAAATATAATAAACGAATCATCGGCATGGATAAAGATTTTGATGAAATTCGTCCTTATTATGACGAAGAGCTTCCCGAAGTATTCGAGGAATTGATAGCAGACGAGGCATTCCGACACGTGGTGAAAGTCGCGTTTCCCGGTACGCCTTTCGAAACGGTTGCTGCCAGGATGCGTGCTTGCAAGACCAAGCTGGAGTTTCAGCAGGCAGTTTGTTACCAATTCGTGAAAAAAATAATAAATGAGACAACCGACGGTGTGACTTTTGACAACACATCTCTTGCTGACAAGAAGGCTGCCTATACTTATGTTTCCAACCACCGTGACATAGTACTCGATTCTGGCTTCCTCTCTTTATTGCTGGTTGAACAAGGACTTGACACAATGGAGATAGCCATTGGAGATAACCTGCTTATCTATCCATGGATTAAGAAACTGGTCAGGGCCAACAAGTCATTCATAGTGCAGCGCGGACTGACTATGCGGCAGAAACTCGAGTCGTCCATGCGTATGTCGGGCTACATGCATTATGCCATATCGGAGAAACACCAGTCTATATGGATAGCCCAAAGGGAGGGACGGGCTAAGGATTCGAACGACCATACACAGGAAAGTATATTGAAGATGATGGCTATGAACGGCGACGGGGATATAATAGACCGCCTGACGGAAATGAACATTGTCCCGCTGGCCATATCTTATGAATACGACCCATGCGATTACCTCAAGGCAAAAGAATTCCAGCAGAAACGTGACATTCCGGATTATAAGAAGACAACAGCCGATGACCTGCTGAATATGCAGACTGGCTTGTTCGGCTACAAGGGGAGGGTACATTTCCAGACAGCGGCTTGCATCAACACACAGCTGAAGGCTTTGGACTGTTCTCTACCCAAGCAGGAACTGTTTATACGTGCAGCGGAAATGATAGACAGCGGCATACACGCTAACTATTGTATATATCCCAACAACTACATCGCTTACGACTTGCTGGAAGGGGGAGAAGATTTTGCCGGATGTTATACTCCGGAAGAAAAGCTGCATTTTCTGTCTTATCTGGACAAGCAGCTGTCGCGTATCGATTTGGCGGAAAAAGATTTGCCTTTCTTGCGGGAGAAGATGCTGTTGATGTATGCCAATCCGCTTAAGAACAAGTTAAACATGCAATGATGAGAACTTCAACACTACTACGGATATTCTGTTTGCCAATGTTGCTGTGTCTGCTGGCAGCATGTGGTGATGACGATTATCATTATCCATCCATAAAGCTTGAATACCTCACCGCACTTAGCGACAGTGATGGAATACTGCAATCGATACAAACCGATGCAGGAGACTGGTATCCGGTGCTTGAGGATGCTTCGGCTATGACAGTGGAACCGGATACTGCGGTACGCATCGTAGCCAATTATGAGACTGTAGCAGATGACAGCGGGACCGGAGGAGTAATCTTATACGCTACTACTGAAGCCATTTCTGCAGTCCCTCTTCCTGCCAGCCATTTTGCAGATGGCATACATACAGATCCGGCTGATATACTTAGCATATGGAAAGGATTGTACTATCTGAATGTGGTTCTTGAACTTAAGGTACAGGGCGGTACCCATTCTTTTCATTTCGTAGAGGAAAGCAATGAGGTGGATGCTGGTACACGCAACGTCAGCCTGCTGCTTTACCATGATGACGGAGGGGATGCACAGAGCTATACACGACGAGCCTATTTGTCTGTGCCATTACAGCAATATTTCACCGACGGTGTGGATAAGTTGAACCTTTCGTTCAGCCTTAATACGTATGCCGGAGATTTGAAGACTTATGAATTTGAATACGATGAATAGCATTAAGATATTTATCCAAAAAGGCTTTCATCCTCTTAGAGGTGTCTTATTATGATTATGAAGGTTTGGTTTTTATGATTTTACTACAATGAAAACTGTTTTCCTGATTATTAGTCTGTGTTCCATGTTTTTCTTCTCTTGTCATCATAAGACGGAAAATTTCACCTCACTCCCAGCGGATAAGTTTGCCGAAGTCATTTCTGACTTTGACGTGCAGCGTGTTGACGTGCGTACGCTGGGTGAGTATTCCGAAAACCACATACCTGGCAGTATCAATATCAATGTATTGAATGACGATTTTGCATTAATGGCCGATTCGCTGTTGCATAAAGACAAACCTGTTGCCGTATATTGCCGTAGCGGGAAGCGCAGCAAGAAAGCAGCCTCTATACTGGGAAAAGCCGGCTATGAGGTATATGAACTGGATGGCGGCTTTAATGCGTGGCAGGAAGCCGGAGGCTTTATGGAAAAATAACCATATCGGCCTGTATCCGTCACATGGGATAGTAATTTACGCTCTGTTGTAGTGATAAGGAGTGCAGGCCGATATGACAGGGGCTACCTTACAGACTTTCCAATAATCTTTTTAGCACTACGGTAGCAGATATTTCGCGGTTGGCCGCTTCCGGGATGACAATGCTCTGTTCACTTTCTATCACGTCATCCGTCACAATCATGTTCCGCCGTACGGGCAGGCAGTGCATGAAGTAAGCGTTGTTAGTTACTCCCATCTGGCGGGCGCTCACGGTCCAGGCTCTGTTCCGGCAAAGGACCTTCCCGTAATTGTCGCCAGCATAGGCAGCCCAATTCTTTGCGTAAACAAAATCTGCACCTTCAAATGCTTTCATCTGGTCATACTCCACGCGGGCATTTCCTACAAATTGCGGATCCAGTTCGTACCCTTCGGGATGAGTAATTACAAACTCGTAACCAGTGGCATTCATCCATTCGGCAAACGAATTTGGCACGGCTTGTGGCAGTGGGTTAGGATGAGGTGCCCAGCTCATTACCACTTTGGGGCGTGCGGTCTTTTTGTACTCTTCTATGGTGATGAGGTCTGCAAAACTTTGCAGGGGATGGCGGGTTGCTGCCTCCATCGAGAATACCGGGCGGCCGGAATAGCGTATGAACTGGTTCAGAATGGTTTCATCATAGTCGTATTTCTTGTCCTCGAAGCGTGCGAATGAACGTACTCCTATAATGTCGCAGTAGCAGCCCATCACGGGGATAGCCTCCAGCAGGTGTTCGGGTTTGTCCCCGTCCATTATCACCCCTCTTTCGGTCTCCAGCTTCCATGCACCCTGGTTAATGTCCAGCACTATCACGTTCATCCCCAAATTAAGGGCTGCCTTTTGTGTGCTGAGCCTTGTACGCAGGCTTGAATTGAAGAATATCATCAACAACGTCTTGTTGCGTCCCAATTCTACATATTTGAAACGGTCTCTTTTGATTTCGGCAGCTTCGGCAAGTGCACTGCCAAGGTCGCCGATGTCTTGTACGCAGGTAAATTTCTTCATGATTTTCTGTTTTCTTATTGTTGTTACATACTTTGCTTTCTGTTGTTCCCGAAGGTCAAGGCTCACGTATCTGTCCGTCTCCTTCTATGAGCCATTTGTAGGTAGTGATTTCCTCCAGCCCCATAGGTCCGCGTGCATGCAGTTTCTGTGTGCTTATACCTATTTCAGCTCCGAGGCCGAACTGTGCGCCGTCGGTAAATGATGTCGGTGCATTGACATATATGCATGCTGCGTCGACATCGTGCATGAAGTGGTCTGCTACCTTTCTGTCTTCCGTCACTATACATTCGCTGTGCCTTGAGCCGTAGTGGCGGATGTGCAGCAAAGCTTCATCCGTCGATGCCACAGTTTTGACTGACATCTTGTAATCCAGAAATTCAGTACCAAAGTCTTTCTCATCCGCATGAACCAGCAATTCAGCCGGGTATTGCCCGTCCAGAGCTGTATATGCCGGGATATCTGCATGAATCGAGACACGGTTTGCAGCCAGCGGGGCGCACAGCGTTGCGAGGTCAGCCAGTCGTTCCCGATGTATGATGAGGCAGTCCATTGCATTGCATACACTGACCCGCCGAGTCTTGGCATTGTTAATAATTGCCATTCCTTTTTCCACGTCTCCTTTCGCATCGAAGTAGGTGTGGCATATTCCTGCTCCAGTCTCGATGACCGGGACTGTGGCGTTTTGGCGTACAAATTCTATGAGGCTGCTGCTGCCGCGCGGTATTATGAGGTCAACATAGTTCCGTGCCTGCAACAGTTGTGCGGTAGCTTCATGTCCCGTAGGCATCAGTTCCACAATGTGGCGGTCTATCCCGAATTCTTCAAGCACCTTGTGTATCACGCAGACTATGGCTTTATTGGTATAGTCGGCATCGCTTCCTCCTTTCAGTATGCAAGCGTTCCCGCTTTTAAGGCATAGTGCGAACACATCGAAACTTACATTCGGGCGTGCCTCGTATATAATGCCTATCACACCGAATGGCACACTGACCCGTCGTATTTTCAACCCGTTGGGCAGTGTGTTTTCCTTAAGCACGCGGCCGAGTGGAGATGGCAGCAAGGCAACGTTGCGTATTCCGTCAGCAATGCCTTCAAGACGGGCTGTTGTCAGTTTCAGACGGTCGTATTTGGGGTTGGCGGCATCCATCCGTGCCAGATCCTTCCTGTTCTCTTCCAATATGAAGCCGGCATTGGTGATCGCAGCATCGGCCACAGCATTCAGTATGCAGTTGATTTTGCTGTCTGTCAAATGCTGGAGCCTGCGACTTGCCGCTTGTACGGCAGCCAATGTTTTTTCCATCTCCTTCATTGTCATTTTATTTTTGTGGATTTGCCTTATTCGATGTAAAGGTAGTCATAATGCACCACCGGTTTTTTGCCGTGTTTTCCAATTGTTTCGCGTGCCTTGGCAGAGTTGCATCCGGCCTTGCCTACACCGATGACCCTTCCTTCGGGCGACACGATACGTACTATGTCATCTTTTTCAAATTCTCCCACCACGGCGGTAATACCTACCGGCAGTATACTGGCAGCTTTGTCGGAAAGCATCAGGTCTGCAGCCCGGCGGTTGAGGTGCAGCTCGCCCTTGGCAAAGCCTTCGCTGTGTGCTATCCACTTCTTAATGCCTGATACGGGCTGTGTGGAGGGAACAAACCGTGTGTAGGGCAATTCTGCCGCACTGCTTCCGATACATTCCTTTCCCTTTGTTTTTGCCTCTTCCATCTCCCATATTCCCGTCAGCACATTTTCCCGTTTCCCGTTGGCTATTACTACCGTTATGCCTTCGTCTGCCACCTTGCGCGCTATGCTGGTTTTGGTAAGCATGCCCCCGCGTCCGAAGTTTGACTTGCCGTTTTGTATGTATGCCGACAAGTCTTCTGCCGGTAGGATTTCAGATATCACGCGCGATGCCGGGTCGGAAGGCGGGCCGTCGTATATCCCGTCCACGTCACTAAGTATGATAAGCAGGCTGACATCCATCATCGAGGCTATAAGCCCCGACAGCTCGTCGTTGTCGGTAAACATGAGTTCGCTAACGGACGTGGTATCATTCTCGTTTACGATAGGTATCACACCGTTTTCCAGCATCACTGTCATGCAGTTTTTCTGGTTGAGGTAGTGCCTGCGAGTCCCGAAATCTTCTTTCATTGTAAGCACCTGTCCCACGGATATGCCATGTTCGCGGAATAATTCGTAGTAGCGGTTTATGAGCTTGGCTTGTCCTACGGCCGAAAACAGTTGTCTTTGGTCTACGCTGTCCAGTTTGCGTGCGGGGCAGATTTCGTTGCGTCCTGCGGCGACCGCCCCCGAAGAAACGAGTATCACTTCCACCCCGCGCTTGTGCAGTCCGGCTATCTGGTCTGTCAGGGCAGACATGCGCGTAATGTCCAGCGTGCCGTCTGTACGTGTAAGCACGTTACTACCCACTTTTACAGTAATTCTGCCAAGTGCCGGTTTCATTTTTGAGTTTATTTGGCCGGTGAGTCAGAAGTCATTGTGTCGTTCCCGGATTACCTGCATGGCCGGCTCAAAGTCTTTTTCATTGACAAGAACCCTTACGGTGACCGCACTTTCCGGCAGGGCGACATTTACGACGAGGCCGTCTTTCACAGTTGCATCTACGCCTCTGTCCTTGAGCAGCCCTTTTACAAGTTCGGCTTCCCACAATGAGCCTTTAAATACTTCCACAAGCCTGGATTTGTCAACTTCTTTCATGACCAAAAGATTTTAGAGGGTTTGCCCTACAAATTTAGGAATTAGTTTTGGATTTGCAGTAGTCCGGCATGTGAAAAAAGATCTTACCATTTAAAAAGCCGGAAGCGGGTTGTTTGTTGTACGTTTTCAGGGAATATAACATCCCCGTCAGGGCAATGCATTGCAAGCGTGCTTCTTACACGTTGCACGCGGGGGGATATAAGAAAATAGTTGTGGGATTTGTTAATGTCATTTATTCCAGCGAAATGTGACATACTTCCACCGGTTCGTTGAGAAATGTTGATGCCGATTCCGAGAATTTTTCCTCAGCTTCGGTGGTACAGTACAGGCATTTACCTGTTTTTGTGCACCGTACCTCCATTTCGGGATGACGGAATAGGTAGTCTTTAAGGCTTCTTGCCACCAGTTTGCCCTGCTCTACTATTGCTATTGATGGCGGCATGTATTTTCTTATTTTGGGCATCAGCAGCGGATAGTGTGTACACCCCAGTATAACAGTGTCTATCAGTTTGTCTTTGGACAACAGACGTTCTATGTGTTTCTTCACGAAGTAATCAGCTCCATCTCCGTCACATTCGTTGTTCTCCACAAGCGGTACCCACAAGGGGCATGCTTCCCCCTGCACTGTAATGTCCGGGTATAGCTTGAGAATTTCCATCGGGTAAGATTCCGATTTTATCGTACCTGTCGTAGCCAGCACTCCCACGTGGCGGCTGCGTGTCAGGTTGCCTATGCATTCTGCCGTGGGGCGTATCACCCCGAGCACGCGGCGCGACGGATCCAGCCGGGGCAAGTCGTTCATCTGGATGGTACGAAGCGCCTTGGCAGAAGCTGTGTTGCAGGCCAGTATGACGAGGTGGCATCCCATCCCGAAAAGTTTTGTCACTGCCAGGCGGGTGAACTCATATACTATTTCAAACGAGCGGGTGCCGTATGGGGTTCGTGCATTGTCACCCAGGTATATATAGTCGTATTGCGGCAATGATTCGCGTATCTTGCCTAATATGGTGAGCCCGCCGTAACCGGAGTCGAAGACGCCGATGGGCCCCGGCTGCATGGGAAGTGAGTAGGTCATGGAGATACAAAAAACTCCGATGTCCCTGCAGGCAGGAAGCATCGGAGGGAAAGGAACGAGTCTAATTTCTTTATTGCAGACCTAACTGGGCTTTTACTTTGGGAGTTACATCCACACTCTCCGAGCCGATATAAGCAATGGGCGTCCGTGCCATGTCGAATATGTAAATCACGCCTTCAGCCTTTCCTACGGCCTGAATGGCTGTTTCCAGTTTTTCGTATATAGGCATCATGGCATCTTCCTGTGCCTTCTGCATAGACTGGTATGCCTCTTGCTGGAACTGCTGTTGGCGTTGTGCCATGTCCTGCAATTCCTTCTGACGGCGCTCGGCTATGTTTTGCGGCAGTGAGTCGGCCTGTGCCAAGAATTCCTGATACTTCCTGTTGAATTCTTCTTCCGTCCGTTTCATCTCATCCTGATATTGCTTCGACATAGAATCCAGGTCAGCCTGTGCTTTTGTGAATTCGGGCATTGCAGTGATTACTTCTTGTGAATTCATGTGGGCGAATTTTGCCTGTGCCATACTTGCCAGAGGCAGGGTAAACAAGGCTGCGATAATTGCGATTTTCTTAAGCATAATGTTATTCGTTTGAATGTTTAATCGTTACGTTGGTGCAAATATAAAGCAAACCATGTGCAAATCAAAAACACAGATGCATTTTTTTGATATATGAGGAGCAAAAGCCTTTCCCGCTGGCTCAGTCGAGGTATCCCATCCGTGCCAGAACCTCGTCGCTGATGTCTATATCGGGAGATGCGAAGATAATGCTCATGGCCGATGCACGGTCTGTCACTACGGTATACCCTTCTTGCAGGGCTATCTCCTTCACGACTTCATATATTTCATCCTCAATAGGCAGTATGAGGCTTTCGCGCAAATTGTAAATTTCTCCTTCCGGTCCGAAGTACTTATTACGCAGTTCTGCCACCTCTTTTTCCTTGGCTATTATGGCTTTTTCTCTTTGCGTCTTTTGTTCTTCGGTCATATTCGAGACTTCTGCCTGATAACTTTCGTACATTGTTCTGGCCTCATCCGCAAGTTTGCCTATTTCATCTTGCCATTGGGCCGACGCTTCTTCTATCTGTTCGTTGGCATCGTTGTAGGCAGGGATGTTCAGCATTATGTACTCCATGTCTATCAATGCAAACTTTTGGGCATTGGCTGCCGCAATGCTTGCGGCAAACAATATTAACGCAGCTGAAATAGTTTTTTTCATGACTTCTGTTTTTAGGTGTGATGTTGTTAGAATTCTTGTCCCAATATGAAGTGGAACTGACTGCCGCCGTAACTGCTGCTGCCACGTATTTTGTCGAAGCCGTAAGCCCAGTCGATACCCATCATGCCAAT
Organism: uncultured Bacteroides sp.; assembly: GCA_964651035.1. GTDB lineage: Bacteria > Bacteroidota > Bacteroidia > Bacteroidales > Bacteroidaceae > Bacteroides. The sequence continues at coordinate 97,684 of CAZYVE010000003.1, forward strand.
CATCGGGAGGTATATGCGCACACCCACTCCGGCCGACCTTTTCAGGTCGAACGGGTTGAAGTCGCTCACATCTGTCCATGCGTTACCGGCCTCCACGAAAGTAAGGGCATAAATGCTTGTACTTGTCTCCAGCATCAGCGGGTATCTCAGTTCAAGCCCGATGCGTGTGTATGCGTAGCCAAGATAGTTGTAACCATCGGTCAGTGAGGCATTTTCGTAACCGCGTAAGGCAATTGTTTCCGTGGCATACGTGGAGTAACTGCTCATGCCGTCTCCTCCGACTTCGAAAGTGCCGAACGGCGAACGTTTATACTTGTTGTAGTGTCCCAACAATCCTATGTCAAAACGTCCCATTATCACCGGCGTGCGCCTGTTCTCACTCCGTGGGTCCATCAGAGGGATGTAAACTCTTGATTTGAATTTCCACTTATGGTATTCAACCCACTTGTGCATACTGTTTATATCATCCTGGCTGGTGAGGTCATACTGGCTGTAATCCACTCCGTCGAACAAAGAGTATGGAGGGGTGAGCTGTACTGACAGGGAGAACTCCGAACCTGTGCGGGGATAAATCGGGTTGTCGCTTGAGCTGCGTGACAGCGTGAGATTCAGGCTCAGGTCGTTGCAGTCTCCATTGGTGATGGGGAAGTAGCGCCATTCGCGCAGCCTGTAATGCTGGTAAGCCAGCTCTGCTGTAAACTGGAAATAATCGTCAGGCCAGGTCAAACGCTTACCGAACATCACGGCAAGTCCGAAAATCTGTACGGACTTATTGGGGTCGTAATAGTTTTCATAACTCAAATAGTTGCTGTAGTTATACAAACCATAACCGTACAAACCGCTGTACAGAGAGTTGTAGTAACTGTTGTAGTAAGCATTGTTGTAATACTGGCTGCTGATATCAGTCTGGCGTGAATAGAATGCCGTTACTGAGAAAGCCGTAGGACGTTTCCCTCCGAACCATGGGTCGTAAAACGACAAGCTGTAAGCCTGATAGTACTTGGCGTTAGTTTGTGCACTTACAGTAAGAGTCTGTCCGTCACCTTGCGGCAGAATACCACGATAGTTTTCGCCCGGATGCAGCAAGTTGGCAAGCGAGAAATTGGTGAACTTCAGGCTCAGCTTTCCTATGACACCTGTCTGCCCCCAACCTGCGGAAAATTCTACCTGGTCATTTGCTTTGGACACCAGTTGGTAATCAATGTCCACTGTTCCGTCTTCAGGATGCGGCTGTATGTCGGGATTGATTTGCTCTGGGTCGAAATGTCCCATCTGCGCTATTTCACGGTATGAGCGCATGATGTCATCACGGCTGAACAACTGTCCCGGCCGTGTACGCAACTCCCTTCGTACTATATTTTCGTACAGGCGGTCGTTGCCGCTGATGCTTACTTTGTTGATTGTGGCCTGTACCCCTTCGTAGATACGCATTTCAAGATCCACTGAATCCCCCACGATATTTACCTCTACCGGGTCGAGGTTATAGAACAGGTAACCGTTGTTATAGTACAGATTGCCTATCGCGTCATCGTCAGTATTCAGACGTTCATCCAGCAGTTTCTGGTTGTATACATCGCCACTTTTCATCTGTAACACCCTGTCCAGGTCTTCCGATCTGAAGAGCGTGTTGCCGACCCACGTTATGTCCCGCAGATAGTATTTGGTGCCTTCTTCTATTTCCATGAAGACATCCACAGTCCGGTCGTCATACTGTGCTATGCTGTCTCTTACTATGATTGCATCCCGGTAGCCAAGCTCGTTATATTTGTCTATGATAAGCTGCTTGTCGGCTTCAAAGTTTTCTTCGACAAATTTCTTTGTACGGAAGAGATTGACAAATTTCCTGCGCTCGTTTGTCTTTTTCATAACGCGCTTCAGTTTCTTATCTGTCAAGACTTGGTTCCCGACTATCTCTATATGGTGTACCTTGATTTTCTCTTTCTTATCTATCTCAATGTCCACAATGACATGGTTTTCCTGATTGGGGTCATCACGCTGTGTTACCATGACTTCTGCATTCTTGAAGCCTTTGTCGTCGAAATAACGTTTGATGAGTGTTTCTGCACGGTCTATCAGATTGGGTGTTATTTGGTTACCCTTGATAAGACCTATTTTTTCTTCCAGGTCTTCGCGTTCAGACTTCTTTACTCCTTCATAACGTATCTCCGACACACGTGGGCGCATGGTCAGACGGATGGTCAGCCATATACTGTCACCGACTTCTTTGTCTGTGGTTATACTTACGTCAGAAAACAATCCGTGATGCCAATAGCGTTTGCAGGCTTGCGTGATTTCGTCACCGGGGATGGTAATTTCCTGACCTTTCGTCAAACCAGACAAGCCTACGATGACGTAGTCTTCATAATTGTCTGCACCTTCCACCTTTATGTCTGCTATCGCCCGCTTGCGCGGTGTGCCAGAATAAAGAACTACCGGTACTTCTTCTTCATCCGTATTGTTGGTTTCCTTATTTATTTCTTGCGCCATTATAGCCTCTATGTCGGCCGACAGAATGATAAATGCTATGAATATGTAGAATATACGATACTGCATTTGTGACTGATATGGATTATATTAGTTATTATTATGTGTGCTATTTTATTTCTTGTTCAACATATTCAGCTGACCTGTTCACTTGTTTTTCCGAACCTGCGTTCACGCTTCTGATATTCACAAATAGCCTTGTAGAATTCGTCTTCACGGAAATCAGGCCAATATGTATCGCAAAAATAGAGTTCTGAATACGCGCATTGCCACAGCAGAAAGTTGCTAAGGCGTAACTCGCTGCCGGTGCGTATCAACAAGTCTGGATCCGGCATAAAGTGTGTCGCCAGATGTCGTGACAGCAGTTCGCTGTCTATCTGTTCCAATGTTATCTTGCCCTGTACAACATCCTCGGCTATCTGCCGCGCAGCCTCTGAAATTTCCCAGCGCGATGAGTAACTTAATGCCAGCACAAGGCACATTCCCGTGTTCTTTGCTGTGATTCTGATGCAGGCATCCAGCCTTTCCCGCACGTTGTCAGGCAGCTTGTCCATTTTACCTATGACGCGAAAGCTGATGTTGTTTTTCATAAACGTTTCTTCATCTATGGAGTCGAACAGGAGTGACATTAGCGCGGTTATTTCATCTATCGGACGATTCCAGTTCTCCGTAGAAAAGGCATACAAGGTCAGATATTCAATGCCAAGGCGTGCGGCTTCTTCTGCGATTACATGAACAGTCTCGGCTCCGACCTGATGGCCGTAGCTGCGTTCACGCCCACGCTGTTTTGCCCATCTGCCATTCCCGTCCATGATGATAGCAACATGGCGTGGTATCCGGCTTAGGTCTATTTGTTCTTTACTTGACATGTTTTTTACGGTCTTTGTTCATCAGCCTTTTGCCAGTTATTCTTTTTGTTAATATCTGGTGCAAGAAGGTATCATTGCCTTTCAAATCCTAATTTGTTCAGTCGTCCCCGCCATACTTCATTCTGTGTATTCTTTCCGCCGAATATCACCCAAATGAAATCACGTTTGTCTTCTGCCGGGACTTTTGTGCCTACAGTCGGCTCCATTACGGCTGTGTAGTTGCCTTTGCCGTTAAACTCTTCCGGGAACATGAATTTTTCCTCGATTTGCGTCCATGCTATGGCTGTAGGCGCGGAGTATATTGAATCCATGTCGCCGCCAAAGGCATAATATTGTTCGCCGTAGTATGTTATGAACGGATTCTCAAGAGCGGGGCAGTACATGTCCGATGATGTCTCAAGGCTTGCCCACGATTTCCCATCCATGCTGAACCACGGTATGGTTACATCTCCAGTCAGCGGCATTCCCATTACAACAGCCTTCTTGGTTCCGGATTCGTTGGTTTGTGTGGTATAACTGATGTTGTATGTAGGGAACCCTTCGGGTACGGTATCTCCCGCCTCCCAAGTTTCTCCATCCTCTGTTATGCAGAATTCTTCCACGTTACCGTTGTCCGTATTAATACGTATTCCAACCAATGCCGCGGCTGTCTCCATGACCTCATCTTCGGGGATGCTGGCTACCAAAGATTCTATGTTCCCACTCAGGCTTTCAGACTTTTCCCACTCAGTCCCTGATGTATTGGATACATATACGTCTCCGTCTGCCAGCATGTACAGCCTGCCTTCGAAACCTATCAGTGTGGTGACATCGGCATTGCTCGGGAGTCCACTTACCGCAGCCTCACTCCAGCCGTAACTGTTTGGGGCGGTGGATGTCATGTACATCTGTGTGGGAGAAGTATAAAGCAGCAATTTGCCGTTTTGTATGATGGCTTTCTGGTCGTTGGGATTTAATGCTGTGGAGAATACGCTGCCTATGGTGTCCATGTTGACCCATGTCAGCGAGTCGGGGTCTTGCTGGTGCATTCTGATTTGCAAGGTATATGTGCGTGTTGTTACCCCGTCGACGGCATGTACAGTAAACTTCATCCCGTCGCTGCCTGACTGGTTTACTGCGGGTAGCATATTCTGATAATCGTCCGTGTCGAATATCGTGTCAGCAGAGCTTATATAATACCCTCCCTGTATGGTAACCAGAATGCTGTCTATTATGGTATCCGCATCTATCGGCAGTGAATCCAGATTGTAGATGAGGTTTGTTGTGTGGTCTATGTCGAACTTATATTCCACTCCGTGGATGGTGTCCAGACTGAAAGAATACATTGTCGCGTCTGTGCTGTATTCACTTACCTCGTCAGACCAGAGGCAGGAATTCATACCTATTGAAATCAGTACGAAACTCGCGATTATCAACAGAAATCTTGTTCTCATTATGTTACATTAGGTTATTCTTATTATAGGCTCTTCCACGATTTCTCTCGCGGAAAGAACGCCTCTTATCTGCTTAATTTACGAGCTGCAAAAATAGGAACATTTTTCTCTTTACTTCTTTTTGAAAGGAAGTTTTATATAAAATTATAGATAAAGAGCCGTATTTATACGATGAAATATCCTCCTGCTAAGAAAATGTACGGTTCCTTAACATACAGCGATATAGTGACGAATGATACGCCCGAAATGCTGCTCTATATTGCAAAAATATTTTCTATTGATATCCGGTGCGGCTACACCTCCATGCAGTCTGGTTGGAGATTCTTCAATGAAAGCTTCATCCCACAGCCCCGACTCGATAAACGAGCGTAGCAGTGTACTTCCTCCTTCCACCAACAATGACTGCAGCCCCTTATTATATATTGTGTGCATCACTTGTGGTAGTATATCTTTACCATAATCCACCGGAATGTATTCCACGCCGGGACGTGCGGGGTGTATCTGTTCCGAGAACACTAACACTATTGTATGAGGATTCCCGTCGAAGATGTGCAGAGTGGCAGGCAGGCTTGCGGTACGGTCGAGCACCACGCGTACAGGTTCCGGACCATACCAGTGCCGCACGGTGAGCAACGGGTTATCCAGCAATGCGGTACGCGTGCCCACCATTACAGCCTGATGTTCGGTCCGTCTTTTATGTACCAGCATAGCTGTCAGTTCGCTCGACAAGACTGTCGCCTTTCCACCATCCCTGGCAATATCAATAAAGCCATCCGCTGATTCAGCCCATTTGAGGGTAATGTAAGGCCTCTGTCTTGTATGGAAGGTTATGAAACGCCTGTTGAGCCGGCGGCACTCTTCCGCCAATACTCCGCTCGTGACATTGCATCCGGCTTCCTTGAGCTTGTTTATGCCGCGTCCGGCCACTTTGGGGAAAGGATCCGTACAACCTATTACAATGCGTGGTATCCCTTTCTCTATTATCAGGTCGGCACAGGGCGGTGTCTTGCCATAATGTGAGCACGGTTCCAGATTTACATAGATTGTGGAGCGTTTCAGGAGCGAAGGGTCTTTGACGGAGCGTATGGCATTGACCTCGGCATGCCCTTCTCCGCAGCGCACGTGGTAGCCTTCACCTATTATCCGTCCGTCGCATACTATCACGGCGCCGACCATAGGGTTGGGGGGCGTGCTGCACAGTCCGTTTTTTGCCAGCTGGATACAACGGCGCATGTATTTTTCATCTTCTTCCATGTGTTGTTTTATTATAAGTCAAGCAATCTTAAAAGGCTGCCCTGCGGAACATGTGATACACCCGCGCAATACGTGTTCTCGGCATGCCGCATACGCATTCCCCGCAACGGCGGTACATGTATCGGGGAAGCATTGCATTAAGGAAATAATTTGCTACTTTTGCACCCCGAAAGGGCATTGTTTCCGAATGACAACCAGTGCAAAGCATATCCGCGACATGCTGCGCAAGGAATATCCCGCCCGTGAAGCTGCTGCTATCTCCCGCATTGTCTGCTGCGAGATGCTGGGGCAACGGACTGCAGATTATTTCCTCGGCAAAGATATTGTTTTATCCTCAAATGAGGAACAAATGCTTCAAGACATTATCGGCCGCCTTCTGATGCACGAGCCGCTGCAATATATACAAGGGAAGGCACGTTTTCTCGGGCGCGACTTCCGCGTAGGACGCGGCGTGCTGATTCCCAGACCGGAAACGGAAGAGCTTGTGGAGCTGATGCTCAAGGAAATCCCTACCGACGCGCACGTGCTTGACATAGGGACGGGAAGTGGATGCATAGCAGTGACACTCTCTAAAGAGCTTCCTTTGGCCGAAGTGACGGCATGGGACGTGTCAGACGAGGCTCTGGCCATGGCAAAAGCCAATAACGAGGCCCTGCAGGCTGGGGTGCGCTTCAGACTGTGTGACGTGCTGACATATACTCCGCAGCAGGGAGAGTGTTACGATGTCATAGTAAGTAACCCGCCTTACGTTACTGAGGCAGAGAAGGCCGGCATGGAGCAGAACGTGCTGTGCTGGGAGCCGTCACAGGCTCTTTTTGTTCCCGATGATGACCCGTTGCTTTTTTATCGCTGCATAGGCAGGCTGGGACGCCGGATGTTGCGTCCGGGCGGAAGATTATATTTTGAAATAAACCGAGCTTTCGGGGGCAGTCTTCTTGCTCTTGCCGACAGATTAGGATACTGCGATGCCCGATTGGAAAAAGACCTCTCAGGCAACGAACGCTTTTTGATACTTGTGAGATGACTGCAATGGTAGGGTAGCGGTAACTCCGGGATGCGACAGAAACAGTTTGACTGATTACATATCTTTATCCTGATGAATAATATAAATATAACAGAAAGCGAGGCCTTCAGCCGGATGTCGGCTTATTGTGCCTCTGCCGAGCATTGCCGTGCGGAGGTGACTGAAAAATTGCAGCGCTGGGGTATGGATTACGCTGTGGTGGCCCGTGTGGTTGAGCGTCTGGTGAAAGAAAACTACATAAACGAAGAACGTTATTGCCGTGCCTTCATCCGTGACAAATTCCGCTTCGACAAATGGGGAAAGCGTAAGATAGCCCAGGCTCTGCGCATGAAAAAAATCTCTCCCCTGGTGTACAGCCCCCTGCTGGCCGAAGTCGACAGTGAGGAGTATCTGGCAATATTGCAAGCCCTTCTCGAGTCCAAGAAGAAGAGCGTACATGCCGGGACTGAAAATGAACTTTATGGGAAGCTCGTACGTTTTGCTTTGAGCCGCGGCTTCGATATGGATGACATACGCCGCTGCATCGACCTGTGCGGGATAAATGAATGGACTGAGTGAAAATAATCTTCTTTCTTATTCCTTTTTTCATAAGGTTTATTTACTTTTGCGTCAGAATTATCAATTAGTCGATTTGCTATGAAAACGTTGGAAAGATTGTTTGCAGAAAAGCTGTTGAAGATTAAAGCTATCAAATTGCAGCCGGCTAATCCCTTTATCTGGGCCTCAGGCTGGAAGTCGCCTTTTTATTGCGATAACCGCAAGACGCTTTCATATCCTTCATTGCGCAGCTTTGTAAAGACCGAAATAACACGCCTTATAATGGAACGCTTCGGGCAAGCGGATGCCATTGCCGGCGTGGCTACCGGAGCAATACCTCAAGGGGCATTGGTGGCCGATGCGCTGAACTTGCCGTTTGTGTACGTACGTTCCACTCCGAAGGATCATGGCCTGGAGAACCTGATAGAAGGCGAACTGCGTCCAGGGATGAAGGTGGTGATTATAGAAGACCTGATTTCTACGGGCGGGAGCAGCCTGAAGGCTGTTGATGCCATACGGCGCGACGGATGCGAGGTGATAGGCATGGTGGCGGCTTATACGTATGGATTCCCGGTAGCAGAGAAGGCGTTCAAGGATGCAAAGGTTCCTTTGGTAACACTGACCAACTATGAGGCGGTGCTCGACGTGGCTTTGCGTACAGGGTATATTGAAGATGCTGACATAGAGACGCTGAACGAATGGCGGAAAGATCCTGCACATTGGGGAGAGTCAGTAAATAAATGATAAGTGATATTAGAATATAAAAACCTGTGGGGGAGAAATAATAAGAGGACTAAGTAATGGCTACATTTGAAAGCGCTGTGAAGACTATAAACGCTTCGCAAGAGGCTGTTTATGAGAAATTGTCCGATCTGAACAATCTGGATAAGGTCAAGGACAAGTTGCCGGAAGGCAAAATTAAGGGGCTGACATTCGATGCAAGCAGCGTGAGTGTCGAAGTGCCTCCAGTGGGACGGATCACGCTGGCAATAGCGGACAAGGAACCGTGCAGCTGTATCAGGTTTGCTACGACCGCATCACCGTTGCCGTTCAATTTGCTAATACAATTATCATCTTTGGATGACAACCGTTGCAATATGAAGATTTCCATAGAGATGGAGATCAATCCTTATATAAAGGCAATGTTGCAGAAACCGTTGCAGGAAGGAGTGGAGAGGTTTGCGGATGTACTTTCCATGATTCCCTACTGACATATAGGTAGACGGGTGTTTCTTTTGCTGCTTGCATCTGTGTTACAGAATAATTATTCATCATTATCATAATCCATATAATATTACGTGGCTCAGAAACTTTGGGAGAAATCTGTACAGGTAAAGAAGGAAATAGAACAATTTACCATAGGGCACGACCGTGAGATGGATCTTTACCTTGCTAAATATGATGTGCTGGGATCCATGGCTCACATAACGATGCTCGAAAGCATCGGCCTTCTGACAAACGAAGAATTGACGCAGCTGCTTGCCGAACTGAAAGTTATATATGGACAGGCAGAACGCGGGGAATTTGTGATAGAAGAAGGCGTGGAAGATGTGCACTCGCAGGTAGAGTTGATGCTGACCCGCAAACTCGGTGACATAGGGAAGAAAATACACAGCGGGCGTTCGAGGAATGACCAGATTCTGCTGGATCTGAAACTCTTTACACGCGCTGAAATCAAGACTATAGCTTATGCTGTAGAACATTTGTTTAAAGTACTTATTACGCAGAGCGAACGCTATAAAGACGTGCTTATGCCGGGGTACACGCATCTGCAGGTGGCCATGCCCTCGTCATTCGGCTTATGGTTTGGCGCGTATGCCGAGAGCTTGGTGGATGATATGCTGTTCCTGCAAGCCGCATACAGGATGTGTAACCGCAATCCGCTCGGTTCTGCTGCCGGATACGGTTCCTCCTTTCCGCTAAACCGTACTATGACTACCCGTCTTCTAGGGTTTGATTCTTTGGATTATAATGTAGTATATGCCCAGATGGGACGCGGTAAAATGGAACGTAACGTAGCTTTCGCGTTGGCTACTATAGCGGGCACATTGGCAAAACTGGCGTTTGATGCCTGTATGTTCAACAGCCAGAACTTCGGCTTTATCAAGTTGCCGGACGACTGTACCACTGGTTCGAGCATCATGCCGCACAAGAAGAATCCGGATGTATTTGAATTGACGCGCGCCAAGTGTAATAAGCTGCAGGCACTTCCGCAACAAATCATGATGATTGTCAATAACCTGCCTTCGGGTTACTTCCGTGACCTCCAGATTATAAAAGAGGTGTTCCTGCCCGCTTTCCGTGAGCTTGAAGATTGTCTCCTGATGACCGCGTACATGGTGGGTGAAATAAAGGTGAACGGGCATATATTGGATGATGACAGATATTCACTTATGTTCAGCGTGGAGGAGGTCAATCGTCTTGTCGGGGAAGGAATGCCTTTTAGGGATGCCTATAAAAAGGTGGGAATGGATATCGAAGCAGGGCATTTCTCCCACCCCAAGAAGGTGTGCCATACTCATGAGGGTAGCATAGGCAACCTATGCAATAAACAGATAACCGACCTTATGCAGCAGGTAATGGACAAATTCGCTTTCGGTGAAGTGGAAACTGCCGAAAACGCGCTTTTGGGCAGATAATGTCAGGATGTTTTTTGCACGTGTAAATTCCATTTGATTTTTTTGGTTGCAAAAGGCAAACCGTTTATCTTTGCAGCAGCGTAGTTATGCGGAAATAGCTCAGTTGGTAGAGCACAACCTTGCCAAGGTTGGGGTCGCGAGTTCGAATCTCGTTTTCCGCTCCATAGTGTCGCCCGGATGGTGGAATGGTAGACACGAAGGACTTAAAATCCTTTGGCCAGTGATGGCTGTGCGGGTTCAAGTCCCGCTCCGGGTACTCTAAGGGACGAATCGTTAAAATCACGGTTCGTTCTTTTGTTTTTATTTTCATAAGGATTTGTATATGAGCTATTTAACATAAAGAATACATTGACGCTTTTAGGTTCAATATCGCCCGAATTCTTATCATAGATAAATCCGTCCGAAAATAAGAGTTTTTGCAACTTCCGTTTCCCTTCCAATCCTTGTAATTGCCACAGTTCAAACAAGTTAGACCTCATTTTAAAAGCAAAATCAGGGAGTGTAAACAGAACTGTGTCAAGTTTAGTTTACACTACCTTGTTGATAGTGATAACCTGCTCTTTCTTCGTTGTCTTTTGGTCATAACCTCTTGGAGCTTTACCTATCCAACGTCCTTTCAATAAAGCCTTTATACTGTTTTCTATGGTAGTAGCCCGCTTTTCATCATTTTGAAACCTTGCATTAGCCAACTCCATCAACTGCATATACTTTCCCACAGGAGTCCGAGGATCGTAGGTTGATGTAGCCGATACCACATAAGCACCCCTTGCCTCTACCTCTTCGATGATGGTAGTGCTTCCCGTCCGACTGAAACGGGAAGTACTGAAAACAATCACTACATCAATCTTAATCTTACTTTTCCGAATAAAAGTAAGCATTCTGTTAAACTCTTTCCGTTCTTTATCACTTTTGGCCGATTCATAGCTTCCACCAAACTCACCGAGAACGGTATAGGAGTGCTTTGCAGCATACTCCCTACACTTTTCTAACTGAACTTCAAGACTTTGACCATCTACCTGTTCGCTTGAACTAACACGAGTATAGATCAGCGCATTACCGCCTTCTACTCTTTCACTTTCTTTTTTGCCCTTTGCAAAATCCTTTAATTCAAATACTTCACTCATGCCACCACTTTATTATAAATGTTAAATACCAATACCGAATACTCATAGAGTGTATCTACTAACACACTTGCCTTTTCATCATCAATATCAGAAAAGTTCCTATCTTCTTTTACAATACCTATATCTATCTTCATCCTATAATCAAAATTAAATAATACATACCATTGCCACAAACCGAAACTGAATATTGCCCTAATTATTATCATTCTTTAGATCTACTTCTTTGTTTTCCAAAGAACTATCAACTTTCGCAATATGATAAGCTATGTAATCATCAACCCATGCCTTTGCTGTCTTATCACTAACGCCTATCATCTTTGATATTTTCCTATAGCTATTGCCTTCTTTATACAGTTTATAAGCCTGTTCTTTCTGTGGAGTTATATCTGCTTTCCCCTTTAACAACTCTTTTTCCACGGCAAATCCTTCTTCCGCAAACTCTATGAAGCCATCTTCTCGCTTTGTCAAAGTACCGACAAGTACATGATTTTCGTCCATGCTGATAGCACAACTCCTTGCTTTAAGCTGCTTGAGATAAACTTTCTTTTCTCCTTCAACCTTGCCAACGGCAAAGCAAGAATCTATGAAGTTAGATAAGTTCTTACTTCCAGAAAGTTTGTCTAGGGTAAGGATTGCATTATCCTTAGCCTTTGGAGAGGGCAGAGTCAACCAGCAAGTGCAACATTACGAAATATTCTTGAAAAATCTTTC
>CAZYVE010000004.1:0-47818 GCA_964651035.1 uncultured Bacteroides sp.
CAAAAAAACAGTTGGAGTATTTCTTCACGTTTCATGACTTGAAGGCACAACTTTTCATGCATATTGCCAACACCTTCATTGGCTAAGTTTTGCAGAGGTCTTCTCATTTCTTCTTTTAAAGGGAATCAGGAATAAAAATTAGACAGACAAAAAGAAACGGCACTCATGCTCGTTTTGCACAAATGCCGTTTTGGGATCTATGACTGAATAAGTCTGCTAAGAGTTCTCACTCTGTAAACTCAATAATAGTTCCTGTTGCAATAGCTTTACATTTAAACCAAAGTATGTAAAACTGATACTTGTATTGCACATTAGTATTAATGATGGCGCGGGCTCCTTCCTTTAAGTCGGCATTTTGAAACATATCACTCATTGCTGATTCTCGCAACGACTTTTTAGATAAACCGCCAATACCAAAGACATAACATTGTTTGCTTTCACCCTTGACATTGCTAATTACTTTGTAATTTTTTTGGTTCAATATTACATTGGTTTGAACCAAGTTCTGGTTACTGGTTGCATCATTCATGATACCACAAGACGAAAGATTTACACTCAAAACTACGGCTAATAAAGCCATCCCGATATAACGTAATGTTTTCATTGTCTTTGTTGTTTATTGATATTTGAAATATTTGTTTAAAAGTAGTCCAAAACCGAAAGGGAAGACAATAAAAAAACGTGGACTTATAACTTCGTCTACGTTCTTGAGGTATCGCCAAACACCATTGCCACATATACGAGTAAAAGCCCACGCCGTATGGCGTGAGCATCAACTTTTACTCTCGTGGCTCTTTCAATTTGGCGATTTTCAAGAACAAGAATAAAGCTAACGCTTCTTTATCTTTATGTCTATTGTCTGTATGTTACATAGGCAGTTGTTTTTAAAATTATGCTTCAAAATTATAAAAAGTTCTTGTTACATGCAATGATTTGTATGTCATTTATAAATCAAGACAGGTAGAAAATCTGTTTGTGCCCCTATAAAAGCCATTCTTTCAGAAATTCTACCTGCCTAAAGATTAGAAGCTAAGGTAATCGTAAGTGTTTAAGAGTTCTTCATGCCCTTAGTCCAAGATAGCAGCTTGACCAAAGCCAATTCAGTAGCTGTTTCATTGGCAAGATGTACACAGTCCCGCGCGGGAGCTACTCCCCTACTCGTCATGCAACACCTCTGCCGGCTGCACGTTCATGGCCTTGCGGGCGGGATACCAAATACCTGCCACTATCATCAGTGCCATCAGTACCCACGAAAAGGCAATGGCTATAGCAAAGCGTGTGGCAGTGAATGACATCCGTTCTACGTCGACCAACTCAGACATGCCTATGTTGAGGGCTATGAGTAAAGTGGGCACCAACATGACGGTGAGTATAAGCAGCCCCTCCGCAATAAGGCGACCGAACACGCCACCGCGAGTACTGCCAAAGGCTATGCGCAACGCTATCTCACCACGGCGGTGCTGTGTACGAAACCAGAAAGTGCCTACCACCCCCAGGAAAATGTTCAACAGCAGGAAACCTATGATAATGCACTGTGTACGAACTTCGTTCATACTGTCCAACTCGTCAAAGTACCTAAGCTCATCAAACGGAATGACATCCAACAAAAATACATTGCCCACCTGATAAAGCCGGTCGGCATCCGCCATCAACTCGTCCATGAATCGCTGTCCCGTATCGGCATCGGGTGTCACACGGATGGAAAGTTCCATATAGCGTGGATTCTCCAAATCCACGAGGTCGTCATGGGTAAGCTCGACGCCCATGTAGTACCCACCCCAAGAAGACGAAGAGGTAAAGTGATTCGGCCTTATCGGTTCGGTAACACCTGCCACGAAAAACCGGAAGTCACTGTCTACGCTGTTACTGTTAAACGGATACCAATGCCCCAACATGGAAGTGGCATCCTCCATACCGGGAAGGTTGTTGCCATTATCCGGAGACACGAAGTTTCTCGACACCAACAGATGTCTGCGCTTCCGATCAACGGCAAGCGCCACACAGTCTATATTGGTGGTCTGCCACGCCCTGCCGTCTTCCTCAGCCATAGCGACTCCCCGGAAACGGAACAGGCGGAAGAAATCGGGTTGCGCCCAAAGCTGCCTGCCCCGCACTGCAGTACTGTCCACAAAAAGTGCAGACGAATTGCTGCCGCTATTGTAGGGAATGGAATTTTGCGAAAGTGCAGCGTACTCCACACCCGGACGGTGGCGAAGGCGTTCGACGATTTGCTCGAGTGCACTCATATCATCCTCCGGAGTGGCACCAGCCTGGAACTCGGGCGACTGTGGAGTAAGTTTGCCCAGAAATATCTGGTAACAATGGCTCACGTCAAAACCCACAGGAAGGGTATAGGTGCGGATTGTCACATAGCACCAGTCCACAAGATACCACAGCAGGCATCCTACCACCAACAGCTCCACACCCAAGAAAACATTCCGCTTCCATTCATTCCGTATTTGTATCAAAAGTTTTCTCATCTCCGTTATTCTTTTTGGTTAATCGCATCAACTATGTCCATCCGACTGGCGCGCCAAGCGGGCAGCAATGCACTAAGTCCGTTCATCAGGAGGCAGAAGCACAAGGCGGCAAAGAACACCCGGGGACTGAACAACAAACCTGCCCCAAGCGTAGTTTCGCCTTTGTAGAAAGCAGTGGCAGAGCCTCCGAACAGGTAGTCGCTCAGCAGAAGAGCTGCTGCATAGCTCAGGACAAGGCCGACTATCCCGGCAACAACCGTCAGGAACAGGTTTTCCAAAAACACCTGGCTCATCAGTTCTGTACCCGTAGCCCCAAAAGCTCTCCGCACACCTATCTCTGCCATCCGTTTCCGCATGCGCGAGTGCGTCATGCTGCTCAGGTTTATGGCAGGCACCACGAGCAGGATAAGGAAAACAGCCACATAACAAATGACAACACTCTGCATGTCCGGCTCATCACCCCATGTGCGGTAGAGGTGGACAAACTGCGTATCGGGCTGTCCCCGATAAAATACCTCCATGTCCGTCTGGGCATCGTTGTACTTTTGCCGCAGGCGTTCACACTCCTCTCGTATGGCCGGAAAGTCGGCACTGCTGCGGGCCAGTATCACGGCAGACATACTACCCATCAGCCCGTATCCCCACGAAAACGTTTCACTTTGCCCGGCAGTATATGGTATCCATACCTGTGCGTAGCAATCGGCAGCAAGGGTGGATACATCTGCCACGACACCAGTCACATAAAAGTCCACCTGATTCAGGCGGATATATTCACCGGCCACGTCTGTCCGGCCGAATAATTTACGTGCCACAGATGCACAGATTACAGCTCTCGGAAGCCCACTCTGAAAATCGGCCTCGCTGAATGGTACACCGTCAAGGAAGCGGAAACGGAACACTTGCCAGAAGTCGGCATCGGTTTCTTTCATGTCTGCCGCCGTCTTTGCTCACTCGTCATGCAACGCCTCGGCGGGCTGCACGTGCATGGCCTTGCGGGCGGGATACCAGATACCGATGACTATCATCAGTCCGATGAGCACGAAGGTTGCGGCGGCACAGAATAACAGGCGAGGCCATTCAAAGGTAGTGCCGTTGTGATATGTGTTCATTTCGGCATTGGCCAACAAGCAGTCCAACACAAAAGCAGGCACCGTTACCACCAACAGCAGCAACATTCCTTCGCTGAGCAAGCGGGAGAAAACCGCGCGTCGCGACGCACCGTGCGCCATGTGCAAGGCTATCTCCGAACGGCGTTGCTGCGTGCGGAACCAGAAAGTGCCCAGCAACCCAAGGAAGATGTTGAGCAACAAGAAGCCCATGCCTACCATATAGCCGTTGAGCATGGTATGGGTCCATTGTTCGAAGCTGCGGCGTATATCGGCGAAACTGCGCACATCGGCTATGTAAATATTACCTATGCGGTACTGGCTTTCGCTGTCTGCCTTGAGGCGGGCAATGAAGTCGCGGTCCTGCCCGGCCTTGACACGGACACATAACTCGTTGTCCGGATTAATCATTCCGCCTCCTGTAAGGCGGTTCATTTCTTCTAAGCTGAAGAGGAAGCTGCGGCAAAACATGGCTTGCTCGTGGTCGCTATAACGTACATTCTGCAACACGGCACCGAGGCGGAAATTGAGGGTGGTGTCGCCAAACAGATGGAATCCGTCCTTGCCCGCCAGCGATGTCAGCCGTATGCCATAATGCTGAAAGATATTGTCCGAAGCCAGGAAATCGCCCTGCCGCAGCATATCGGCCAACTGTTCGGGCGTTTCGCCCTGAATGCCACGGTAACGGAACACACGCACGAAATCGGGCGTAGCCATACGGAGGATGGTATACCAGGGGGAACGCAACGTGTCGTATACCACCTGGTCTGTGCTGTTGCTTCCACAATAAGGATAAGAATACCGCGACAGGCTGACGGCTTCCACGTCGGAACGACGACGCAGACGCTCCATCAGTTCCAACACATCTGCTTCCGTGTCTGTTTCCGTTTTATAGTCCGGGCTTTTATCAGTCAGCACACCCATGTCGATGCGGTAGCAATGTTCAATATCGAAGCCGAGAGGCTCCCGGAAAATGGACACATTGCAGTAGAACAGATCGATGATATACCACATCACTACGCTGACCACCAACAGTTCGATGGCAAGCCAGGTATTGCCCCGCCACTCGTTACATATCTGTGTAAATAGTTTCTTTTGCATAATCATGTAAGATTTTAAAATCAATGCTGTCTTCCTCCTATTGCCTCCACAATGTTCATCCGTGAAGCCTGCCAGGCCGGTATGCCCGAACTGAGCAGATTGAGCACAAAGCAGAACAGCAACGCCCAAAGGAACGTGGATGCATGCAGCAGCATGGAAGCGTCGACCGTGGGCGGATTGAGCGTTGCACTGACGTTTTCGGCAAAGAGTACGTCATCTGCCACGTAGGCAAAGATAATGCTGAGCGCCAGCCCCACGATACCGGCAAGCAGAGTAACGATGAAGTTCTCCGCCAGTATCTGCCCGGCCATCTCCATACGGGTACAGCCGAAAGCCCGGCGCACGCCAATCTCGCTGACTCGCCGGCGCAAGCGGCTCTGCGTCATGCTGCTGAGGTTGATAGCCGGCACGATAAGCAAGATGAGGAACGTGATGAGCCGGCCGCGTTTCTCGGCAGACACGTCAGGCTCGTTGTTCGAACTGTAAGCTATGGCATTCTTCTCCTGGTCGTAGGGACGGTTGCGGCTGATAAATTCATAGCCGTTCTCGCCAATTACCTGGTTATATGCCTCCAACCGGCGCTCGTACTCGTCACGGATGGTCGGGAAATCGGCGCGTTTCCTGGCAAGGATGGTGCAACTCATGCTGCCCATCAGTCCGTCACACCACGTGTCGTCCGCCTGCTCAGTGGAGGTGTAAGGAATCCATATTTGGGCATAGGCCGTGGAAGACAGGGTACTTACATCACGCACCACGCCGCACACGCGGTACGGGGCATGTGACAGCAGAAACTCGTGCCCGGCAGCACTGGTGGTGCCAAACAGCAGCCGTGCCACGCTCTCGGTGATGACTGCCACGGGCTGCCCTGCATCGAAAGTGGCGCGGTCGTAAGGCTTGCCGTCGGTGAAGGCGAAGTCGAACACGCGCCAAAAGTCATCGTCCGTTTCGCGCACATCCACCGTTGTGGCGACCTGGCGTGGCAGGCTGACAGGATGAGGACTGGTGGAATAGGTGTAGAGGGTTACGGCTTCGGGCGTTTCCATCGCCTTATAAAGCTCACGTCCGGTACGCACGCTCATGGCACCATTGTTACTTTGTCCTTCGCCCCAGGCACTGTTGGCGATACTACTCCACTGGATGTGCAGGAATCGGTCACGGTTGCTCTCCGGAGCAAAGGGAGCTACCTTGACCTGCTGCATCATCACCACCAGCATGATGAGGAATATAGCCAATGCCGTACCTGTCACATTCACCACGCTGATGAGAGGTTGCAGCCTGAGTTGTACCCAGGCTTGCTGGAAGTATTGTTTCAGCATAACTCTATTAACTCTAAAACATTAATTATCAAGGAACTGTATAAAACGTATTTCCCGCTTATCCCAAACATGTATTACACGTGCGGGAAACAGGTACGCGGCGAACGTTTATTCTATCTGCCTCCCGTCGAAGAACTTCACCGTACGGCTGGTCTGTTTAGCCTGGGATTCATTGTGGGTCACCATCACGATAGTGCGCCCGTCTTCCTTGTTCAGCCTGCGCAGTATCTCCATCACCTCGCCTCCCATCTTCGAGTCGAGGTTTCCCGTAGGTTCGTCGGCCAGGATAATCTCCGGGTTGCCCACTATGGCGCGTGCTATGGCCACGCGCTGGCACTGTCCGCCGCTGAGCTGTGTAGGCATGTGGCGCATACGGTGGCTCAGCCCCACCCTTTCCAATACTTCTTCTGCCAGGCGGCGGCGTTCCCGCGCACCCACCTTGCGGTATAGCAGAGGCAGCTCCACATTGTCGATGACGTTGAGCGAATTGATAAGGTGGAACGACTGGAACACGAAGCCCAGGTTCTTGTTGCGGAAAGCGGCAAGCTCCTTGTCCTTCATGTCGGAGGTATCGGTTCCGGCTATCTCCACTGTGCCGCTTGTAGGCACGTCCAGCAACCCCATGATGTTGAGCAACGTTGACTTGCCACAACCCGAAGGCCCCATAACGCTGAGGAACTCTCCTTTTTCCACTTCCAGGTTAACATTTTCGAGTGCCTGTGTCTCGATTTCGTCAGTACGGTAAATTTTGTTGATACCAGTCAATTTAATCATGTCCATAATTCTATTGTTTTTAGTTTCAGTTATATTTTTAATCAAATAACATGCCAAAGATTAAACTATCTGTAAATCATATTATTGCGCATCATCCAGGTGTCCGTTTCCGTACAGTGCAGTACGATTCCATACAGGGATGTGCCTATTCGTCGTGCAATGCTTCCGTGGGTGGTATGCGGCTTATCTTGCTGGCAGGGATATATACGCCTACCGATACGACCACCAGCAGGATGGCATAGACAATAAGCGACACGATGAGGAAGTGCGAGACGAAAAAGTCCGTCCAATACTCGTCACGCAGGTTGGCAAAGTAGTTGGCGCCGCGCGACAAGCCTTCGCTCAGCGCATATTGCAGGTAGATTAAGCAACCCACCAGCGTGGCCACGGTAGTAAGCAGAGCGCCCTCGCCCAACAACAGGCGGACAATGCGACCCGGCGTGGCACCGAACGACAGCATCACTCCCACTTCCTCGCGCCGGGTGCGGGTCTGCAACCAAAAGGTTCCCGTCACACCCAGACAAAGATTGACCAGAAAGAACACGGCCACCAGCAGGTTGCGCCGGTAAATTGGCGTGGACTTCCAGGCTTCGCTGTCGGCAATGGCCCGCTCGTAAGGAGAGACGGTACGGGCATAGAGGTTACCGGCACGCAGGTTGTCCAGCATCCAGGAGCGGAATCCGTACAGGAAGCGTTCCATGCCGACGCCTTCCTTCAGGCGGACAAGGATGTTTCCTCTGCCGTCGTTCAGGCATTCGTAAGCAAAGGCCTCGTCCTGTGCCTGGAAGGCGACGGCCTGCGGGCGGCGATAGTTAAAGTATTTGAAGGTGCCCACGGTGCCGACAACGGGCAGGTACGTGGTGTCGCTCTCATTATACCGCCAGAGTTGGCAACCGCGCGGGTTGTCGGTGCCGAAGTAGTAGCGCAGAGTGTTCTCGTCCAATATCAGTTCGTTCTCGCCAAGCGGATAGTCCGACAGTTCAGCGGGGCTGAGTCCCTTGCCGGGGCGGAAGCCGTAGGTCTCGAAGAAGCGCGTGTGGGGCAGGTATCGGATGATGAAGACATTGATACTGTTCCTCGCCGTGTCGCCCTCGGCACGGAAGGTGGTCGACATCGTGTTGAGCGAGCTTGGATAATAATAGCCCAGCAAAGGGGTGGCTTCTTCCACATCGGGGTGCTGGCGCACGCGCTCCAATAGGTTGTTATAAGCCGCCATCTCTGCCTCCCGGCCGGTGGCCAGGCTGTCGTAGCCCATCGCCTGAGAGGGCAGGACGTTGATACCCACCAAGGCGAGACGGCCGGCATCGTAACCAAGGGGTAGCAGGCGGTCGTGTGTCAGAACGATAATGGGGTCGAAGATGGCCCAGGACAATATACATACTAAGATAAGTTCGGCCAGCAGCCAGCCGTTGCGATGGCGGCGGGCCCACAGGTTTTTAAATATCAGTCTAAGCATAAGGCAACATTACCTCCTTTCGAATAAAGATTGAACAATGGGTTTGCGTAGCGACAGCCAGGCAGGCAGCAGGGCCGAAAGCAGGTTGAGCAACACACAGAGCACGAAAGCGCAGAGGAATACCAGCGGGGCAAACAGCATTTCGCCGCTGACGTAGGCATCAACGCCTTCGGGTATCGGCTTTTGATAATCCTGCATCAGGGTGAATATCCACTCCCTGCCCGCGTAGATAAACGACCAGGCAAGCACCAGGCCCAGCACGCCGCCCAGCAGCGTTAGCATCAGGTTCTCCCACATCACCTGCCCCAACAGCCGCTTCCTACCCGCGCCGAACGACTTGCGTACGCCCATCTCCGGCAGGCGGCTCTCCATGCGGCTGGCAATAAGCCCGCTGAGGTTGAGCGCGGGCACCAGTAGCAGCACCAGCAGTATCAGCCCGAAAAAGCGCACCTTCGCCCAGAAATCGAACTCCTGCGCGGGATATGACCGGAAGACGCTGAGGGCATGCGATGTAGGCTGCTCCCACACTTCCAACTCCCACTCGTCCTTATGCTCCAGATTGAGGCGGCGCACCAGGTCGGTTATCTCGGCACGGAGCGCGTCGGCCTGAGCATCGTCTTTCACGAGGAAAGTCATCTCGAAGTTGCCAATGTTGGGGTACTGCGCGTATTCGTCCTTCTCATAGCCGGGCACCACGCTGTAGGGCATATAAACCTGCGCGTAGGATTGGGGCGTCAGATAGCTGGCCGAACGCACCACGCCGCACACCCGATAGCGGATGAACCCCAGGCTGATGGTCTGCCCAACGGCGCTCTCCGCCGTGCCGAACAGCCGCCGCGCCACGTCGTCCGCCAGCACCGCCACATGGATGCCGCTCGCTAGGTCGCTCTCCGTGAAGGGATTGCCCGCCAGGAAGCGGAAGCCATAGATGCGGAAGAAGGCAGGGTCGGTATATTTCACCTGCACGCTGAAGTCACCGCTGCGGTCTTCGGGCTGGATGTACTCACTCTCCATGTTCCAAGAGTCGTATGTGGCGGAGAGCAATTCTTTGTTCTCCAGTGGCAGCATCCAGTCGCGATAGGCATTGTAAGACAGAGAGGAGTTCCACTGCATCTGTCCTATTTTGAACTGCACATCCGTCAGATAGAGTGTGCATGCCCGGTTCTGCTCCGGGTAGACCGGTGCCAACTGCACGTAATAAATCTCGGCCACCAGCATTGTCATCGCGATGGCCAGCCCGGTGCCCGCTATATACAGGGTACTGAACAGAGGATTTTGTTTCAGTAAAGCCCAGGCTTGTTTCAGATAAAGTTTAATCATAATGTAATATTAGTAGTTATCAGTTCGGTCCGTCCTTCACCCACAAGTGGGAAGAAACAGTTTTATTCGTCGCGCAATGCCTCCGTGGGTGGTATGCATGATATGTGCCTGGCGGGCATCCACACCCCAATAAGGGTGACAACGAGCAGGCAGGCGTAAACAGCCAGGCTGACCAACATGAAATGCAAGGCGAAGCTGTCTGTCCAGTATTGTAACACACAGCGTCCGGCCTGAGCCCCGGTAGGCAATCCTTCCATAAGCGCATAGAGCCAATAAAAGAAGCAACCGACAAGTACAGCCACCGTTACCAATATGATTCCTTCCAGCAAAAACATAGTACGTATACGGCGCGGCGTACCTCCGAAACTTAGACGTATGCCCACTTCTTCGCGTCTCATGCGGGTCTGCACCCAAAAGGAGCCTGCCACTCCCAAGCAAAGGTTGACCAGGAAAAAAAGCGCCACACCGAGATTGCGTCGGAAAAGGGCTGTACTCGTGGCGTATGCCTGGTCGGTCAGAATATTCACGTAAGGTTCCACCCTGTTGGCATAGAGATTGCCGGCACGCAGGTGTTGCTGCATCCAGGGCAAGAAGTTATGGATAAAGTGCTGGAGGTTAACCCCGTCGTCCAGGCGGAGGACAATTCGGGTATATCGTGGCATATATTGCAAGACCTCACGCCCCGTAGCCCTCCAAAAGAAGAGAGGTATAGGCCGCCAGTCCAGACGAAGGCGGCAGGGAGCGACAGCACCAACAAGTGGATGGTAAATAGTATCGTACTCGTTCGATAGGGAACAGAGACGATGATGGCGAGGATCGTCGTCACCATTCACCTGCCGAAGCAAGTCCTGCGTCACCACAATGTCTCTCTCCGTGGCGGGAAATTCACTCAATTCACTAAGCGTCAGTCCCGGAGCCGGGATGTAACCATAGGTTTCGAAGTATTGTTGCCCGGACAGGTAGTAAACATAGTCGATAAGGCGCGACAGTGTATCGCCCTTCAGAGGCAGATTGGCCTGCTGGCTACCCGAAGCCCCGGGATAGCAATAGCCAAGCAGTGCAGTGGCGGATTGTACCCCGTCATATTGCCTCACGCTTTCTATCATAGACAGATAGGCAGATACCAGAGAGGCAGAGTCGGCAAGCTGTGCATCATATCCCAGCGTACCCTCCTCCAGAGCCTGGAGCGAGACCACCACCAAACGGTGTGCATCGAAGCCCAAAGGAAGATGGCGGTCGTGCACGGCTACAATAACCGGGTCGAAGATAGCCCATGAAACAACAGTAACCAACACCAATTCGGCCAGCAACCAGCCATTACGTCGGCGGCGTGCCCAGAGGGTTTGTAGTATCAGTTTCAGCATAAACTTACGTTGAATATTTATTGATAATTATCTTTTTTCATATAAGGATTGCACAATAGGGTGACGAAGTGACCACCACGCCGGGATGAACGCCGACAATACATTGAGGACGATACACAACAGCAGCGTACAGGCAAACACCAGCGGGGCAAACAGCATCTCGCCGCTTACAGTGACATCTGCTGCAGAGAGCTGCATGGCATAGCTGTCGAGTATGTTGAACACCCATCCGCGCCACAAGTAGAGAGCCATCCATGCCAGCAGCAGCCCCAATATGCCGCCAAGCAGCGTAAGCAAGAGGTTCTCCCACATTACCATGCCGAGCAACGTGGTGCGCCATGCCCCAAAAGTCTTGCGCACGCCCATCTCAGGCAGGCGTGCTTCCATACGGCTGGCTATCAGTCCCGACAGATTGAGAGCCGGCACCAACAGGAGCACCATAATCACCAGCAAGAGATGGCGGACGCCCTGCGAGATGTTGCCGTCACTGCCTGTCGAACGTTGCAAAACCTGACCGGCGTGCGAACAGAAGGCATCGTCCAGCGACATCGTCCAGTAGTCTTTTTCGTGCAAGGCATTGAAACGGCGGACATAATCGTTCACCGCCCGGCGAACGGTGTCCATCGAAGCGCGGTCTTTGGCGGCTATTGTCACTGAGAAAAAGCCGTAATCGGGTAATTCGGGATTAGATAGGTCGCGGTAGTCGGGCATGATGCTGTAGGGCAGGTAGACGTCAGCAAAAGAGTTTTCCATAAGACGGCTGGCAGCCTCGACCACCCCGCACACGGTATATTCCTTTAAATTCATGCGGAACGTACGTCCCACCACCCCGTCACTGCCGTAGTCGAATAGCATGCGTGCCAGGCGGGAGGTGATGACGGCATGCGGCACGCCGCCGTCCATGTCTGCCTGGGTGAAGGGAGCACCGTCAACAAACCGGAATGTATAGAGGCGGAAGAAAGCAGGGTCAGTGAGCAATGCTTTCACCTCTTCATCCTGCCGCCCGCCGGACAATTGTACATACGTGGTGCCCAATCCGTAGTAATTTTGGGCCGACACCACCTCGGCTCCGGGCAGGGTGTAGACCCAGTCGGCCAGTGCCTGATGGGAGAAGCCTCCGGTGTAGTATCCCCAACCGCCATCGGGGTTGTCCATGCTGAACTTGACGTATGGCATGTATAGCGTGCATCCGCGTTTATATTCGGGGTAAAGCGGGGCAAGGCGAACGTAGTAGATAACGGCCACAATCATCGTCATTGCGATGGCCAGCCCGGTGCCCGCTATATACAGGGTACTGAACAGAGGATTTTGTTTCAGTAAAGCCCAGGCTTGTTTCAAGTAGAGTTTAATCATAATGTAATATATAGTAGTTATCAATTCAATCCGTCCTCACCCACAAATGGAAAGAAACAGTTTTATTCGTCGCGCAATGCTTCCGTGGGCAATATCTTTGCTGCACGCCGCACGGGCAGCCATGTCCCGGCCAAAGCCGTAAGCAGCAGCACGGCGTATGTCAGTGCAGTGACACTGAGGAAGTGCGGCCATGGACGGTTCTGTGCATACGACGGGTCTATGGGAAGGTCTCGCCCCATCCATGCCAGCGAATTTATACCGTCGTTAAAGCCTACCACATAAACATAGCTACCCACCGCCACAAGAGCCAATGCGAAAGCCACTGTGACCAGAACACACGCTTCCGACAGAAAGCGGCGGACTATGGCCGCACGGCCGGCACCCATTGCCCGCAGGATGCCAATCTCCTCGCGCCGGGCATTGGCACGAATGAAGAATGTACCAACCATGCCTAAGAAGATACACAGCAGGGCGAAACCGCCCAATGAATACTGCAAGCGCAGTTTGTTTGTGACGCCCGACGTCATAGCCTGTCTACGGATGTAATCCTCGAAAGTCTGCAACTTGTCGAAGTAGAAGTTGCCCTGCGACAGATGCGGTGCTACCTCGCGAACGAAACGTGCCTCGAAAGTTTCAGGATTAACACCATCCTTCAAGCGGAACACGACGTTGTACATCAGGCTGGTGTAGCTGTTCAGGTTCAATTCATTGTAGGAGATGACGGCCATGGGATAGGGTTGCTCACTGGCGTAGTGTTTGTAGTTGCGGAACACGGCTGCCACCTCGTGCGGATACTCCCTGTCGGGAGTCTCATAAACAGTGCGTCCAACGGCATTGTAGGTGCCGAACAGCGCGATAGCAGCCTGCGCGGAAATTGCAATCATACCACGCTGCACGAAGTCGGCGGGCAGGCTGATGCCCTGTCCTGTGCGGGCATCCTCCATGCCGTATGTCCGTGGCAGGTCACTGCCATCGAGTGGGACAAAGCGGTATTGCTGCACGTGCACCATTGCCGTGTCGGCACTGTACAGTTGCATGCCGTTCCAGAACATGGAGTTGGGGAAGCTGCCGTAAGCAGCAATGGTATAGGCCTCTATCTCCGGACAAGTACGCACGGCACGGACGATGTTCAGGTAGTGTTGCTCCATCATCCGGGCAGAGTCCTGTGCAGGGTCGTATTGGGCAAAACTCTCATCGTATTGCCCGAGGTGCAAAACATACATGCCCCGCGTATCCCCTCCCTGAGGAATAAGGCGGTTGGCGGTGAGAACATAGATGGGGTCGCTGACCATCCACAAAAAGAAACCGGCAATGAGCAGTTCGATGAATATCCAGAGGTTCTGCCGGCGTTGGTTCCATATCTGATGTAAAAGTATCATGTTAGTATCTGTTTTTTAGCGTTTAGTATAAAGTTCTTGCACGATGCTGTGTCGCAGCCCCCACCATGCAGGCACCAAAGCCGACACGACATTAATCACCAGGCACAGCCCCAAGGCGCAGAGAAATACCCAAGGGTTGAACAACATCTCCAACGTGAGGAAGGGAGTGGGCAGACTGACTTGTACTGCCGCATCAAACAGCGTCAGTATCCACGAGCCGGAAGTGAGGACAATGGCATAGCTGAACAGCAAACCCGCCACTCCACCAAGCAGCGTGAGTACAAAATTCTCGCACATCACCTGAAGCAACAGCTTACGGTGCGTAGCTCCGTAAGCCTTGCGTATACCCAGTTCGGCGGTGCGCCGATCCATTCGGCTGGCAATCATGCCACTCAGGTTCACGGCAGGGATGAAGAGTAAGGCAAGGACGATGTAGAGCAGAGTGCGGAACAGTCCACCCCTGTCTGGTGCATTCATGCTGTCAGTGCGGAAAGTAGAGAGGACGGCATCGTCAGGCTGCCCCATGAGGTCGTAGGTAATCTCACCACCCGATGCATAACGACGGATGGCATCGTTCACTTCCTGCTTCAATGTCTCCTTGTCGGCAGAGGTGGAAGCGGTGAGGTAGCAGGTCAGGTTACCCAGCAAGGGGAAATTATTGTCCCGGTAATCAGTTTCGGCTGAGAGAGAAAGGGGGATCCACACGTCGGCTACAGCAGAGGGGGTGGCGGACGACACGTCGCGAACTACGCCACTCAGAATGTGGGGATGCCCCTTGTATAGCAGTGTCCTGCCTGCAGCATCCACTGTTGCAAAGAGACGGCGCGACAGGCTTTCGCTGATGACTACGGTGCGCGTGCGACTCTCGTTGTCGGTCTCGGTGAAAGGCTTCCCACTGAGGAATTGCTGGGTGAAGACGCGCCAGAAGCCGGGACTGACGTAGAGCGGATAGACGTCGAAAGGCTGCCCGTGGCTGGAGAGTGCTACCTTGTTGCCGCCAATGGGCATGGCATAGGTCAGAGCCATGTGTTGCACACTCGGCAGACTGTCCAGTAAGGTCGTAGCCTCCAGGCTCACTCTCCCACCGTGCCAGTTTTGCGGCTTGTCGGAAGGATAGCATTTCAGGTACTTCAGCACCACCGTCCGGTTGCGATTATACTCGGGGTAGATAGGAGCCGTCTTCACGTAGAAAATGATGAAAAGGGTCATTGTCAGCGCAATGGATAGCCCCGTGCCCATCACGTAGATAAAGGAGAACAGGCGGTTCTGCCGCATCGTCTCCCACGCTTGTTTCAAATAAATCCGTATCATAATCAAAGATCTTTTTATCATTGCTCACTTCTTCAGCTTCAGGCTGTTCTTGTTCTTGTAGTTACTCATGTCACTCACCACCACCTGCTCGCCGGGATTCAGTCCGCTTACGACCTCGACGTACTCGAAGTTCGAGTCACCCAACTGCACTTTGCGCTTCTCTATTTCATCGGAGGAAGTACGGACAAAGAGCTCGTATTCGCCACGACCCACATAGTACGAAGCGTTGGCTATGCGTATTACGTCATCCTTAACGGCATTCATCACGTAGACATCAGTCTTGAGGCCGGACCGCAGGCGACGGTTGCTGTCATCCTCCAGCTGCACGGTGAAACTGATAACCCCGTTCTTCGAGAGAGGCGTAACGCTGCTCACCTGCCCTACCAACTGGTCGCGTCCTATCTTGACGATGGCCTTTCCGCCTGCCGCCACACGGTCGCCGTAAGTGTCGGCTATCTCGCAGTCAACTTTAAAGTGGCTGAGGTCAGAGATAACGGCTATCTGCGTGCCCTGCGAAACCTGCACGCCAATCTGGTCGTTGATATAAGTAAGGATAGCTTTGCGCGGCGAACGCACCTGGGCATCGTCCAGCGTGCGTTTCATTTCGGCCAGGTCTTTACGGAAAATGCTCAGCTCAAGTTCTTTCACCTTGTATTCGGCATCGAGAACCTCCTGCTCGTTGGCATACTGCTGATGCAGTTGCTCCAGTTCCAGCATAGCAACATTGACGCTCAACTCTGCCTGCCTCACTTTGTCAGTGGTACCCGAACCGATGCTGTCGAGATACTGTTCGTTGCGCAGCTCTACCTTCATACGGTTCAGCGTCATTTCTTTTATCTTCACCTGCATGGCAAGGTCTTTCAGTTTTGTCTCGTTGTCGACCTTGAGCTGCCGCAACTGGTATATGCGCATCTGTTCCTCATCCAATTGCTTGTTGTATTCAGTCTCCGTGCTCTGCAAGTCGAGCTTTAGAATGGGAGTACCCACGTCCACGCTATCGCCGCCTTTCTTGTAAACCTCAACTATGCGTGTGTTTATGGGGGAATTGATTATTTCCTCAAAGGCCGGCACCACCTTGCCCGATGCACTGACACTTACTTCAATCACTCCTCTGTCTGCCTCCGAAAAGATAATATCTTTCTCCTTAACCCCCGTCCGCATCAACGATACGAGCATGCTCAGTACCATTATTGCCACGATTACTATGACACCATAGCGGAAAAGTTTCTTGTTGCGCTCCTTACGGCGCACTTCTTTTGGTATTTCTCTATCCATCTTATTATAATTTATTTTAAAGGCACTTATATAACATTCCACAACAAGCCATATTAATTATACTGACAGTGCTGTTATTTAAGGGAGTTGAGTATTATATCAGCATTCCGTCGAAGCCAGAATATGTACATCGTGCAAGATTGCATATAAGTGCCTTTTTTAAAATTCATGTATCGCTGCCGCACAGCTTATATGCCTTATCCGTACCAAATCCATGCCAAAAAGTTAACTCTTTGGTTATTAGGATAAGGCATAAAAAAAAAGTGTCCGATAACGGACACTCTGTGCATTTTCGTACTCTGTTACGGTATTGTTTCCGCATAGTATTCAGCGCAGCTTCAGGCGGTCGCCAACTTCCGGCACGTAGTCGTATGGCTTCTTGTTCATCTTATACAGATTCTTCAGACGGATGCCGAAACGCTGCGATATGGAGTGCATGGAGTCTCCATCCCTTACAATATAAGTCTTGTATTGTTCCTGAGCTTTCTTGTTTTTCTTCTTCAGGTAAATGATGTCATCCTTCTGCAAAGTGTATTCCTTATGCAGGTCATTGTACTCCACAAGTTTCTTCCAGCTTATGCCATACTCCCAATCCAGCATTCTGAACGTGTCTCCATCGCGTGCCACAACGTATGCCAGACCATTGGCTATGTAAACTTCGTGCGGGTTGAGCAGCCAGGGCTTTTTCTTGATAAGACGCTTCCAGCGGCGTGCCTCACGCTTACCCATGCCATCCGTATCGTATTTGTAGAGCTCATAATCTTCTATGATGGAGATGAGACGGTTGGCATACGAAGGGTCAGTGGCATAACCGGCCTTCTTAAGCCCTTTAGCCCAGCCCTTGTAATCGGTAATCTTTAACTTGAACAATGAGGCGTAACGCGCCCCATTCTTCAGGAACTCCGAATGATCCTCATAAGAGTCTTTCACCTTGCGGTATGCACGAAAACACTCACCTTTGGCATCATCATCGTGATATACCTTGCGTCCTTTCCATCCGTGACATTTGATTCCGAAATGGTTATTGCTATTGCGGGCAAGCGAACTGCGCCCTGCGCCGCTTTCCAGCAAGCCTTGCGCCAAGGTGATACTGGCTGGAATCTTGTGTTTCTTCATCTGCTCCACAGCCAGTTGGGAATACTTTTTTATATATTCATTATAGGCAGAATTCCTTCGCTGGGCCTGTAACGGATATGCCAACAGCAACAACAGGACAGGCAATATGTAACGGCACATGTGTTTCATGTCTCGCATGCATTGAATTTACCGCAAATGTGTGCAAAACAATGGAGAATTGCAAGTTTTTTGGAATTTATTAGCATCGGATACTCGGACGTGCTGGCAAAATTGACTACATTTGGCCACACATAGAAATATCAATATATTACATACGATGAAAGAACAGACCATACAATCTACCATAAAAGTATGCAGCCCCGAAGAATTGTCTTCTGACGACCACCGCCTGGCCGATATTGCATACGAAGCCACACTGCGCAGTTACTCCCCATACTCGCACTTCTCCGTGGGAGCCGCTGCTCTGCTGGCGGACGGTACAATAGTGTCAGGCAGCAACCAGGAGAATGCTGCCTACCCGTCGGGAACCTGTGCCGAACGTACCGCATTGTTTTATGCCAATTCACGTTATCCCGGAATAGCCGTAACAGCTATCGCCATAGCCGCACGCAACGAACAGGGTACATTGTTACCATACCCAACCCCGCCTTGTGGTGCATGCAGGCAGGTAATGTTGGAAACAGAACTTCGCTCCAGATGCCCAATGCGCATACTGCTGTGTGGAACACAGCAGATATACATCATCGAAAAGGTCAGTACACTCCTGCCTTTGTCTTTTGACGCGGCAAACATGAAGTAACAGTATCCTACATACCTCACCTGAATACCGACAGACGTGCATATAATCTTCGGGCAGAAGTATTCCGTATTCCTTGATAACATAAAAAGGAATATTGTAGTATATTTGCAGCCAAATTTGAAAAGAGATAATATCATTGCTATGTGAATATTATGTATTGCACTCTGTTCTTTCTCGTTACCGTTTCATCTGGAGGAAGCCAAGGAAGAGTCCGCTATTATATTCAAGAAACGGTAACTGGGCAATGTGTCGCGCACAAAACAATAACAGTACTCCCGTAAGTCTGCATACTGTTCGCTAATAGCAGGCATATTATCAATTCTCAGAAAAAAGATTATTTATGGATAACAAAAAGGCAACACTCGAACTCGGGACAAAACCAATAGGCAGGCTTTTGGCACAATACGCCCTGCCTGCTATCATTGCAATGACGGCTTCGTCACTTTACAATATGATTGACAGTATATTCATCGGACAAGGTGTAGGAGCCCTTGCCATATCGGGGCTTGCAATAACATTCCCTCTGATGAATCTCTCAGCTGCGTTTGGTGCTGCTATTGGCGTAGGCTCAGCCACATGTATCTCGGTAAAGCTCGGGCAGAAAGATTATGCCGCAGCGGAACACATCTTCGGCAACAGCTTCATACTAAACCTGATAATAGGGATAGCATTCGGAGTGGTAATGCTACTGTTGCTCGACCCGATACTTTACTTTTTCGGTGCGAGCGAAAATACCATTCCATACGCCCGGGACTACATGATTGTGATACTTGCCGGCAACGTGGTATCGCAGACATTTCTCGGCATGAATAATGTACTCCGTGCCGCGAGCAAACCGCGCCAGGCCATGTATGCCACTATTCTCACCGTGATACTCAACATTGTGTTGGCTCCCATCTTCATCTGGCCACTGAACATGGGAATAATGGGAGCCGCATTTGCCACCGTACTTTCACAAATCATAGCTTTGGTGTGGGAAATAAAGCTGTTTAGCAACCCTGATGACATACTGCACTTCAAGCGTGGCATATACAAACTAAAAGGCACCGTTGTGAAAAATATTATCAGTATAGGCATGTCTCCCTTTTCCATGAATGTATGTGCATGCATAGTGGTGATATTTATCAACGCCGGACTGTCTAAATATGGAGGCGACCTCGCCGTCGGTGCGTATGGCATAGCCAGTAAACTGTCATTCATTTCTGTCATGGTGACTATAGGTATCAACCAAGGCATGCTGCCCATAGCCGGATACAACTATGGAGCCCAACTGTTCGATCGCCTGATGAAGGTGTTGAAGTATGGTATTATTACAGCCATGGCGATAACTACCACCGGATTTATCATTGCCGAATTCTTCCCATACCAGTTCGCAAAACTCTTTACTACCGACAAGACCTTGATAGACATGGCAGTAGAAGGAATCAGAATACACATGCTGGCATTTCCCATAGTGGGTTGTCAGATGGTGATAACCAACTTTTTCCAATGCATAGGCAAAGCCAAAATTAGTATCTTCCTGTCGCTGTCGCGCCAGATGTTGTTCCTGTTACCGTTGCTTATCATATTGCCGCCTATCTGGAAAGTGGACGGAGTATGGATGTCAATGCCTATATCTGACAGTATCGCTGCAATTGTAGCCGTAATAATGATACTCAGGTACATGAAGAAGTTCAAAAGACAGGCACGGTTGCATAAACAGGACATCAAAAATATGATAAGCTGATGGAAAAGAATTGAAAACAAACAATCCAAGACCAATGTTTCTTATGGAAGACAAAAAGATTATAATCAACGTGGGAAGGCAACTTGGCAGCGGAGGACTCGAGATAGCCAGGCTGCTTGCCGGGAGTTTCGGATGTGAGTTTTATGACAGGGAACTGCTCAATCTTGCCGCCAAAGAGAGCGGATTCAGCGAAAAATTCTTCGAGCAACACGACGAGAAGAAAGGTTCTTTCCGCTTCTTTCACACACATGTCCCTTTCGTGTCAGACAATAATTTTTATAACAATAAGCTCTCGGAAGAGAACTTGTTCCAGTTTCAGAGTGATGCCATACGCAAAGCAGCCGAAGCCCATTCGTGCGTGTTCGTAGGGCGTTGTGCCGATTATGTGCTGCGCGACTTCAAGAATACTGTGAGCGTATTCATTACTGCCGACCTCGATGAGCGTGTATCACGAATATGTTCTCGTCATAACTGCAACTGTGACGAAGCAAAAAAGATAATAGAACGTAAGGAAGCCATGCGTTCGTCTTATTATAACTATTACACAGGCAAGGTGTGGGGGCATGCCTCCTCCTATGATCTCTGTATAAACTCAAGCATACTTGGAATGGACGGTACGGTAGGATATATCAAGGAGTTCATCTGCAGGAAGCTGAAAGTATAATTCTTTACGATAAGGTGTGGAACAATGTACACTATTTGTCAGGCAATTACATGACATATCCCGCAGTAACAGTTCCTCATAATAAAAGGGAGCACAGTTTTGTCGCTGTAAAGAGAAAACCATATCTTTGCAACAGAAGATAAATAATAGAATAGCGTGAATAATATGAAAAGAGACAACTTAATTTTCGATCTCATCGAGAAAGAACACCAGCGCCAGCTCAAAGGCATGGAGATGATAGCATCAGAAAACTTTGTCAGTGATGAAGTAATGCAGGCCATGGGCTCATGCCTTACAAACAAATATGCCGAAGGCTACCCTGGCAAGCGTTATTACGGAGGCTGCGAAGTAGTGGACCAGAGCGAGCAGGTCGCAATAGACAGGGTTAAGAAGATATTCGATGCTGAGTGGGCCAATGTTCAACCGCATTCGGGTGCCCAGGCCAATGCAGCTGTTTTCCTTGCTGTTCTTAATCCCGGCGACAAATTCATGGGGCTGAACCTGGCTCACGGAGGGCATTTGTCGCACGGCTCACTTGTGAACACTTCCGGCATTATCTATACCCCATGCGAATATAACCTTAATAAGGAAACAGGACGTGTGGACTATGACCAGATGGAAGAGATCGCCTTGCGCGAAAGGCCCAAGATGATAATCGGAGGAGGTTCGGCATACTCCCGCGAATGGGATTATAAACGCATGCGGCAAATTGCGGACGAGGTAGGCGCAATACTTATGATAGACATGGCACACCCCGCAGGGCTTATTGCTGCAGGACTGCTGGACAATCCCTTAAAGTACGCCCATATCGTAACATCCACCACACACAAGACCTTGCGCGGGCCGCGCGGCGGTATCATATTAATAGGAAAAGACTTCCCTAATCCGTGGGGTAAGAAAACACCCAAAGGTGAGACCAAGATGATGTCGCAACTGTTGGACTCTGCCGTTTTCCCCGGCATACAAGGAGGCCCGCTGGAGCATGTCATTGCAGCAAAAGCTGTAGCATTTAACGAAATTCTGCAGCCAGAGTGGAAAGACTATGCCCTGCAAGTGAAGAAAAATGCGGCTGCACTGGCTCAGGCACTGATGGAACGCGGGTTTACCATCGTTTCCGGTGGGACGGACAATCACTCCATGCTGGTGGACCTGCGCTCGAAGTACTCGGAACTGACTGGTAAGGTAGCCGAGAAAGCATTGGTTGCTGCCGACATCACAGTGAACAAGAATATGGTTCCCTTTGATACACGCTCGGCTTTCCAAACATCTGGCATACGCTTGGGTACGGCAGCCATTACTACACGTGGAGCTAAAGAGGAACTGATGCCCGAGATAGCGGAAATGATAGAAACTGTGCTGACACACGTTGATGACGATCGTGTGATTGAAAAAGTACGGACACATGTAAACGAAACGATGAAAGAATACCCGCTGTTCTCCTGGTAATCTCCGGGGATTGATATACAGTCCTTTCTCTGACTGTTACTTATAGTTCATTCCTCTGTCGCACATATAATATGTTGCGGCAGAGGATGATTTTTCTCTGTAAAAAGATGAACAGATCCGGCAGTACGGTTCATCGGATAACAAAATATATAGCGATAGAAAAAAATAAAGACTGAATGAGAGAAGTTAACCCCAAAGACACACCACGCGCATATGCATTTGATATGTGGATGGATGCCCCCATGCCTATGCTTACTTTCTTTAAGACACTTGATGTAACCCGCCTTTCCCGAATAAGCCGACGAAAAGGTTTGAAGTTCAATATGCTGATGTGTTGGTGCATCGGGCAGGCGGCAAGACGTATCAAAGAGTTTTATATGCTTCCTGTAGGAAGGAAACTGATGCTGTATGACAGCCTTGCAGTTTGTACAATTGTTGCCAACAGGAAAGGAGAGGTCAGTTCCTGCGATATACCTTTCTCAAGTGATTTACAGCAGTTCAACAAAGATTATTTGCAGCTGACAAGAATGGTAGCCGAAAGTTGCACGAACCATGACTTGTCGGAAAGTATGGTCATAGGCACTTCTTCAATGCCGCAATATGACATAGACGGAGCGGTAGGTATGTATAGCGGGGTTTTCAACAACCCTTTCTTGATATGGGGCAGATACAAACGGAATTTCTGGAAGCTCACGCTGACAGTTTCCTTCCAATTCCATCATACGCAGATGGATGGTGCGCATGCTTCATGTTTCCTGGAAAATCTACAACAGGAAATCAATGCACTTTGACTGATACATGTTTTTTATCAATGGCTTTTATAGAGGGAAAAACTCAAGATACATATAGAAGCTAAATCAAGCCCTATAGTGTGGAATAACTACTGTCAGACCTGGGTACAGTTTTTTTCTTATCTTAAATTTCCGATGCATTAATAAATTGCATATCTTTACACTCTCGAAAAATACAAGTGATTATCTTATAGTATGGAAAACAGAAGTTTAGTAACCATTGCCGAATATAGCAGAGATAAAATCTTATACATGCTGAACATGGCAACAGAATTCGAGAAACACCCTAACAGCCATTTGCTGGACGGGAAAGTAGTGGCAACGCTATTTTTTGAGCCTTCTACCCGCACACGACTCAGCTTCGAAACTGCGGCTAACCGCTTGGGAGCACGGGTAATAGGCTTCAGCGACCCTAAAGCGACAAGTTCTTCCAAAGGGGAAACCCTTAAAGACACTATAAAGATGGTAAGCAATTATGCAGACATCATCGTAATGCGCCATTACTTGGAAGGGGCAGCCAGATATGCGAGCGAAGTGACTGATGTTCCGGTTGTAAATGCCGGAGATGGTGCTAATCAACACCCTTCACAGACAATGCTTGATCTATACTCTATCTATAAAACACAGGGAACACTTGAAAACCTTACCATCATGATGGTAGGAGACTTGCGATATGGCCGCACAGTACATTCATTGCTGATGGCTATGAGTCATTTTAATCCTACATTTCATTTTGTGGCTCCAGATGAACTGAAAATGCCGGAAGAATATAAAATTTATTGCAACGAGCATAATATACATTATACTGAACATACCGACTTTACAGAAGACATTATAAATGAAGCTGACATTCTATACATGACGCGGGTACAACGTGAACGTTTTACGGACCTGATGGAGTATGAATACATAAAGAATATTTATATCTTGCGCAACAAGATGCTGGCTGATACCCGCCCAAACCTGCGCATACTGCATCCATTGCCACGTGTCAATGAGATAGCTTATGACGTAGACGAAAACCCGAAGGCTTATTATTTCCAGCAGGCACAGAATGGCTTGTATGCCCGTGAAGCCATATTATGCGATGTCTTGGGTATTACGCTGGATGACGTAAGAAAAGAATTTCATGAATCATAAATTATTATTATCATGCCAAACAACAAAAAAGAATTGCAGGTCGCAGCCTTGGAGAATGGCACAGTAATAGATCATATTCCGTCAGAAAAGGTATTCACCGTAGTTTCACTGCTGGGGTTGGAAAACATGCAAAACAATATCACTATAGGCTTCAACCTCGAAAGTAAAAAATTGGGGAAAAAGGGAATAATAAAGGTGGCAAACAAATTTTTCTGCGACGATGAAATAAACAAGATTGCAGTGGTCGCACCCAATGTCAAACTGAATATCATAAGAGACTATGAGGTAGTAGAGAAAAAGGAAGTAAAACTGCCCAATGAACTGCATGGCATAGTAAAGTGCTCTAATCCGAAATGCATCACAAATAACGAACCGATGTCTACATTCTTTCATGTAGTAGACAATGAACGATGTATTATAAAATGTCATTACTGCGAGAAGGAACAGAGTCGTGAAAATATCACAATCATATGAATACGTATGCCGGACATGTATTATGGATAAGTTAATTTATATCTTATTGATTGTCTTAACTTACGTATCCTTTCCGTCAACAGTGCATGCACAGGATGGCATTTTTTCCCCTCCTTTCGATTTTCCTATCACCTTTAGCGGCAATTTCGGAGAGATACGTTCCAACCATTTTCATGGCGGATTAGACTTTAAGACAGGCGGGGTAATCGGGAAACCGGTGCGTGCACTGGCTGATGGATATGTATCCCGTATCCGCGTCACGCATGGCTCCGGTTACGTCCTGGAGGTCGTTTACAACAATGGATATACGACTATATGCAGGCATTTAAGTGCTTTTGCCAACGACATGGCTCTCAGGGTAGAAGCACTGCAATATGAAAAAGAGAGCTGGGAAGTGGAAATAACACCGGAGCCCGACGAGTATCCAGTAAAGACAGGACAGGTTATCGCTTTTAGCGGTAATACAGGCTATTCTTTTGGTCCACATTTACATCTGGATGTATTGCAAACGGAAACAGGAGAATATGTCGATCCTCTTCCATTCTTCAAAAACAAGGTAAAAGACACAACAGCTCCACGTGCACAAGGCATCATGCTATTCCCCCAGCGAGGACAAGGAGTCGTAAATGGAAGTATGAAAAACCAGGCATTCCCTTTGTTTCCTAAAAAACCAGTTACTGCCTGGGGAATTATAGGTATAGGTATCTGTGCCTACGATTACATGGACGGTGTACACAACAAATATGGTGTCCATACAGTAATATTGGAGGTTGACGGCAAAGAGGTATTCCGCAGTGTGGTGGACCGTTTTTCTTATGATGAAAACCCTTACATCAATTCGTGGACTTACGGACAATATATGAAATCTTTCATCGATCCGGGAAATAAGCTGCGCATGTTACATGACTGCAACGGCAATCGCGGGCTGGTAACTATAGACGAGGAACGTCCTTATGTATTTACTTATACACTGAAAGATGCACTTGACAATACTTCGAAAGTGAATTTCACTATCCATGGAAAGAATATGCCCATCCCCTCTGATGATAATCATGGAAAGAATGTCTTTGCATGGAATAAGGTAAACTACCTGCAAGGACCGGGCCTGGATCTGCTTATCCCTAAAGGTGCGCTTTATGAAGATGCGTATCTGGATTATGAAGTCATGGCAGACAGCGGGAACGTTGCATTGACATACCAACTGTCCAGTAAAAGCATCCCATTGCACAAAGCATGCAGAATGAGCATAGAATTGCGCAGCAATCCCTTGTCCGACACTACAAAATATTATGTTGCCGGTGTCACTTCGAAAGGAACAAAATATAATGTGGGGGGACACTATGAGAATGGAAGAATGGAGGCAGACATTAAACGGCTGGCCACTTACACCGTGGCCATAGACACCGTTCCACCAACTATTACTCCAGTAAACATATCCGGATGGAAACGTTCCGGCAGGATAGTAGTCAAGGCGCACGATAAAGAAACCGGAATAGCATCTTATCGTGGTACGATTGATGGTAAATATGCTCTGTTTGGAAAGCTTAACTCCATAAGCGGGGAACTTGTATGTAAACTTAATCCAAAGTATGTGAAGAAGGGGGGTAAACACATGCTGGAAATGACCGTTACTGATGGTTGCGGTAATACCAGAACGGAGCATTATGAATTTGTATGGTGACAAATACACGGTTCATTATCACATTTGCATATTAATTACTTAACAGATAAATCACTACATTATATTACTATATTTATGAATACCAAAAGATTTATTTCCTGTGGAATACTCATTTCTATGGTTGCACTGCATGCTCCGGCCTGCACCAATCTTATTGTGGGCAGAAACGCCTCTACTGACGGTTCTACAATAGTATCTTATTCTGCCGATTCATACGGACTGTTTGGCGAGTTGTATCACTACCCGGCAGGAGTGCATAGCAAAGGCACACTGGTAGATATATACGAATGGGATACGGGTAAATATCTGGGACAGATAGAACAGGCCCGCCAGACCTACAATGTAATAGGCAACATGAACGAATTCCAGTTGACGATCGGTGAGACCACATTCGGCGGACGTCCCGAACTGGTGGACACTACCGGTATCATCGACTATGGAAGCCTGATATACTTGGGGCTGCAACGTTCTCGTACAGCTCGCGAAGCAATCAAGATAATGACAGAACTTGTACAAGAATACGGTTACTACAGTAGTGGTGAATCATTCACCATAGCCGATCCCAATGAAATATGGATTATGGAGATGATAGGGAAAGGCCCCGGCGTAAAGGGAGCCGTATGGGTAGCTGTACGTATACCCGACGATTGTATATCTGCACACGCCAACCACAGCCGCATACACCAGTTCGACATGGATGACAAGGAGAATTGCCTGTATTCGCCTGACGTTATCTCGTTTGCACGTGAAATGGGTTACTTTGACGGACTGAACAAGGACTTCAGTTTCTCCAAAGCATATGCACCGTTGGATTTCAGTGCTCGGCGATACTGCGAAGCACGTGTATGGAGCTATTACAATATGTTTACAGAATATGGGGAAGATTTTATACCGTACATTGAAGGCAAAACGGACGAACCTATGCCACTTTTCGTAAAACCGACCCGCAAAATATCTGTACAGGATGTGAAGGATGCCATGCGCGACCATTATGAAGGGACTCCTTTCGATATAAGTAATGACTATGGGGCAGGGCCACATCATGCACCTTACCGCCTGTCACCGTTGGAATTTGAAGTGGACGGACAAAAATACTTTAACGAGCGCCCGATATCAACACAACAGACCGGCTTCGTATTCGTGGCACAAATGCGTGCAGACTTGCCTGATGCCGTGGGTGGTGTGCTGTGGTTCGGTATGGATGACGCCAACATGACTGTATTTACCCCGGTATATTGCTGCACAGACAAGGTCCCTGTATGTTACTCTCGCGTGGATAATGCCGATTACATCAACTTCTCATGGAATTCTTCATTCTGGATATTCAACTGGGTTTCCAACATGGTATATCCGCGTTACGATGTGATGATAGGAGATGTAAAGGCTGTGCAATCGCAACTAGAAACCTCTTTCAACGATGCCCAGCAGGGCATAGAGTCTGCTGCCATAGCCTTGTTGGAAAGCGATCCTGCCAAGGCCAAAGCTATGCTTACCAACTATACTAACATGACAGCCCAAAGTACATTCGATACATGGAAGCGTCTTGGTGAATACCTGATAGTGAAATACAACGACGGTGTAATACGAAGGACTACCGAAGATGGAAGTTTTGAACGCAATTCCATTGGGCAACCAGCCGGAGTAATACGGCCGGGATATCCTGAAAACTTCCTGAAAGAATATATCAAACAGACTGGCGAACGCTATAAAATACCAGAATAAAGATTTGTTTATTCATTTTATCTGCATACCTTTGTCAGGACATGGTATTCTGTAAAGAATATTGATCATTAAATATAACATATCAGTATGGATAATCAAGAATTAATCAAATTAGTAACCGAAAAAGCCGAACAATGGCTAACACCGGCGTATGACAAGGAAACCAGGGATGAAGTAAAGCGCATGCTGGATAATCCCGACAAAACCGAACTAATAGACAGTTTCTACAAGGATCTTGAGTTTGGTACGGGTGGTTTGAGAGGTACAATGGGTGCAGGCAGCAATAGGATTAACATTTACACCATAGGTGCTGCTACACAAGGCATGGCAAACTACCTGAACAAATGCTTTGCAGGAAAAGGACAAATATCCGTTGTAGTGGGTCATGACTGCCGGAATAACAGCCGCAAGTTTGCTGAAATATCGGCAGAAATATTCTCTGCCAACGGTATCAAGGTATATCTTTTCGACGACCTGAGACCTACCCCGGAAGTCTCTTTTGCCATACGCCATTTGGGTTGCCAAAGCGGTATAAATATCACGGCAAGCCACAATCCGCGCGAATACAATGGATATAAGGCTTATTGGGAAGACGGAGCACAAGTACTGGCTCCGCATGATATCGATATAATAGAGGAAGTAAACAAAGTCAAGATAGATGATATAAAGTTTGAAGGCAACAAAGATCTGATACAAATTATCGGAGAAGACGTGGACAAAGTCTATCTTGATATGGTGTACGGAATATCCATCGACCCGGAAGTCATCAAGCGGCAGAAAGACTTATGTATTGTCTACACCCCGTTGCATGGAGCAGGACGCACACTGATACCGCGTTCGCTAAAAACATGGGGATTTGAGAATGTGCATTGCGTTGAGGAACAGATGGTGAAAGACGGGAATTTCCCAACCGTAATATCACCTAACCCCGAGAATGCGGAAGCTATGACACTTGCCATAAAGCTGGCTAAAGAACTGGATGCTGACATTGCAATGGCAAGCGATCCTGATGCCGACCGTCTGGGAATGGCATGCAAGGATGACAAAGGTGAGTGGATTTTGTTGAACGGGAACCAGACATGCCTCATATTCCTGTACTACATCATAAAAAACAGAATTGCCAAAGGCAAGATGCAGCCAACGGACTTTATTGTGAAAACTATAGTTACCACCGAACTTATAAAGGCCATTGCAGATAAGAACAACATTGAGATGCGCGACTGTTATACTGGGTTTAAGTGGATAGCTCGCGAGATACGCTTGAGCGAAGGCCAACAACAATATATAGGCGGAGGCGAAGAAAGTTACGGATTCCTGGCTGAAGATTTCGTACGCGATAAGGATGCTGTATCCGCCTGCTCGCTGTTGGCTGAAATATGCGCATGGGCCAAAGACCAGGGGAAGACTCTATATGAGATACTCATGGAAATTTACATTGAGTATGGTTTCTCTAAAGAAACTACCGTAAACGTTGTTAAGCCAGGCAAGAGTGGCGCAGAAGAAATCAAGGCTATGATGGATAACCTACGCTCCAATCCTCCAAGTAAAATCGGAGACTCACCGGTAACGCTTGTCAAAGATTACAAAACATTGAAAGCCACAGATGCACAAGGTAATACGACAGATTTGCTGATGCCTGAGACATCCAACGTGCTGCAATTCTTCACCGAAGATGGCACGAAGATTTCTGTTCGCCCATCGGGCACGGAGCCTAAAATAAAGTTCTACATCGAAGTCAAAGGCAGGATGAAATGCCCTGGATGTTATGCTGAGGCCGAAGCCGGAGCTGCCGTAAAGGTGGAAACAGTGCGTAAATCACTCGGCATTTAACGTAATACTATAACCGATAGAGAGGGAGCCATGTACGAATAAACCCCTCTCTATTTTTATTATTAAGGTAGGGAAAACGGCTACAGCACCGGAGTGAACAGATGTGCGAACCATCCCACAAACTTTTTCCATGCTGTACGTTTCTTCCAGACCTCAGGCGTAAGCAGGGTACTATTCTGTCTATCGCGTATAAACATGTCACTCAATTGCTTTGTGGTACGCAAGTCGAAGATAAGGGCATTTGTTTCGTAATCATATCGCAAGCTGCGGCTGTTGAGGTTGGCTGTGCCCACGGTGCAATAGGCATTGTCCACTGTCATCACCTTAGAATGATGGAAACCGCCGTTGAACAGATATATTTTTGCCCCGCGTTTCATCAGCTTGTGTACAATGTAAAGCGAAGCCTCGGGAGTGAATGGCACGTCTGATACCGACGGTATCATTATTTCCACTTCGGTACCGTTCTTCAAAGCCTTCTTCAAAGCCTTGCGTACAGATCTGGTAGGCACGAAATAAGGGTTCACTATCTGTATGCTATTCTTTGCACTGCTGATTGCTGTCGTATAAGCGTGAGTTATTGCTCTTGGCGTTTTGCGTGGAGTACGATCTACGATACCCGTCTCTGCACAAAGGCTGTCAGGTATCTGCTGCGCATCAGGAAAATATTCCGGACCGCCTATGTGTTGTCCAGTCTCCCGATTCCACATTGTCAGGAATATACCCTGCAGGTAGCGCACGGCATCTCCCTCAAGGCGCATGTGTATATCGTGCCACTGACCTATCTCCGGCAGACCATATATATAGTAATCGGCAATGTTCATACCGCCAGTATAAGCTATGGTCCCGTCTATGACAACAATCTTACGATGGTCACGGTGCACAGCATGGTTTATGTAAGGAAATGTTATGGGGTCGAACTTGACGATTTCAATCCCTCTTTCACGTATGAGACGTAGATGCTCGTTTTTAAGGGGACGGTCGTTTGAACAGTTGCCAAAAGCATCGAACAAGGCACGCACCTCCACTCCTTCGGCCGCCTTATGTGCCAGAAGGTCAAACAGAGCATTAGCTATCGAGTCGTTGCGAAAGTTAAAATATTCCAGATGAATGTGGTGACGTGCCTGCTGTATGGCTCTGAACAGGTCGGCAAACTTCTCGTGCCCGTTCATCAGCAATTGCACTTTGTTATTGTCGGTTATCGCTATGCCGTTATCGCGTAAATATTCTTTAATGGCATCTTCACCCGTCTGCTGTGCGTGTACGCCCCCCGCCAGCCATAATATCATGCAGCAAGATAGTAATAAAGTGTGCTTCAAAACCTTTTCCGATGTTTAAGTTTTCTTTACTTGCAAAGATACTGCGCTAACTCCAAAGGTTGTTTCATCGTTTGAGTTTATTAAGAAACATTCCGTCTCAACTTGCTTCCATCACCAACATATCGTATCGATCTCTACAACAGAAAGCAACCTTCAGTCAAACATATTCCCAGCTGTTATGCATCCTTTTTCCCTTGCCCTGATAATATAGGCAAGCAAATCCGGTATTTCACGGCCAGCACACGCGTCAGGAACACGGATATACCAGCAGCTGTCTGGCACACAAGAGCATCGAAATGCATTAGTGTACATAACCAATATATGATTCCGCCCAATACACATGCCATAGCATAAATCTCTTTGCGGAATATCAGAGGAATTTCGTTAATGAATACATCGCGTATTACCCCGCCGGCCGCTCCGGTCATACTGCCCATTATTATTGCGACCCAGAACGGATAGCCCAACGATATGCTTCTCTCTACTCCAACCACGGTAAATAGTGCCAGACCTATACTGTCGAATATGAAAAATGTATTGTTCAGGTGGATAAGATAACGGCCGAAGGCTATTACCCAGAACAGTGCTAAGCCGGTGCAAATAAGGTATATAGGATTGAGCATCCAGGCCGGAGTAACATCAAGCAGGACATCACGGATTGTCCCCCCGCCTATAGCTGTTGCAAAACCAACCACATACGCGCCAAACCAATCGAAACGTTTGGCTGAGGCAAGCCTTATGCCGCTTATGGCAAAAGCAAAAGTACCTATAAAATCGAGAATCTGAACGAACGTAGGCATTGGATTTATAAGATATTATTTAAAACTATCCTATTTAACGGGCGCAAAGGAACAAAAAAATCACATAGAAAACGTACATTTGCGCTGTCAAAATCCAACATTATATATGAAAATAACTATTGTAGCAGGGGCACGGCCCAATTTCATGAAGATTGCACCCATCTGCCGGGCTATCAATGCCGCACAAGAGGCCGGCAAACGGATTTCATACCGGATAATCTATACCGGCCCGGAAGACGACCAAAGCCTGGAGCCGTCTTTATTCTCGGACTTGGACATGCCGAAACCGGATGCTTACCTGGGAGTAACGGGGCATGAACATTCACAGGTTACGGCAGGCATAATGCTGGCGTTCGAAAAAGAGCTGCATGACAACCCGGCGCAAGTGGTACTCGTGGTAGATGACATGACGGCCAGCATGAGTTGCGCCATCGTTGCCAAGAAACGTGGTCTGAAAGTAGCACACGTCATTGCAGGAACACGCTCGTTTGACATGAACATGCCACGGGAGGTGAACCGTACGATAGTGGATGCCATATCCGACTACCTGTTTACTGCCGGCATGGTGGCAAACCGCAACCTGAACCAAGAGGGCATGATACCTGAATATATTTATTATGTAGGAAACATTCTCATAGACACAATCCGCTACAACCGCCATCGATTGTTGCAACCGATGTGGTTCGACAGTCTGGGCTTGCACAAAGGGAATTATCTGCTGCTCACCCTTAACAGGCACGACCTGCTGGAGAAAAGACATGTGCTGGCATCACTCATGCAGACCCTGATGGACAAGGCCGGAGAAATACCGGTGGTTGCACCGCTGCATCCGTATGTCAAGAAAGCTCTGTCTGAAGCCATGTCTGCAAAGACTCCTAACCTGCATTTGCTGCCGCCGCAAAGTTATCTGCACTTCGGATTCCTTATAAACCAGGCTAAAGGAATAGTAACAGACTCTGGCAACATAGCAGAAGAAGCTACCTTTCTCGATGTACCTTGCATCACGCTCAACA
Source organism: uncultured Bacteroides sp. (assembly GCA_964651035.1). Lineage (GTDB taxonomy): Bacteria > Bacteroidota > Bacteroidia > Bacteroidales > Bacteroidaceae > Bacteroides. Next base: position 32,715 of record CAZYVE010000004.1, read on the forward strand.
CCTATGCAGAACATCCTGAAACATGGAGAATAGGCACCAATGAGCTGGTGGGTGAGAATACATTTGCACTTGCTGCAGCATTAGACCGGTTGATGCACGGTGAATGGAAGCACGCTATTTTGCCCGATCGCTGGGACGGTCGGACTGCAGAACGGATCGTACAAACACTGATAAACGGAGAAGGATGCTGACATTCAGACCATGTTCACCAGGCAATCATGTCATGCACCCAAACACAGCAAATATGGTTAACGTTTTTTTATTATACTGTTCACGACCCGTACGGACGATACAAGTTTGTTGGTGGATGTAAATACGTCAACATTCCAGACATGCGATGAACGCCCTTTATGCACAATAGTGGCTACGGCACGTACTGTATCACCCTCATGTGCAGACGATATATGGTTCCCGCTTATTTGCATGCCAAGCACTATCTCATCTGGCTTGCTGCTGAGCATAGAACCCAGTCCGGCTACCGTCTCTGCCAGAGCAAGGGTTGCACCTCCGTGTAATATGCCGAAGGGCTGACGTGTACGCCTGTCGACAGGCATGGTTGCTTCTACCCTGTCTATGGAAGCATAAGTGTATTGTATTCCCAGATTGCCCATCAATGCGAGCCGTGTCTGTTCATTCAAGAAATCGAGAGGTATTTCTGACGCATGTACCTCCTGCAGTATCAGTTTCTCAACAGCAAGTGCAACCCCGTCTTCCTCATTTGATTTTGTCACATAATCAGCACAGACCTTTACTGAATCCGGAGCATGACCCATGGCCACACCAAGTCCGACAGACTGCAGCATGGTTACGTCGCACACGCCATCACCAATGGCTATGGTTTGCTCGCTGCTCACTCCCAGTTGCTCCATCACGATGCCGAGTGTACTGGCTTTGTCTGTTCCACAAGGTACGACTTCCAGGAAATAGGGTTCCGAACGGAAAACATCCAGTGTCCCGTCAAGCCGTTTCTTCCAATGTTTCTCCAAATCCACCAATGCGTCCTCGTCGTCACTCACCAGAACGCATTTACATGGTGCAAAGCCGTCTGGCATGGCATTCTCACTTTCAGTCACAATCATCAAATTGTTCAGACGCGCCTCTTGTTGTATATGCGGATTATCAGGACTGTCCGTTATAAGTATATCGCCATTGTACGTAAAGAAAGAAAATCCTTTCTTAGTGGCTTTTCTCTTCAGATAAGGTAACATTTCAGGATTGATGCGCCGTTCAAACGATATCTCTCCATTTTCTGTTTTGATAATCTGACATCCGTTGTAAGATACCACAAGCCCACCGTAGTTGTCCAGTTCAAGTTTTTCAGCCAGCGGCATAATCCCATGAGAAGGTCTGCCTGAAGCCAGTACTATTTTCACCCCTGTCTGCTGGGCTTTCAGCAAAGCGGTTGATGTCCGCGCGGTAATCTCCAACTCATTATTAAGCAATGTTCCATCTACATCCAGAACCAATAATTTGTATTTCATGGCCGTCAACGTTATCTGTTAATCTACAGCACAAAGTTAAAAAGAAAGAACGAAAAACGACAATAGCAAACTCATTTTTTATGATACTATCTACTTTAGCCATGTAAAGCTTTACCGGTACACATAGAACAGAACAGACAAACCAACGGGCTTTATTCTGAACAGAGGTTAGCTTATACAGAACTTTCGTAATAAATCATCACAGGTTAATTCACAATATTATAGTATTATTTTACGCACATTTATTACCACGGAGTCAATCTATCCTCATGAAGTCACTAATGATATCATTCGATACGAATACTCCTTTCTTCTCAAGTCTAAGCCACTCTCCCTCAATGCGGATTGTCCCCCTCTGCAAATGAGGATAAGCCATGCGCAGGCTGTATCGGCGCATCTCCGTGCCGAATCGTTCTTCTATTGTCCTTAACGATACCCCCCGCTTAGTACGCAATCCGGTCATTATGTACTCGTTATAGCGTGTGTTCTCATCCAGCATTTCCTTCTCGTAGGGACGCCATCCTTGTTCTATGGATGTGATGTATGTTTCCAGCGAAGACGTATTCCATTCGCGACTACGTGTATCGAATGAATGGGCTGAAGGACCACATCCCAGATAAGGAATCCCTTCCCAATACGAACTGTTATGGCGTGATTGGTATCCAGGCCTGCAGAAATTGGAAATCTCATAATGTATATATCCGGCCTTGTCGAGCAGTTCTGTCAGTTTGTAGAAAAATCGCAGGCTGGTTTTCTCGTCCACTTCGCATACTTTACCTTCCAATAGCATCCGGTAGAGGGGCGTATCCTTTTCGCAGGTCAGGAGATATGCAGAAATATGCTCCACGCCGAGTGCTGTAGACAGTTCAAGGTCACGAGCCCATTGGCTGTCCGTCTCACCGGGAAGACCGTATATTAGGTCTATACTTATATTGGCGAAACCCGATGCACGGCAGCGTTCCACAGCACGTATGGCCTGTAATGCCCCATGCCTCCTTCCCAACAACTTCAGAGCACCGTCATCGAAGGTCTGCACACCCATGCTCAGGCGGTTGAAGAGCAAACCGGACAGCATTGCCACATACTCTTCTGTCAAATCATCCGGATTGGCTTCCAATGTAATTTCGGCAGCATTCCCCAGACCGAAAGTTTCGTCAAGTGTTCGAAATATCTTTTCAAAATCGTCTCCACCAAGCAAGGATGGTGTACCTCCACCGAAATAAACGGTTTCAACAGGCTCATCTCCCAGATAATCCTTACGCATACGCAGCTCCCTGCACAAAGCCTCCACATAGCGCGCTTTCAACTCATAGCGTGTTGTAGAGTAGAAGTCGCAATAGATACACCGCGTCTTGCAGAATGGTACATGTATATAAATGCCTGCCATGTCGGTGACAAAAGTAATATTTTTCCAACCACTGAACAAGCATTGCTTGCAGATAGCAACAGAACAGGTCGACTGCCTTTTATTACTGTTCCGCGAATATGATTTATCTGCTGTATGTACCGGATTATAGGATTATTTCGTATTTTTGCACCACAAACCATGTCCTGCATGGACTACTGTAGCACTCCAGCGATGTAACTCTCCTCCACTTGCATCTCCGGTTTATTCTACAGCATTAAACGACACTAACGCTAATGTATTTTTTTGAACTGCTATGAAGAAAACATTAATCGCTGTTTACAGCTTGTGCCTTATGCTTGCATCATGCGGGCAAAAGGATGTAAATGATGCTTCATTGACTGACATGGTCAACCCACTTATGGGAACTGCATCAGTATTTGAATTCTCGCACGGCAATACATATCCGGCAGTAGCCGTTCCGTGGGGAATGAACTTCTGGAGTCCGCAGACCGGAGAAAATGGCAGTGGCTGGATGTATACCTACAAAGACAATCTGATACGTGGCTTCAGGCAAACACATCAGCCGAGTCCTTGGATCAACGATTACGGTACTTTCTCCATCATGCCTGTATCAGGAGAGTTGCGGATGTCCGACAAGGAGCGTGGGGCGGCATTCTCGCATGACAATGAGGTAGCATCTCCTGAAGAATACCGCGTAACCTTTGACAATGGCATGACAGCCGCACTGTCTGCTACCTCACGCGGAATGGTGATGGAAGTGACGTACCCGGAAGACGGAGAACAGTATATTGTGGTGGACGCCTACCGTAATGACGGCAGCGTGGAAGTAGACCGCACCAACAACCGTATTTGTGGCATAACGCGCTACAACAACGGCGGTGTACCCGACAATTTCGGCAACTATTTTATCGTTGAGTTCGACAAGCCCATGATTGATGCCGGCACAGATGAAAATGCTTGTGCTTACGCCAAGTTCGACCTGCAGCCGGGTGAGACCCTGACTATCCGCTCCGCTTCGTCTTTTATCAGTTCGGCACAGGCACAGCTTAACTTCAACCGAGAAGTAAAAGGACGTGCTTACGACGAAGTGGTGGCAGATGCCCGTCGCCTATGGAACAATATGTTAGGACGTATCCGTGTGGAGGGCGGTACAGATGAGCAATGCAAAACTTTTTATTCCTGCCTATACCGCACTCTGCTGTTCCCACGCGAATTTTATGAACCAGACTCCAATGGAAATCCTTATTATTACAGTCCGTACGACGGACAGGTGCACAATGGATATATGTACACAGACAATGGATTCTGGGACACATTCCGTGCGGTACACCCACTATTCACGTTAGTATATCCGGAGGTGAGCGAACGTGTTACACAGTCCATCATCAACGCTTATGAAGAGAGCGGTTTCATGCCCGAGTGGGCAAGCCCGGGACATCGAGGTTGCATGATAGGCAACAACTCCATCTCGCTGCTGACAGATGCATGGGTAAAAGGTATCCGCACCATCGACCCGGACAAGGCACTTGAGGCCATGATAAACCAGACCGAGGCACGCCATCCGCAAATAGCCTCTGTTGGGCGTGACGGTTACGAATACTATGACAAACTGTGCTACGTGCCATATCCCGAAGTGCCCGAAGCTACCGCAAAAACCCTGGAATATGCCTATGCCGACTGGTGCGTAGCTCGTTTTGCCGAATCCATAGGCAACAAGGAAGTGGCAGATTCTTACTACCGGAGAGCACAAAACTACCGTAACCTGTATTATCCGGAAAAAGGCTTCGTGTGGGCGAAAGACTCTAAAGGAAACTGGCGCAAAGATTTCGATGCTACAGAATGGGGAGGACCTTTCACCGAAGGTTGTTCGTGGCACTGGACCTGGAGCGTATTCCACGATCCCGAAGGTTTGGCCTCGCTTATGGGCGGACATGATGTCATGGCAGCCCGTCTCGACTCCATGTTTGTGGCACCAAACACGTTCAACTACGGTACTTATGGCTTTGTCATACACGAGATGGCAGAGATGGCTGCTCTCGACATGGGACAATACGCCCACGGTAACCAGCCTGTTCAGCATGCTATTTATCTGTATGACTACGTAGGATGTCCTTGGAGAGCCCAGTATCATGCCCGTGAAGTACTGGACCGTCTGTACAATTCCGGTCCCGAAGGCTATTGCGGTGATGAGGACAACGGCCAGACATCGGCATGGTATGTATTCACAGCACTCGGCTTCTATCCTGTCTGTCCGGGTACAGGAGAGTATGCGTTGGGCACCCCCTTGTTCAGCAAAGCCACGCTTTCACTTCCGGACGGTAAGACATTCGTCATACATGCTGACAGTGTATCCAGTGTCAACCGCTATATACGCAGTGCCACACTTAACGGACAAGACTTTACCCGCAACTATATGACACATGACGAACTGACACAAGGCGGTGAATTCCATCTGCAGATGGACAGCGTACCTAATACGGAGAGAGGTACCGGAGAAGCAGATTTCCCTTACTCTTACAGCAAATAAGCCGCAGTCATAAACTCGGGACGACTGTATATACAGAGAATGAGCCGGATTACGGAAACTTTTCCGAAGTCCGGCTCACTCTTTGAGTATATCTTTCGGAACTATCCACTTTAGTCTTGAAAACTCATTAGAGTGCTTTAAGAAGAACAAGAACATATAGTACCTTGACTATTACATTTTATTTGATTTCAATTTCTTCTTTCATATCTATTTCATCGCCGTGCGAGTCATAGAATATGTACTGTAGGAAAGCCAGCTTCTGGTTTGGAATGATTTTTATGCCAAACCCATATTTTAGTTGCCATTTACGTTTCAATGACATAAATCCCTGGTTGACGTAAGCTGCAACGTATGGGTGGATGTGCAATGAGAAACTCTTTATCTTCAGTTTGTTTACCAGATAATCAATCTTGCTCTCCAGCGTGTCTGTGAAGAGGATAGAAGATTTTATCTTACCCTTTCCAAAACATGTGGGACAGTCTTCCATGGTATTTACGTCCATGGCCGGGCGCACCCGTTGGCGTGTTATCTGCATCAATCCGAATTTGCTTAGAGGCAATATATTATGTCTTGCCCTGTCTTTTTGCATATTGTGGCACATACGTTCGTATAGCTTCTGCCTGTTTTCAGGCTCGCTCATGTCTATGAAGTCTATTACTATGATGCCTCCCATGTCCCTTAATCTTAGCTGCCGTGCCAGTTCATCAGCAGCTCCCAGATTCACCTCCAGTGCATTCGCTTCTTGGCCGTTGGCATTCTTCATGCGGTTACCGCTGTTCACGTCCACTACATGCAGAGCTTCAGTATGTTCTATAATGAGATATGCTCCACTCTTGTATGAAACGATTTTTCCGAATGAAGATTTTATCTGCTTGGTTATTCCGAAATTATCGAACACAGGTATCTTGCCTTTGTACATTTTGACAATACCTGCACGCTCGGGAGCTATGAGTGTGACATAGTCCTTTATTTCATGGAATACAGCTTCGCTGTTGACATATATATTCTCAAAGGATGGATTGAATATGTCGCGCAATAATCCTACTGCACGGCTTGTCTCTTCATAAATCAGTGTAGGGAATTTTGTGGCTTTCTGTGCTTTTGCCACTGCATCTTCCCAGTGTTTTATCAACAGTTTAAGCTCTCCGTCAAGTTCGGCCACTCGTTTGCCTTCGGCTACTGTGCGCACTATTACACCGAAATTTTTCGGTTTGATGCTCATAAGCAGCTGTTTCAGGCGTGCACGTTCTTCGCCCGACTTGATTTTCTGCGAGACGGAAACTTTGTCATTGAACGGTATTAGTACCAGGTATCTTCCGGCAAAGGACAATTCGCACGTCAGTCTAGGCCCTTTTGTAGAAATAGGCTCTTTTACAATCTGTACGATGACTTCCTGTCCAACCTTCAGAGTATTCGACACTGTTCCCTCTTTTTCCAAATCGGGAAGTATTGATGCTTTGGTTATCGGATTGATTTTTTTTTTGTCACTCAGGGTCTGCCGCACGTATTTTTCCAGCGACCTGAACTGTGGCCCCAAGTCTAAATAATGAAGAAAAGCGTCTTTCTCATAACCTACGTCCACGAAGCAGGCATTCAGCCCGGGCATCATTTTTCTGATGCGCCCCAAATATATGTTACCCACGGAAAAAGATATGTTCCTACCTTCGCTTTGCAGTTCCACCAGGCTCTTGTCCTCAAGCAAGGCGATGGAAACTTCCTTGGGCCGCACATCTACAACGAGTTCGCTTGTCACAATCGTTTCGCTTTTAATAAAGTTTTGATTAATCCAAGACAAGATACTACACTATGTATTGACGCAAGTTCGGTCTGCCAGGCTCTACACGGTAGTTTCCCGTCATTTTCTTTTTCTAAACAAAGAACAAACCTGCAAGACAAGGCTTCACAAGTTTGTTCTTTATTCACCGTTCCAGACTAAGATATTTATTTACTTCTTGCTTTTATGTCTGTTTTTTCTTAGCCTTTTCTTACGTTTGTGTGTTGACATTTTATGTCTTTTTTTCTTTTTACCACTTGGCATAGTTATAAAATTTTATGGGTTAATAATTTACTTATTTCTTTACAGAGATGGTGAATGTCTTGGCTGGTTTGAATGCCGGAATATTGTGTTCCGGTATTATTATAGTAGTGTTCTTAGAGATATTGCGAGCTGTTTTCTGTGCTCTTTTTTTCACTATGAAACTACCAAAACCGCGGAGATAAACATTCTCATTGTTGGATAAAGACGCCTTTACGGTTTCCATGAACGCTTCTACAGTAGCGAGTACTGTGGCCTTGTCGATTCCCGTGTTCTTTGTAATTTCGTTTACAATGTCAGCTTTAGTCATGTCTTTAAAAAAAATATTGTTACTAATGATTACCTAATTTTTTGGATTGCAAATATATAGCTTTTTCGCGGGTCTGAAAAATATATTTCGGACTATTTTTGGAAAAAGTCACGAATTTACAATTTATCATGCTGAAAACAAGGACGTTCCTCCTTTCATTGCCGGAATCGGGAAACCGGTATAAACGAAAAATCTGCAATATGTTTCCGGCATGGGCATGAGATATTGAAACATAGTTTTCGATATGTTCATGTCGTGTCCGCAACATGTTGCAGATTGCAATATCAGGCTGCACCTGATAATATTGAATATAAACGAAAGCAAACGGTCTTGTCCAGAGAAAAGCCCTACTTGGTACTGCCTCCTATTATATCAAGCAACTCATTTGTGATAGCCTGCTGGCGTGTCTTGTTGTACTGTATTGTCAGATCTTGTATCAATTCGTCGGCATTGTCCGTGGCAGTCTGCATTGCCAGCATACGTGCTGCGTGTTCTGATGCGTTGGAGTCAAGCAATACTGTGTATATTTTCTGGCTCAGCACTTTCGGTAAAAGGCCGGCTATCAGCGATGGAACGGATGGTTCTACAATATAGTCATTGTTGAAACTTCCGTTGTTCCCTTTACTGTCGGAGGCGTTGTCCAGAATCTTCTTCAGGTCTATGGGGAGATAGTCTTCCCGTAGAAGGACTTGTGAACCTGCCGATTTGAAATGGTGGTAGAGCAGTTCTATGCGGTCTACGTTCTTCTCTGCAAAAAGCTTCGTCAGTTCGTTTGCCAGCGAGTTCGAGTCTGCATAGTTGAGCCTTTCCGCCATTGTCTGGAAACTGCCTTGCGGCTTATAGCCTAATTTTACTACGGCTTCCTCGACTTTCCTGCCCACTGGGTAAAGCAGGATATTTTCCTTGCCCAGTGTACTGTACTCACCCAATGTTTTCTCAAGCAACCTTGCGATATTGGAATTGTAGGCACCACACAAGGATGTGTTTGATGAAAATACCACAATGGCAACACGTGAAACCGGTCTTACTTCAGCATAAGAGGATTCGATTGAGACATCCGCACGCAGGAAGTTTACTAATATTTCATTCAGCTTCTGCTGGTAAGGCAACATATTTTCTATTCTGCTTTGTACCTTGTGCAATTTGGCAGATGCCACCATCTTCATTGCCGATGTAATCTGGCGCGTGCTCTTGACAGAGTTAATCCTGTTTTTAACCTCTTTTAGTGAAGCCATATTTTAATCCGATTTTTACATGAACTGTTTTGCAGTCAATGCTGCGACCTTTTCAATTTTGCGGCACACCTCATCGTTTATATTGCCTTTCTTCAATTCATCCAGTACTTCGGTCTGCATGTTTACCTCAAGATATTTCAGGAAGCTGCTTTCGAAGTCGCTCACCTTGGCCAGCGGAATGTCTTTCAACAAGCCATGTGTCCCGCAATATAGTATGGCTATTTGCTTTTCAACCGGCATAGGGTTATATTGAGGCTGCACCAGCAGGCGAGTATTCTTCTGACCCTTGTCTATGGTCAAGGCTGTAACGGCATCCATGTCACCGCTGAATTTTGAGAATGCTTCCAGCTCACGGTATTGTGCCTGGTCGATTTTAAGTGTACCGGCAACTTTTTTCATGGCCTTTATCTGTGCGTTACCGCCAACGCGGCTCACCGATATGCCGACATCTATCGCCGGACGGTTACCTTGGTTGAACAGGTTGGTGTCAAGGAATATCTGTCCGTCAGTAATGGATATCACATTGGTGGGGATGTAGGCCGATACGTCACCTGCCTGAGTTTCTATGATAGGCAATGCAGTCAATGAGCCGCCGCCTTTGACTTTACCTTTCAAACTATCTGGCAAATCATTCATTTGACTGGCCACTTCCTCTTGACTGATGATTTTCGCCGCACGTTCCAGAAGTCGTGAATGCAGGTAGAAGATATCTCCTGGATATGCTTCACGTCCCGAAGGACGGCGGAGAATCAATGAAACCTCACGATATGCAACCGCCTGTTTTGATAGGTCGTCATAAACCACCAATGCATGTCGCCCGGTATCACGGAAATACTCTCCAATGGCAGCACCGGCGAAAGGTGCATAATATTGCAGTGCAGCAGGATCACTGGCTGTGGCTGCAACTACTATGGTATAGTCCATTGCACCATATTGGCGTAAGGTGTTAACAATACTTGCGACAGTGGAACCTTTCTGTCCGATGGCCACATAGATGCAATATACAGGGTCACCCGCCTCGTAGTTGTTGCGTTGGTTGATGATTGTATCTATTGCAATTGATGTTTTCCCTGTCTGACGGTCACCGATAATCAATTCACGCTGGCCTCGCCCTATAGGAATCATTGCATCTACGGCTTTTAATCCTGTTTGCAGCGGTTGGTTTACCGGCTGGCGGTAGATGACACCCGGTGCTTTGCGCTCCAACGGCATCTCACAAAGTTCACCGCCGATAAGTCCCTTTCCGTCGATAGGAACGCCCAACGGATCGATGACACGGCCAAGCATGCTCTCACCTACCATGATCGAAGCGATGCGTTTGGTGCGTCTAACCGTATAGCCTTCTTTAATCTTGTCTGTAGGACCGAGCAATACAGCCCCAACATTATCTTCCTCCAGATTCATCACAATGGCCATAATGCCGTTTTCAAACTCGAGCAGTTCGCTGGCTTCAGCATTGCGCAAGCCATAGATACGTACTACACCATCGCTCACCTGAAGCACAGTACCTATCTCATCAAGAGATACTTGAGCCTCGATGCCTTCCAACTGTTTGCGAAGGACATCGGAAACTTCACTTACTTTTATATTTTCAGATAACATATTTGTAGTAATTAATTGGCTGACGCACAATGAATATGAACCCTTTAATGCTTCATCCAAAGGTCAGCCCATCCGTTATACGATTCTCCTGTTTTTGTCAATAAACTGTTGTTTCATTCTCTTCAGCTGTGTAGCGATACTGGCATCCAATCTATAACCATTAATATCGAAGATGAAGCCGCCCTCCAATGCTTCGTTCACTTCTGTCTGCAATTCCATCTTGGCATGCAGCATAGAAGAGGCACTATTCCGGATACGGGAAGCCACCTTCTCACTTATCGGTACGGCCGTTATGAGTCTGGCTACTCCTATATGCTTGCTCTTCCTGTATAAATCCATGTATGAAAGGCACATATACTGTAGGAATCTCTCACGGTGCTGTTTCAACACCAGTTTGAGGAAATCAGAGAATGTTTTATCCACTGCCCCATTGTCTGCTGCTGCCGCACATACCAAAGCATACTTTTCTTTGCGCGGCAGCAACGGATTTTCAAGGGCATTGCGCAGATCCGGATACTTGCAAAAATTTTCTGAAAGCATGCTGCACTCTTTATATACAGTATCTTCAGTGCCTTTGTCTTTGGCAAACCCTTTCAAAGCCTTAGCATACCGCATCGAAATAATTCCTATGTCCATATACTTTTATTGATCAATGGCTCAGTGATTCCTATCTGGCCTACATTATCTAATTCTTACCACTAACAGACAGCATTTCATCCAGCATGCGGTCTATCATCTCCATCTGTTCATCCCCCTTGTCAAGATGTTTGCGGATAACTTTCTCTGCAATATCTACAGACAATACGGCAACCTGACGGCGGAGATCGCGTATAGCTTCTTCTTTTTCCTGCTGTATTTGTTTTCTTACTTCGTCCAGTTCTTTCTTGGCTACAGCTTCAGCTTGTTTGCGAGCTTCGCTTATGATTCTGTCTCGTTCAGTCATAGCTTCCCGCACAATACGTCCCTGTTCCTTGTCGGCAGCAGCAATCAAGGCTTCTGTCTCTTCCTTTATTTTGGAGAATTTCTCATTTGCCTCACGAGCTACTTCCATCGAATGGTCAATGTAAGCCTTGCGTTCTTCCACCATCTTTACAATGACAGGGAACCCATATTTTGCAAGTATCACAAATACCACTGCAAACGAAAGGAACATCCAAAAAAGCAAACCACTATCGGGTGTTAACAATGACATATTCGATATTCAATTAAGCATCTGACAGTTCGGTCATATCAATACTTGGCAGAACAGTCAGATTGCAAGATTTACAGATTTATGACAAGAGGAAAGTCAGCAAACATAGTATGACTGCCAACAAAGCGACGCCTTCAATCAACCCTGCGGCAATAATCATGTTACTGCGGATATCGCTTGATGCTTCCGGTTGGCGTGCAATAGCCTCCATTGCGGAACCACCAATTTTACCGATACCGATACCGGCACCAATTGCAGCCAAACCGGCACCAATTGCAGCGCCCATTTTAGTAATACCAACACCTGCCACAGCAGCTTGCAACAATACAGATAATAACATAACTTTCAGTTTTTAATTGGTTATTTAATTGATTTATTTATTGACGTTTCCATAACATAGATTCATTCAGATTTACTGTCCTGAGCCAGTCCGATAAAGACGGACGACAATATGGTAAACACATATGCCTGGATGAAAGCTACCAATAATTCTAATGCGTTCATAAATATATTGAACAGTACCGAAACCACAGTAAGCGAGCCGTTTAGTGCAGGCCCCATACTAGCGGAGATAAATACCAGACAGGTAAGAATCAGCATGGCCATGTGTCCTGCCAGCATATTGGCAAAAAGACGAATCATCAACGTAAATGGCTTGGTAAAAATGCCAAACAATTCTATGATAGGCATCATTGGAATGGGAACCTTCAACCACCAAGGTACATCCGGCCAGAAAATATCTTTCCAATAATGCTTTTTCCCAAACAGGTTTATAGCCAAGAATGTGCATAAAGCCAACACAAATGTCACTGCTATGTTACCGGTTACATTGGCGCCTCCCGGAAAGAAAGGTATCAACCCCATCAGATTATTGATAAAAATGAAGAAGAATGCAGTCAGCAGATAAGGGGCAAATTTACGATAATTAGGTCCCACGCAACTTTTTATGACATCATCATTAATCATCATGATGAACATCTCCATAAATCCCACAAATCCGCCCGGAGCAACTTTGTCTTTAGAATGTTTGCGATACCAACGGGCAACCCCCAATACTATAATTACCAGCAGTGCACTATTGAAAAGCAAAGCAAATGTTACTTTTGTGATGGATATGTCCCAAGGACGTACCTCATTACCATACGCATCATGTTCTACTATTTTCCCTTCGTACCGACTGCCAGCCGGAGCAATAGAAAATCCTTTGTATGTCCCGCCATTTTCTTCCAGACGCGAGGACAGGAAAACATGCCACCCTGTTTCACTACTATGAACGATGACAGGCAATGGAATGACAATTTTTGTTTCTCCGATATCAGTAACATGCCATTCGTAAGCATCGCCGATGTGTCCCAAAACTATGCTCTTTACATCGACAGGATTCTCTTCGGCAACGGCACTTGATGTCTGCTCTGTGTTTTCTTCTGCCTCATTTACAGGAAGAACCATATTGTCAGCATAAGCTTTCACCGGATAAAAGCTTGTGCATGCCAGCAATGTCCCTATAAATATATGTATTAGCTTCATATTCCTTTTTTATTTTCCGTTCCTTGGTTCGTCTTCCCTAAACGGGTAAAGAACCAAGAGTCATATATTAAATAAATAATGTAGTTGATGATGAAAGCCACAGCCACCGGTACCGCATCCGTGCGGGTTGAAACACAGAAAATAATGATAGCCACTACGGAGACAAAAAACTTCACCATTCTCTCCAACAAATAAGCTTGTAACATTTTTTTTTTGTTTCCCGCCTGTTTTACCACAAATGCTGTCAACAAAGCGCCTATAATATAGAAGTATAGCGGAATCCATACATAACCGGCGATATATTGCTCCGGGTAGAGACTGTGGAACACCCATCCCCCCAAGACTCCAGCCAGTAAGACCAATAAAGCCGTTTCATACAAATATTTCCGCATGACTGTCACCTTTTGTTTAATCAACTTATGCAAACAGAAACTTTATTTGCATTCATCTCAACAAAGCCGTCCTGAATTTTCTCTTCTTTATGTTCCCCGTTTTTTGTCACGTATGACAAGATACCTGTCTGCAAAGATGATATTATGGGTGCATGTTGTGGCAAGATAGTAAACGTTCCCATTGTTCCCGGCAAGGTAACGCTCTCTACTTCTCCACTGAAGATTTTTTTCTCAGGTGAAAAGATTTCCAGATATAATATTCTTCCCATGATGTTAATCACGCTTTCCCTGCCTGAGCCAGCAGTTTCTTACCTTTTTCTATAGCTTCTTCTATGGTTCCCACGTTGAGGAAAGCCGGTTCGGGTAAATAATCTACTTCGCCGTCCAGAATCATTTTAAAGCCTTTTATGGTATCCTCTATGTTTACCATTGTTCCTGGAACTCCCGTGAATTGTTCGGCTACCGCAAACGGTTGTGAAAGGAAGCGTTGCACACGTCGCGCACGATTTACCAAAGTCCGGTCTGCCTCAGACAATTCCTCCATGCCAAGTATGGAGATAATATCCTGCAGCTCCTTGTTCCGTTGCAGAATCTGCTTTATCCGTTGCGCCACTTCATAATGCTCTTTGCCCACAATGCGGGGGTCGAGAATGCGTGATGTCGACTCCAGGGGGTCTACGGCAGGATAGATGCCCAGTTCTGTAATCTTACGGCTCAAAACCGTTGTCGCGTCCAGGTGGGTGAATGTTGTGGCTGGCGCAGGGTCAGTCAGGTCGTCTGCCGGAACATACACTGCTTGTACCGAAGTAATGGAGCCGTTGCGCGTTGAGGTAATACGTTCTTGCATGGCACCCATCTCCGTAGCCAGTGTAGGCTGGTATCCTACGGCCGAAGGTACACGCCCTAACAATGCTGAAACCTCTGAACCTGCTTGCGTGAAGCGGAAAATATTATCTATAAAGAACAGTATGTCACGCGGCCCGTCGGTCTCGCTTCCCATGTCCCGGAAAGATTCGGCTACTGTCAGTCCCGACAAAGCCACCGACTGACGTGCCCCGGGCGGCTCATTCATCTGGCCGAATATCAAAGTCACCTGTGACTTGGATACTTCATTATAATCCACCTTCGACAGGTCCCAATTTCCTTCGTCCATGCTTTTCTTAAACTCATCGCCATAACGGATGACACCAGACTCGATCATCTCGCGCAAGAGGTCATTACCCTCACGTGTACGTTCCCCAACTCCGGCAAATACAGAAAAGCCATGTTGCTTTTTGGCTATGTTGTTAATCAGCTCCTGGATAAGCACAGTCTTGCCTACGCCTGCTCCGCCAAAGAGGCCTATCTTTCCGCCCTTACAGTAAGGCTCCAACAGGTCTATTACCTTGATTCCGGTGTAAAGCACTTCCTGTGCCGTGGTCAGCTCTTCAAACT
>CAZYVE010000004.1:47918-78675 GCA_964651035.1 uncultured Bacteroides sp.
ATTACCTTGATTCCGGTGTAAAGCACTTCCTGTGCCGTGGTCAGCTCTTCAAACTTGGGCGGTTCGCGGTGGATGGGGTAGGCACCGTTGCGGTCCAATTCTTTCATGCCGTCTATGCAATCTCCGACGACATTCATCAGACGTCCCTTAATCTGTTCGCCGACAGGCATAGTGATAGGTCCACCCAACGGACGTACTTTCATACCTCTTTGTAGACCGTCTGTACTGTCCATAGCCACGGTACGCACGGTGTTTTCACCTATGTGCTGCTGCACCTCTATTATCAGTTGCTTGCCATTAGGCCTTCTGATTCCGAGGGCATCGTGTATGTTCGGCAATACCAGTTCAGCACCTTCCGGAGCTTCAAAGTAAACGTCAACGACAGGTCCTATCACCTGTGAAATATGTCCAACAATCTGTGGCATAAGCAATATCTTTATATTATTCTTTTTAAAACATTATCTCTTAAACCGCTTCACAAATTTACAAAGAAATCGGGTATGGTTGTATTCCTTTATAGGTTTTTTTAGCCAAAAGATACAAAATAGAACTTTTCAACGACCTATTAGAACATTTTACTGTACATGACGTAACATTGGTTAACGTGGCTTGTAAGTGATAATTATCATGCGGCTGGCTATCTGCATTATGAAAATCATGAATTTTGCATTTCATTCCGGGAGACAGACTATTGCTGCTCTTTTACTTATGATATGTGGCACTTCTGTGTAGTATGCGTTATCCATCAGAGTAATACGCATTCTGTGCGGGCATAGTACATAATGTAGGATGCGGGGCAAATTGTCAATGTCGAAATTGAACTGGTTATTGTAGCGTATTCTCTTTTAGTTTTGAAGAGGATATTTAAAAATATACGGATAAATGCCATATTTTGCGGAATAATAACTACATTTGGGCGGTGAAAACAATTAATATACTAACATTATGAGCGACAGAAGAAAAAGATTTATCCTTGACGAAAGCGAGATACCACACTATTGGTACAACATACAGGCTGATATGCCCAACAAACCATTGCCGCCGCTTAATCCGGCCACACACCGTCCGCTTGAACCAGAAGACCTGTATCCTATATTTGCTGAAGAATTGTGCCGGCAGGAGTTAAACCAGACGGATGAATGGATAGAGATTCCTGAAGCTGTAAGGGAAATGTACAAGTATTACCGCAGTACACCGCTTGTGCGGGCCTATGGGCTGGAAGAGGCGATAGGGACACCCGCACATATATATTTCAAAAATGAAAGTGTAAGCCCTATGGGTTCACATAAGCTAAACTCCGCCTTAGCACAAGCCTATTACTGCAAACAGGAAGGGGTGGAAAACATCACCACCGAAACCGGTGCCGGACAGTGGGGAGCAGCCTTGGCATACGCAGCCCGGCTTTTCGGCTTGGATGCCGCTGTATATCAGGTGAAAATTAGCTATGAACAGAAGCCTTACCGTCGTAGCATAATGCAGACATACGGAGCGCAGGTCACTCCGTCGCCATCTATGTCTACAAGAGCTGGAAAGGACATCTTGACTGCTCAGCCCAATCACCAGGGCTCGTTGGGAACGGCTATTTCGGAGGCCATAGAGCTGGCACGCACCACCCCGAACTGCAAATATACTCTGGGTTCAGTCCTGAGCCATGTGTCGCTGCATCAGACAGTCATAGGATTGGAGGCGGAAAAACAGATGGAGATGGCCGGTGAATATCCTGATGTAATAATAGCTTGTTTTGGCGGCGGTTCAAACTTCGGAGGGATAGCTTTCCCCTTCATGCGCCATAGCATGAAGGGAGAAAAACAGACTCGTTATATTGCGGCCGAGCCGGCTTCGTGCCCAAAACTGACGCGCGGCAAGTTCCAGTATGATTTTGGTGACGAGGCTGGATATACACCGCTGCTGCCCATGTTTACATTGGGACATAACTTTGCTCCTGCCAACATACACGCAGGAGGACTGCGTTACCATGGAGCAGGAGTCATCGTTTCGCAGCTGCTTAAGGATAAGATGATGGAGGCTGTCGACATACAGCAGCTTGAATCTTTTGAAGCCGGATGCCTTTTTGCGCGGGCCGAAGGCATAATTCCTGCCCCCGAATCATGTCATGCCATAGCGGCTGCCATACGCGAAGCTGAGCGGTGTAGAGAAAGCGGCAAGTCGGAAGTCATACTGTTCAACCTATCAGGACATGGACTCATAGATATGGCATCGTATGACAAATACCTTTCGGGAGACCTTGTAAACTACGAGCTTACCGATACCGACATACAAAAGAATCTGGATGCGATTAAAGATTTATGAGTTTCCTTTGTAAACACCGCTTCATCTTATTTGTCCATATATAATATAATACATTATTATATATAAAATATGGTTACGGTTTCGGACACATCTTTGCGCTGTGCAGCGGGCGAGGGGATGGATGCTTTCATTAAAGTTTTTACAGATGCTTACTGGCAGGTCTTAGGCGGCAGCCTTACTGCAGAGACGATGCATCTGCTTACTTCCGACCAGCATACGCTATTGGCTTATAGTATTTTCCGTGATGAAATGATGGAAGGGGGCTTCTGTCAACTAATACAGAATGGTTATGGGGCATACATATTCATCAACCCCTTTGCCAAGGCCGTACGCCTATGGGGACTGCACGACTTATGCAAAATAGTGTATGGAGCGCGTAAGGTTTACGAGCAACACCGCAGAGACTTGGAGCGGGAGCGTACCGATGAAGAATTCATGGCCATGTACGAACAATATGAGGTATTCGATGACCTGGAGGAAGAGTTTCTGGAACGCGAAGAAGAGTTTACAGCTCAGATTGCCGGGTATGTGGACGAACATCTGGGAAAATTTGCAAATTTGGTAGAGGATTGAGGTAGATGACTGCGAATAAATGTTAATTGTAACGTGTCGTTATACTGAATTTTGCAGTAATTTGCCATTCTTTTCATTTACCCCAAGAATGACGTCGAAAAATAATGTGTTGGCCGATACGACTCAATCTTTTTATGTAAATTTGCAAAACTAATTAAAACTGAATGTATGAAACGCTTTAGATTATTGACATTTGTGTGCGCTATGCTGATAGGCATGTCTGTTATCTCGTGCATTGGCACGACGGATAGCAATACGGTGTATCTGACTTATTGGGCGGAATTAAGGTCCAATATATTGGGACTACACTATTTTGTGACGTCCGACGGAGTGACTATTACACCTACAGAAGCTTCTATGAACAGTGCTGAGAGCCAGCTTGGTACAGGCTATTTTGATGATTATGAAGGTAAGATAGCATACGTCATGTTCGCTTATGACAAAACCGTACTTGAAATAGCCGAAGATGCGACAGATATCAGTGGCGTAACTCTTTTGACTTTTGTAGCCATGGATGCTCCTACCGGTATAGTCAGCGAGAGTGCGGTTGGTACCGAAAATGATTCTGTAAAAATGCAGGCTCCCATAATCAGCCTGACTCACCAATATAGCAATATCACTTTCAGCCCCTATTTTTTCAATGATGATAAATACAACGTGGTATTACCTATAAATTATTATTATAACGGTACCAAGACTCATTATCTGTCTCTGATTTATTATCCGGATGACGAAGAGACGATAACCGATAAAGCTTCCGGCATTTTGCGCCTGTATCTGCGGCATAACCATAATGAGGATTACGGAACAGACGATGATGACCTGACTTCAGGTGGAACCACATCTTTTGAATATGCCAACTCCACAGGAAATATCTTCTTATATTATAAGACATACGATTTGCGCGATATATATACCAGATATACCATGGATGGCAGTTCAAGCCCAAGCCGTGTGCGTATTGTGACGATGGAGAGTTCCAGTAGCGTAGTGTTGAGTGATGCTATTGAAAATGAAGATAACTTTGTCGGTGTGTAGAATGATGACTGATCCATATCAAGTGTTGTAAGTTGAATTATAAGGAACTGTTCCATATAGCAATAAGATTGATTTCCTCCCCGGCTACAGCTTGGAAGGAAATCAATCTTGAGAAGGATAGGCGAAAAGTTTTTGTAGCTTTTGTCTATCCTATGATTGGTTTATGCGGCTTGTCTGTCTTTATAGGCTCTTTGCTGTTGATGGGATGGAGTGGTCCGCAGAGTTTCCAGTATGCTATGACTCAATGCTGTGCAGTTGCTGTTGCATTGTTTGCGGGTTATTTTCTTGCAGCCTACATCATCAATGCCGTAGGGGTGCACATGTTTGGCCTGGCAGACAATATGCCGTTGGCGCAGCAGTTTGCCGGGTATGCGTTGGTAGTATTGTTTCTGTTACGCATTGTATTGGGCTTGTTGCCTGATTTCTGGATTATCGCAATGCTGTTACAATTTTATACTCTTTACGTGGTGTGGGAAGGGTGTCCGCTCATGATGCATGTATCTGATAAGAATCGTCTACGCTTTACTGTGTTGGTGTCTGTTTTGTTGATAGTCTGTCCTTCTGTGGTAGAGTGGGCTTTTAACAGATTGATTATACTGCTTGATTAAGAGAATGACATGAAACAACCTGCCATAAATATAAAGAACAAGCGTGCCACGTTTGACTATGAACTTATTGATACCTATACAGCCGGTATCGTGTTGACTGGCACCGAAATAAAATCCATACGGTTGGGGAAGGCAAGTCTGGTAGATACTTTCTGTTACTTCTCCACGGGAGAGTTATGGGTGAAGAACATGCATATTGCTGAATATTTCTATGGCTCATACAATAACCATACGGCTCGACGCGACCGCAAATTGCTCCTCAACAAGAAAGAATTGGAGAAACTGTTTCGCACATCCCGTGACCCCGGTTTTACCATTGTGCCTGTGCGTCTGTTCATCAATGAGAAAGGGCTCGCCAAGCTCTCAGTAGCCTTGGCAAAAGGCAAAAAACAATATGATAAACGGGAGGCTCTGAAAGAAAAGAGTGACAAACGTGAAATGGAGCGTATGTTCAAACGATAAGACTTGTTGTTACAATGACAGGAATTAAAAAAATGGATGACTTGTTGCGTGAACGGATTCTGGTATTGGATGGCGCAATGGGTACCATGATTCAGCGTTACTGTTTGACGGAAGATGATTTCAGAGGTTCTCGTTTTACACATTGGTCCGGACAGTTGAAGGGTAATAACGACCTGCTGTGCCTTACACGTCCGGATGTGGTAGAAGATATACATCGTAAATATCTTGTGGCGGGAGCTGATATTATAGAGACTAATACTTTCAATGCCACCTCTGTAAGTCAGGCTGATTATCATTTGCAGGAATATGTCGGTGACATTAATTTGGCTGCAGCCCGTCTGGCACGTCGTTTGGCTGATGAATTTACAGATTTGAATCCGTCTAAGCCCCGATTTGTTGCGGGGGCAGTTGGACCTACCAACAAAGCATGTTCCATAAGTCCGGATGTGGAGAATGCGGCTTTACGTGCTATTACTTTCGATGAGTTGGTGGATGCCTATGCAGAGCAGATGTCTGCTTTGATAAAAGGGGGCGTGGATGCATTACTGATAGAAACAATCTTTGATACGCTTAATGCAAAGGCGGCAATCTTTGCTGCCGGGCAGGCTATGCATACAGTAGGGAAACGTGTCCCGTTGATGTTGTCTGTTACAGTGTCGGATACAAGTGGACGCACACTTTCCGGACAGACATTGGAAGCTTTTTTGGCATCAGTACAGCATGCAGACTTATTATCCGTCGGCTTGAACTGCTCTTTTGGTGCACGCGAATTGAAACCTTTTCTCAGACAGTTGGCCGACCGCGCGCCTTATTATATCAGCGCCTATCCAAATGCCGGCTTGCCGGACAATATGGGACGCTATAACCAGTCACCCGAAGAAATGGCAAAAGAAGTGGGTGATTATTTGTCAGAACGTTTAGTGAACATTATTGGCGGATGCTGCGGGACTACTGACGAGTATATAGCACGTTTTGCTACTATGGTTGAAGGTGCACCTGTACACGTACCGGCTGTCTCGCCGGATTACATGTTGTTGTCAGGTCTCGAGTTGTTGGAAGTAAAGCCTGAGAATAATTTTATCAACATAGGAGAACGTTGCAATGTGGCAGGCTCGCGCAGGTTTCTACGGTTGGTGAAGGAGAAAAAATACGAAGAGGCCTTGTGCATAGCTCGCAAGCAAGTCGAAGATGGAGCGCAGATATTGGACATAAATATGGATGACGGTCTTCTGGATGCCCGTGCAGAAATGGTGAATTTCTTAAATTTGATTGGCTCCGAACCGGATATAGCACGCGTTCCTATAATGATAGATTCGTCGGAATGGCAAGTTATAGAGGCTGGATTGAAATGCTTGCAAGGTAAAGCCATTGTCAATTCCATTTCGCTTAAGGAGGGGGAAGAATGTTTCATTGAACATGCCCGTGCTATCAGGCAGTATGGCGCAGCTGTGGTAGTGATGGCTTTTGACGAAAAAGGACAGGCGGATACGTATGAGCGCAAAATAGAAGTTTGTGCGCGTGCATATCGTTTACTGACAGAGAAAGTCGGTTTTAATCCGCATGATATTATCTTTGACCCTAATGTGCTTGCCATAGCCACTGGCATGGAAGAGCATGCCGACTATGCGCTTCACTTCATTCGTGCTGCAGGTTGGATACGTAGGCATTTGCCCAGAACACATGTAAGTGGCGGTGTAAGCAATCTTTCGTTCTCGTTCCGCGGTAATAATTATCTCCGTGAGGCTATGCATGCCGTTTTTTTATATCACGCCATAGCAGCAGGTATGGATATGGGGATTGTGAACCCATCTTCGTCGGTCTTGTACACAGACATTCCTGAAGATATACTTGTACTTATTGAGGATGTAATATTAAACCGCCGCAGTGATGCAACAGAACGCCTGATAGAGGCAGCAAAAGAAATGCAGACTGTTTCCGGGAAGAACTTAGATCCTTCTGCAACTGAGGAGAAAAATATGTCGTGGCGTACTCTTTCTGTTGAAGAGCGCCTGCAATATTCTCTAGTCAAGGGCATAGGTGACTGTTTGGAGGAAGATCTGGCTGAGGCTCTGAAACATTACCCCAAAGCTATTGCTGTAATAGAGGGGCCGTTGATGGCTGGCATGAAACGTGTGGGTGATCTTTTCGGTATGGGAAAGATGTTTTTACCGCAAGTGGTAAAGGCCGCGCGTACCATGAAGCGTGCGGTGGCCATACTACAACCTGTTATAGAGGCGGAAAAAACGGATGGCGCAGCCTCGGCTGGCAAAGTGCTTCTGGCTACAGTGAAAGGTGATGTACATGATATCGGTAAGAATATAGTGTCGGTTGTTATGGCCTGTAACGGCTATGAAATAATAGACCTCGGGGTAATGGTGCCGGCTGAAAGCATTGTGCAACGTGCCATAGATGAGAATGTTGATATAATAGGACTTAGCGGACTTATAACTCCGTCATTGGAAGAAATGGTTCATGTAGCTGCGGAATTGGAGAAGGCTCATTTGGATATACCTTTGCTTATCGGCGGTGCTACTACCTCTCAGCTCCATACCGCCTTGAAAATAGCTCCGGTATACCATGCCCCGGTAATCCACCTAAACGATGCTTCTCAGAATGCTTTGATTGCAGCCAGGCTGATGAATCCCGAGCAGAAAGCTGACCTTTTGGCAGAATTGGAAAAAGAGTATACCCACCTGCAACGTGTGGGGGAAAATAAAACGGAAATTATAACAGTATCTTTGGAAGAAGCACAATCCGGACGATTGAAGTTATTTTGATTTCTTATCCACTCACGATACAGACAAACAGACTGGCTTTATTCTGGAAACAACGCCATGCTTATCCCAGACTCGCGTATAATGTTGTCAGACAAGGTATTGATGCAGCCACAGCAAAGAGCTTTTCGGTGCCATACAGTTCATATTAACCTTTATGCATTCAGCCGGAAGGCAAATTTATGGTTTTCAAAAAGCATTTCTACTATACCATAACGCACGAATCTGGCGAGTAGCTGTTCGATAGTACGGCGTGGCAGATGTGACAGTCGGCAACATTTACTAAAAGATAGTTTATCGGCTGTTCCTATCAGATGTAATAGTAAACGTTCGCGCTCGGTAAATGTTGTCAGTTCACCGACAGAGTTCCCGTTCTGTTGCCAGACGAGCAGATGTATGGGAGTGGCAAGTATATTCTCATCTCCCATGCGCAGATAGGCATACTTCCTGCCGTTTGAATCTTTGCACCATACGGGTTTCAACAGACTTTCTTCAATTTCGGCTACAAGCACGCAACGTCCTTCGGCCCAGTGGGTATGCATGCGGCAATTAATTTGTGGGGAGCAATACATCCGGGCTGCAGCTTCTATCATGTAGTATTCTTCTTCAGAACTTACTCCTGCTATCTTGCCATTGTCTTTTACACCTATAAGCAAGCGCCCTCCCCTGGTATTGGCAAAGGCGGATAGCGTGCGGGCTATCTTGCAGGAATCGGAAATTTCGGCTTTAAAATCTTGCTGCTGATGTTCGCCTTCGGATATCAGTGAGCAGATGTATTCGGTATCTGTGAACGATTTCATGGCAACAAAATTATGAAAAAAAAGCCATTTGTCTTTAGCCGTATAAAAAAACGGTTGTCATGACGAAAAAAAGGCCTAACTGTTGCGTATATTTAAATAAAGAGTGTATTTTTGCCTCATATTATTCACGATAAATAAATCAATGGTTAGTTATGAAAGAATTAGTTGAAAAAGTGGCTGCATTGTATGCCGAATTTGAGAAAGATGCCAAGGCACAGATAGACAATGGTAATAAGGCTGCTGGAACACGTGCCCGCAAGGCATCTTTGGAAATAGAAAAGACTATGAAAGAATTTCGCAAAGCGTCTTTGGAAGCAGCTAAGAAGTAAAACGAATCTCAAGGGGAATAAAAAGGCTGTCCAGACTCGGATAGCCTTTTTTGTATTGATAATCTTGCTGCCAATCCAAAGCAGACTGATATCTACGAATTATCTTTTTAGATGTCCGCGAGAACATAAAAGTACTTAGAATCTCATGCCCAATGTCAGGAGCACCTGGCTGCGTGTATTCTTAACTTTTGTCGGCTGTAGTGTTACAAGCGTAAAAGATGGATTGTCTGTCACCAGATAGTCTGTTGAAGAATCGTCCGATAGTTCGTTGAAGAAAGCATAAAAATCTGATTTGTATGTCTGGAACTTATAAGCAAGATCCACGTAAAATGATGGCCAGCGATATCCTAATCCGATGGTTACGGTGTTCATTGATTTGCTGTTGGCATAGTCTGTGTCAGTATTAATAGAATTTGAAGGGAGGTATTTTAAAGCATCGCTACGGTAGGCTGAAGTGCTGTAATTATAGCCGGCACGTAACGAGAATTGGGTGATAGGTTTGTACTCGGCTCCTAAACGCAGGGTGTGCACAGCTTTAAGATTGTTTTTAACCTCGCTCGTTTCCCACATATCTTCACCTGTATCAGGATATTTAAATTTCATGCTTGAATAATCTTCATATTCATATTCTGCTCCTAAGGCAAGGTTGTTGCCTATTGTATATCCCAAGCTGGCATTGAGCAGCCAAGGGGTATACAGATTGAAATCCCTGTCCATATCACCTCCTCCAAGCTCGTTGTAGGTGTCTATCGTGATGCGTTCCATCGACTCTACGCCGTTATCATCTGTTACCATAAAATCAGAAGTAAGCAGAGCTCCAGTGGTG
This sequence comes from uncultured Bacteroides sp., assembly GCA_964651035.1. Lineage (GTDB taxonomy): Bacteria > Bacteroidota > Bacteroidia > Bacteroidales > Bacteroidaceae > Bacteroides. Next base: position 57,639 of record CAZYVE010000004.1, read on the forward strand.
TACGTCAGGCTATAAAATATAGGTGTGTGCACGGCCAATCCTATGCGGAAAGATGACTCCTCGAAAGGACGTACTATGGCTCCCAGTTTCATATCCACACCAGAACCGTGTATGCGGTTAAAACTCTCCAGACCATATCCGTCGTCCGAATTTCCCCCATATACGTTATCTCCGTCAGAGTCATAACTCTCATCGTAGTAAGAATATTTGCTGTAATTTACATCATAAAGTCCCAATGTGAGGCCTAGATAGAAACGGTCATTGACGTTGAAAGCCACGTTAAAATCATATTGGTCGATACCGCCTCTTTCGTGTGACAGAAAATAGCCGTAAGCTTCAGAAGGAACAATAGGAAGATAGACCGGAACTTCATCAGTCGTCTCTTCGCATAGCCAGCCTTGTACTCCCAATGCTCCCAGCCAGCCACCATAGTTATTATTGGTATATATGTCCGAACTTTGGAAGTCGAGGGGTTTTACATTTCCCCAATTATTACAATATGCACTCTGGAGGTCCGTAGCTTGTTGAGCCATGTATCTTGCCTGTGATACCGGAACTAAAGCTCCGTCAGACATTTCTATCACTCCCATGAACCCCTCCATTGTCATGTTCTTGTAGAAAGACTTTGTCTTGTGGTAGTTGAATCCGAAATTAACATAACGCAATGGAGTAACATTGCCTATCTTACTTGAGATTACCAGTCCTACATTGTCAAAACTCCAGTGGCTCTTATTGGTCTCGAAAGTATTTCCTCCATAAGTACTATTGCTGCCCGTAATTGAATATCCGAATGACACCATGGCGTCATTCCTTCTATAGATGCCTATTCCGGCAGGATTGGTACCTATGGTAGATATGTCTCCTCCCAAGGCTCCCATAGCACCGCCCATACCGACAAAGCGTGCTGTGCCGTTCAAGTCTTTCTGGGCTATTGATGTAGCATCATAAATAGTTTGACTTTTCATACCGGCTGCAGCTACGCAGGCTATGAATAAAGTAAGAACTGTCGTTTTTTTCATAAGTTTTCCTGTATCTTAAGAACTCTTATTCTATTTCATCTTCTGCGCGAACCGCTTCCGGCTGAGCGTGTAGCACTACTTCCAGAAGAAGAACGGAAGCTGCTTCCTCCCGAAGAAATACCGGAGCGTGAACTACCGGAATACGAGCGTGAAGTGCTATACGAACGGGTACTTTGCGAACTGCTGTTATTATCGTTATAATAACTGCGCGTGCGTGTATATGTTCTGTCTCCTGTTTCTGAGGATGAAGATGAACTCCTGAGCGTATAGCCTTGATATGATGTGCCACTTCTCGTAGAGTTCGTTCCCGTACTCTGGCGGGTATAAACCCTTGTTGCAGAAGAACGTGTTGAGGCAGAGCCGTTTGTTGAAGAACTCTGAGAGGTTCTGGAACTTGTGGCTGACCGTGTAACTGTTCTTGTATTTGTACCGGTGGTACTTGTGGCACTGCGTGTACCTACTACCCTGCGGTTAGCAGTTGAAGCGGTAGCAGCAGAGGTTGCAGTACGCGTTGATACTGATGTCCGCCCTCCGTTTATGAGTGCAGAACGACGTGTCATAGTCGAAAGTACCCCTGACGATACACGTGGTGTGATGCCGCTGTGTGCCAAATATGATCTGCGTGGTGTATAAGCATTACTCCAATGCTTATGACCTCCCCCAAAATATCCAGGGAGTGGATGGAACCAGGCATGATAGTGGTGGTGGTAATGGTAAGGCGGCCACCAGTACCATAACGGATTATAGTACCAGCCATAATAATATGGATAACCCCAGCGGTAGTAAGGATTATACCACCAATCCCACCACAAAGGGTTGGTATAAGTTGGGAAAGCATAGGCATAGATACCATCTGTATATACATTCCAATCCCATGAATTCAATCCATAAACGATGTCAAAATATAAAGGGCTGCTTATACTGATGGCGTAACGTGGATTCCGGAATCGTATGATGCGGGTGGCATATTCATAATCGCTCTGCGAGCCTTCGAATCCACCAATCCATTCACCATCCAGTCCGTCGTTGGGTATTTCTTCTATGTATAGTGTGTCATTCTGTGTAGAGAAATTGTAATCGGTTGCATTATAACGTCTGTTGTAGGCATCTATGTCACGTATCCTGTCACCTTTGGAATTCTGCACCACTACAGTGGTTTCATCTGGAGAAATACGGATATAGGTCGGTGTATTGGACTCGATGACAAATTCCTCCGCAGGTACTTTCTCATTAAGCTCATTATATTGCTTATTATCCTCGTTTTCAGCTTTTTCTTTGTTGGAGGATACGAAGTAAAGTTCATCGTCTATATTCTGTGCCGTTAAAGTCCACGGCAGACAAATAGTCAGTATCACTAAAAAAACAAAATTCTTCATAGCTCGTAAGTTTTAGAAAGTTGCACAATTCTGATTTTACTTTGTAAAGATAAACTTTTCCAATATAATATACAAATATTTCGCATGAAAGTAATGGAAAGCAATTTTTTTTCATATATCTTTGCATTCATGGTGGGAAACATGTCGCTTGCGGCTTCAAAAAACGTCATCTATGAAGTATCTTGAATTCATATTCAGTTCCGACCCTCATAATGAAGTGGTGGATGACTTGTTGTGTGCCATGCTTGGTGAATGCGGTTTCGATAGTTTCATGAAGCAGGATAATGGTAGTATGGCTGCATATGTGCGGAAAGATATATTTGATGAAGGCAGATTGCGTATGGCAATAGATGAATTCCCTGTTCGTGGGGTGCAATTTACTTGGTCTATGCATGAGGCTGAGGATAGGGATTGGAATGAACATTGGGAGCAGAACTTTTTCCATCCCATTGTCGTCGACGGGCGATGCGTAGTGCATGGTAGTTTCCATCAGAATGTCCCCAAAGCTGAGTATGATATTGTTATAAATCCACAGATGGCATTCGGCACGGGACATCATGAAACTACAGGCCTGCTCATTGCAGAGTTGCTGGATATGGACTTGAGAGGTAAACGTATGTTGGATATGGGCTGTGGCACTTCTATACTTGCCATACTTGCCCGCATGAGGGGTGCGGCGGAATGTGTTGCCATAGATATTGATGAATGGTGTGTTAGGAATTCGATGGATAACATACTGGCAAACCGGTTGGACGGTATTCGCGTACTCCAGGGTGATGCTTCATTGCTTGAGAAAATGGAACTATTTGACGTTGTAGCGGCCAACATAAATCGTAATGTCCTGTTGTCAGACATGCATCTGTATGCCTCACGTATGAAAGCTGGAGCAATATTGTGCATGAGCGGATTCTATATGGAAGATGTCTCCCTCATCCTTGACGAAGCCAAAAGAAACAATCTGTTCTTAATCGGCAAAAGAGAAAATAATAATTGGATTGCTGTAACGGTAGGACGAAGTCTTTAGGTTAATTCATAGTCTCAAATAATGGTATCAAAGGCCTTCCATTTTGGCATCAGCATTAAATATTTCAATTTACAGTCAGATGTATTAGCTGTTAAACACCGCTAATCAATGTATTTTTCATAATAAAACATCTATACAAAATGCCCGATTATGACTTGATTACAATAGTCGGTCCTACAGCTTCCGGCAAGACCTTATTGGCGGCTTCATTAGCTGCAGTGCTTGATGCTGAAATTATTAGTGCAGATTCCAGACAAGTGTACCGTGGAATGGATATTGGCACCGGAAAAGATCTGGCAGACTATACAGTGAATGGCAGGCAGATTCCATATCACCTTATAGATATTGTAGAGCCTGGATATAAGTATAATGTCTTTGAGTACCAGCGGGATTTTCTTACGGCATACGAGAAAATCTGTAGAAAAGGTAAAAAAGTTATATTATGCGGTGGCACAGGACTGTATATCGAGTCGGTGCTCAGGGGCTACCGTCTATTGCCGGTTCCGGAAAATCCAGGATTGCGTGCAGAACTCTCAGGAAAGACATTGGAAGAGTTGACAGGGATATTGAAAGGTTATAAAACATTACACAATACAACTGATGTAGATTCGGTGAAACGCGCAGTACGGGCTATAGAGATAGAAGAGTACTATCAGCATACGCCAATGGACGAAAGGTCCTTTCCTGCTCTGAAAGGTGTTGTGGTAGGACTGAATATGGAGCGTGAACTGCGTCGGGAAAGAATAACCTCAAGATTGCGCAAAAGACTTGATGAGGGAATGGTTGATGAAATCCGACGTCTATTGGCCAATGGACTGGCTCCCGAAGAACTCTTATATTATGGTTTGGAGTACAAATATCTCACCTTGTATGTCATTGGCAGCATATCTTATCAAGAAATGTTTACCAGGTTGGAAACGGCCATACACCAGTTTGCAAAGCGTCAGATGACATGGTTCCGGGGTATGGAGCGGCGGGGTATTCGCATACATTGGGTAGACGCAATGCTGCCATTAGAAGAAAAGGTAGCTTTCATTATACAGAAACTTGGCGGGAATTAGTATCTTTGGAGGCCGTTTACGAATATAAGGCAGCTTTGCTGCCGGTTCAGAGAATGTATAAAGCATAATTCTGTTCTTCAGTTTTTTAAAGTCATAAAAGGATATCAAGGAAAGCTACTAAAAAAACGATAGATATGAGTGTAAACCCGAATAAATGGGGGGTGATATACAACCCTAAAGCCGGAACCCGCAAGGTTAAAAAGCGGTGGACGGAAATCAAAGAGTATATGGACAGGAAAGGCGTAGATTACGACTACGTGCAGTCCGAAGGGTTTGGCTCGGTTGAGCGTCTGGCTAAGATACTGGCCAATAACGGCTACCGGACTATAATAATAGTAGGCGGTGATGGTGCACTGAATGATGCTATCAACGGGATAATGTTGTCTGATGCCGAGAATAAAGAAAACATTTCTCTTGGCATAATTCCAAACGGGATTGGCAATGACTTTGCACGCTATTGGGAGATAAGTACAGAATACAAAGACGCGGTGGAATGCCTCATTAATGGACGCAAGCGTAAAGTAGATGTCGGTACCTGCTCATATTATGATGGGCAGCGGCACGTGATACGCTACTTTATCAATGCTATAAATATTGGTCTGGGGGCACGGATAGTCAAGATAACAGACCAATGCAAACGTTTCTGGGGTGTCAAGTATCTGTCATATTTCATGGCATTTTTGTCTATCATATTCGAACGAAAGTTGTACCGAATGCATCTAAAGATAAATAGTGAACATGTACGGGGACGCATTATGACCGTATGCATCGGAAGTGCATGGGGGTACGGTCAGGCTCCAAGTGCAGTTCCCTACAACGGATGGTTGGACGTATCCGTCATTTATCGTCCGGAATTGCGACAGCTATGGGGCGGATTGTGGATGCTTATTGAGGGACGGATACTGAATCACAAAGTGGTAAAAGCCTACCGTGCCAATCGTGTGAAAGTGTTGCGTGCCCGCAATGCCTCCGTTGATTTGGACGGGCGCATACTGCCTCGCCATTTCCCGCTTGACATAGGCATATTGCATGAAGCCATTACTCTCATAATACCCAACTGAGCGTTAAGCTTTGGCAAGCTATTAATTTGCAGAATATCGATAACGACATATCAAACAATATGGAACAATTACGGAAAAATCCGACAGGAAACTTTTTTCTACTGGCAGGTCCTTGTGTCATAGAGGGAGAGGACATGGCTTTACGCATTGCTGAACGCATAGTCGAGATAACCCGGAAACTGAATATACCATATGCTTTCAAAGGTTCTTACCGTAAGGCAAATCGTTCACGGCTCGATTCTTTTACTGGCATTGGAGACGAGAAGGCACTTAAAATTCTAAAGAAAGTTCGTGACACTTTCAATGTATTAACAGTAACAGATATACATAATGCAGCCGAAGCAGACATGGCTGCAGAGTATGTGGATATATTACAGATACCTGCTTTCCTTTGCAGGCAGACTGATTTGTTGGTGGCTGCTGCAAAGACCGGCAAAACTGTCAATATTAAAAAAGGACAATTCTTGTCTCCCTCGGCAATGTATTTTGCCGTGGAAAAAGTAGTGGAAACAGGCAACAGAAATGTGATGTTGACAGAGCGGGGTACAACTTTCGGATATCAGGATCTGGTAGTGGATTTCCGCAGTATCCCCGAAATGCAAACTTTCGGTTATCCTGTAGTTATGGATGTTACTCATTCGCTGCAGCAGCCTAATCAGGCTGGGGGAGTAACAGGAGGGATGCCGCAGCTGATCGAGACTATAGCCAAGGCCGGAATCGCAGCCGGAGCAGATGGCATATTCATAGAAACGCATGAGAATCCGTCTATTGCTAAAAGTGATGGTGCCAACATGCTACGTCTCGACCTGCTGGAAGGGTTGCTTACAAGACTTGTGCGAATAAGGGAAGCTATACTTCCCATTACTGCAGGCTAACTTAGCCTGTGGCTATTGGCGTGGACTTTTCGCTTTACCGTCGGGATGTTGACAGCCATATACATCATGGTAAATTAAACTTCTTACCTTATTATAATCCCTTTCGCTGCTCAGGTTCCCGTAGGCCATCAGGAGCATTGGCAGACTCTTATTTCCAACCCTATATGGGGGTTGTTCATAATGATTTTCCCACAATACAAATCCTTGGCGCCGGTAGAAATTTATGCGGCGCATTGACATTTCAGTTTCTGGGAGTTCTACTTCAAGGACCATGGGGCATTTCAATTGACGGCACAGGTATTCAAGAGCCTTTTTCCCATAACCTCCGTTACGCTTGGCAGGAGATATGGCAAAATGCTCTATATAACAGAATGTCCCGAAGTCCCAATAAGTAATGAATCCAACAGGAATTTCATCTTCAGATATTATGTTGTTGTAAAAATGATTTTTATTGTCTGTGTATGTTCGCAATTCCTGCAAATCACGGTATTCTTCTGGTGGAAACGAAGTCTCCATCAATCGTTCCATAAATGTATAAAGGGCTGTGTCTGCTGTGGTGATGCGTTGAAGTTTAATCATGTGAGTCTTTATTATTTATTTAAACCTGATACCGGCAGGCTATACAGTCACAAATACAGTTGGCTATCATTGCCTGTATTATCTCACCCTTCCGCCGCATATCCATCTTTCCTTGTAATACGGTTCATCCAAGCTACTGACTATGACACCACTGCCTGTACTCGCGTGTATGAACTTCCCTTCTTTCAGATATACACCTACATGGGTTGCCTTACGGCTGTTAACTCCTGTACCGAAAAACACAAGATCACCTTCACGTAATTCATGTCTGGTGAGAAGACGGCGTGAGTCTACAGATTTCTGTTTGGCAACTGTACGCGACAGCCTCATGTGATACGTCAAGCGGTACAGCCTTTGCGTAAATCCGGAGCAGTCTGTGCCACTCTGTTCATTGCCGTTATCCATGTATGGAGTTCCTATCCAGTCTGCTGCGTTAAGATAGAGCTTATGGTTATCGTGCAGGCCTATGTCCACCCCCAGTTTTATGGAAGCCTTGGCCAATGTCTGATAGTCCAACTTAGAAGTGCTTTTGCAACTGGCCATTCCAAGTAAAAGCGGTAGCAATAACATTAGTGACAGATTTCGTTTCATGATTCTTCTTTATTTTATAATTCCGATTTCTTTTTTTCTGCATCTTCGGTTTCTTGCATAGACGCTTCTGCTCCCAATTCAAAATAATCTTCAAGTTCCTTTTCTGCCGAATTGTCTTGATTGTCAATATCGCGCAGTATAACGCCGTGTTCCAGCAGTGCGATACGTGGGCAGATGTCCACAGTGTGGTTCAGGTTATGGCTGGATATTAGTATGGTGGCGCCATGTTCTTCGTTATACGATTTCAGCAGGTGCTTGATTATAGCCTGCGACGACGGGTCGAGGAAGTTGAACGGTTCGTCCAGAATGAGCAGCTGTGGATAGTGCAACATTGCGCTGATGATACCTATCTTCTGCTTGTTGCCCATGGAATAATTGCGAATGAACTTCTTCTGTCCCAGCACCTCGCCGTTCATAAAGCGGTCGAATGGTTTCAGGCGTTCGTCCACTTCTTCCTTCTTCAATCCATACATACGCCCTATGAAATAGAAGTATTCTTCTGGCGTAAGATAGTCTATCAGGAAGCCGTCATCTATGTATGCACCTGTGACCTCCTTCCAGTCCTCGGAGCAGCTAACATCAATGCCCTGTATGCAGACATTTCCCGCATCGGCCTTCACCAAATCGAGAATAAGACGGAACAGTGTAGTCTTGCCTGCGCCATTATTGCCAACCAATCCTACCATCTCTTTTTCTGCTATGCTATAATGGCCGATATCGATGACTTTCTTCGGACCGTAGCTTTTCTCCAAATTGTTTATTTCTATCATAGTTTTTGTGTGATGAATGTTCGTTGAATAAATCGTTGCAGCATGCACCGGGAAACTCATAGAGAGCGTGTATAGTGTCTCCGTTACTTATTTTTGGCGGCTGCTGCGGAATCCCTCCATATTCTTGTAGCGGCGTTGCATGAAGCGGTTATAGACATATCTTATCCAAAGTCTGTATGTTGCAATGAAACCCACCCCGATGATAATCAGTACCCAGCGCGCCATATATTCGCCGCCAAGCAACGTCAGCAGCAGGAACATAATATAAGGTACCGCCAAGTTCAGAAATCCCATCAGATGCTGCATCCCCGTTCCCATATCTCGGCTGCTCATTTTGACATTCAGGTTCAAGGTGCTGTTATTGTAAGGACATATCATAAAAGAGCCGAAATAGACCATCCCGGCCGTAATAATCATCCATGAGACACTTTGCAACAATCTGATGTTGCCCAGCAGCACGCCCGGCAGCATCAGCACGAAAGGGATGAGGAGGGCGACCGAGTAGATGCCATATTTGGCAAGCAGCAATGCATAAATTGACTCGCGACGGCTCATCAATCCGTCAATATAGTTGCCTTCATAACTCATAAGTGTATTGAGAAATAGCAAGGCAAAGATGCCGTAATTGTATAGTACAAGGAAGTCGCTCATTCTATTATTGTAAATGTCTGTAAAGCCTATTATTATTGCAAAGAACAGAACGAGGCAAGTAGTACTGATAAGTGAGTTACGGCATATTTTGTTACGCAGCATCATTTTCAATTCCAGACGAATGTATTCGCCTATTCGACCGTAGCGGTCTAAGAATTTGTATTCACTCAGGGTTTTGACTTGTGCGGTGGTGTCTTCCGTCTTGTTCAGTTCGTTGTAAATTATTCTGCGGATGACGCTCCTGTCAATAAACCATAGCAAGGTAATCCCTGCTGCGATGCCAACGAAAGTCAGCGCATTACTTGTGATGAAACCTTCTCCCAGGTCACGAAACCAGTCGAATACCGGACTATCTTCAGGCAGAAACATACCGAGAAGCAAGCCTCCATAGACAGCTATGGGCAGAAATACCCACCAGATGCATTCGCTTAGCAGAGTGCGGCACAGAAGGTACCAGTAGTTGTTGAGAAGGACAAGCAACCAGATACCGGCACAATAGGTGAACACGCCCCACAATCCGTAGAATTTGGCAACGGAGAGTATGGCAAAAGGTATGAACATTAGCAACCAGAAAAAGTTGAATCCGTTAAGTCCTGAACATATCAATAAGAAATCTATCAATTTATTACGCCGGACGGGCAACAATATATACGGCTTCACTTCCTGAGAGGGAGTTTTCTGAAAAACTAAGCGCAGTAGAAAATCAATCATCAGAACGAATATCAGTCCTGAATTCAAGATATGGTATGGTTCAACCGCAGCATCATTTAAACCGAGTGCAAGTAACGTACCTATAAGAATTAAATACCCTCCCCAGAATATGACTCCGAGATATATCCAGAATGTGGCAAAGCGGCTTTTCTCGTACATCGGATGACGCTTGTTTGCCAAACGGTTGTTACGGCGAAGCTCTAAAAACAGATTCATATAAAAAGATTAGTCTCTCCTTCTGTCCTTTCCCAATAGCGAAAGGTACAGAAAGAGAGGCTGTTTTTTTAATTTATAATTAAAATTTATATCTTTCTATGTCCACTATTATATCAAATTAGGTTGATAAACAAATAGGGCAGAAACTTTTTATTCTTCCGGTACGGTCATTACTACTGTTACTTTGTTCCCTTGGTCCAGCAGTGACTTGGCGAAGTCGGCTACGTCTTTGGCTGTGACGCCATTGACAATGTCCTCGTAATCTTTCGTCATGTCTACACCGGTGTAGAATACTTCTTTCAGCTGGTTTGTCCAATAGCTGTTCTCCTTCTGGTTGTCCGTATACTTCTTCAGCATATATTCCTTCACCTTCTGCATCTGTTCCTGTGTGGGACCTTCGGCGGCCATTTTGTCCAACAGGGAGTTAATGATGCCGTTCAGGTGCTCATACTTGGCCGGGTCGGTCTGATAGATAATCTGCAGCATGGCTGTCTGTTGCTCATAACCCAGCATGCCGTAAGTGCTGACGCCATACGTACCGCCTTCTTTCTCGCGGATTTCTTCGGTATATACTATGCTGAGAGTTTGGTTGAGTATGTCAATCAATACGGTATTCTTCAGGTTATATTCGCAATCACCTTTGAGTATCATGGCGACAGTAGCCATCGGCGTCTGCTGTTCTTTGGCGAAGATGTTTTCCTTCGTACCCTTGGCAGAGGTAAGCAGATTGGCTTTATCATAATTCTGACTGGCATCGGTGGCAGGCAGGGCACCAAGATATTGCTCTATATACGGCTTGATGGAATCCAGTTCGGCATTACCGACGAAGATGAACGTGAAGTCGCCGCAGTCGGCAAAGGCCTGTTTGTACAACTCCAATATGCGGTCGTAGTCGATATCGTCAATCATGTAAGCCTTCAGGTTGATGCTGCGTTCGTTATGTCCATAAATCTCATGTAACAGAGTGTCGTTCAGTGCTGAGAGTGGATTGGCTTCCGCACTCTCCAGCTGAGCCTTCAAACGGTTTTTGAATGAAGCGAAAGCTTCTTCGTCCTTGCGAGGTTGGGTGATGTAGAGGTAGGTCAGCTGCATCATGGTTTCGAAATCCTTGGGCGAGCAGTTGCCGTTGACATATTCCTCCGTGTCGTCAATACCTACGCTTACGGAAACATTTTTTCCTGCCAGCTGTTTGGTCAGTTCCACATTGCTGAAGTTGCCTGCACCGCCGGCTTCCACCACGCCGTTCAGGATACCCGGCTGGAAGTTCAGCTTGTCTTTTGTATCAAACAGGCTCGTGCCTCCCAGCCCAAAGGCTTTCATACGGATTTCATCGGCTTTGAAATCGGTTTTCTTGACATACACCTTCACGCCGTTGGAGAGAACCAGTTCCGTAGCGCCAAAGACAGCATCATCCTTCTGGCTGACCACCTTACCGCCTATTGGCGCTTCCCTAATCAGTGGCTCGTCGGATACTTTATCCTCATAAGGCTGTACGTCCAGTGTAGGCATGGCCTTGAAGTCGGCAATAACCTCTTCTTTGGTGGGGGTAGCGACACCCTCCTTGTCGGGCACGGCGATGAATACAGCCTGGTTGTCGTCCGTGATGAGCTGCCTGGCCACTTCATTGATGGCTTCTACAGGGATGTTGGGTGCCAGCTGGTTAAGGATAGCATACTCATATTCTATGCCCGGCATGGGTTCAGCATGCAAGAAGTGCTGTACACACTCGTTGACATAGGCCATGTTATTGGTCTTCTCACGCTCGTTGTATTGAGTCTCCAACTGTTGCAGGATGTTGGCGCGTGCACGGGCATACTCCGATTCGGTGAAACCATACCGTCGTACCCGCTCTGCTTCTTGCAGCAATACCTTCAGGGCATTGGAGAGCCCGTCGTTTTTGGTGTAAGCTGTGATATTGAATGCTTTTTTTGTACCACTCAGGAAGAAGTCTGTGTCCGGTGAACAACCGGCCATGTTGAACGGCGGTTCTGCAGATTGTGCCAGCTCATCAAGACGTTCGTTAAACATGGTGCTTATGGCATTGAGCATATACTTCTGTGCCAGATACATGATGCTTCCCTTTATATCGTCAGGGGTCTCGTCGTGCTTGAAATAGATGTCCACTAAAGGAATATCTACCTCTTTGTCCTTACCTATATAGACGATAGGCTCTTCATTGTCGGGCACGGGATAGTAAATACGTTCGGCACGTTCGGCGGGCAGCTCTATATCAGAGAATAATGCCTTGATTTTCTGCTCAATCTGGTCCACATCTATGTCACCTACCACGATTATGCCCTGCAGGTCGGGGCGGTACCACTTGGCGTAGTAGTCGCGCAGGTCCTGGTATGGAAAGTTATTGATGATGTCGATGCTGCCTATGGGCATGCAGTCTGCATACTTGGAGTCGGGGTATAACGTGGATTGCGCTTCGGTATAAAGGCGGAGCAATCCTATGTTGCGGCTGCGCCATTCCTCGCGGATGACACCACGTTCCTTGTCGATTTCTTCATCGGCCAGCAGCACGGCATTGCTCCAGTCGTGCAGGATGAGCAGGCAGGAGTCCACTATGGCCGGGTCGGTGCTGGGCACATTATTTATATTATATACCGTCTCGTCCACCGAAGTGTAGGCGTTGAGGTTGGTTCCGAACTTGATGCCTTTCGTCTCGCACCACTGCACTATGCCAAGCCCGCGTTCATCGCCGGGGAAGTTTTCCGTGCCGTTGAAAGCCATGTGCTCCAGAAAGTGGGCCAGTCCGCGTTGTTGCGGTTCTTCGAGGATGGAACCTACCTTCTGTGCGATGTAGAACTCCACGCGGTTTTCAGGTTTCTCGTTGTGACGGATATAATAGGTCAGTCCGTTTTCCAGTTTGCCTATACGTACGTTATTGTCCAATGGCAGAGGCGGTACCTCCATCTGTGCGCTTACCTGCTGGAAGCTGCTGCACAGGATAACAAGTACTGCCAGCAATAGTTTTTTAGTCAGTTGCTTCATAATAATAATATTTTACTGTTTATTTAAGATAAAAAATGGTTTTCATTTTTATTGTATGCCTTTATGCTTATATCTATAATAGGTCTGCACAATACACATTCAACACACGCTGCACACGTATTTCCCGCATGAGCAGAACATGTACTGATAAAAAGGGGATAATTGTTTCCTCCGGGTGTTATGATTCCGCAAATCATCTCATTAATTCGGCTCGCATACTTTACTACCTGATGGCAAAGATACGATAAAAAAATAGAATGCAAGGTAAATCACAAAAATATGACTGTTTGAAAGTTAGAAAACAACTCGCTTATTCCGATTTTCGTCTGACTCGCGTTAAAGGCAGTTTTTCTCCGATAGCATACCAATGTGTCATAATAAGGCTTGGCTATTACAAATTAATCTGTACTTTTGCGCTAAAAAAGATTACTATATGGCGGAAAATACGGTTATATTGGGAATAGAATCTTCTTGTGATGACACGTCTGCAGCCATTGTGCGTGACGGTTACCTGCTGTCTAACGTTGTGGCAAGCCAGGCCGTCCATGAGGCTTATGGGGGCGTAGTGCCAGAGTTGGCATCCAGGGCGCATCAGAAGAATATTGTCCCGGTGATACATGAAGCCTTGCGGCAGGCTGCCGTGGACAAAAGGGATTTGAGTGCTGTTGCCTTTACCCGGGGGCCGGGACTGCTCGGGTCGCTGTTGGTCGGGGTATCCTTTGCCAAAGGATTTGCCCGTGCGCTTGGAATCCCGCTGGTAGATGTCAATCATCTGACAGGACATGTACTGGCACATTTCATCCGGGTTGAAGGTGAAAAGCCGCACATTCCAAGTTTTCCCTTTATTTGCCTGTTGGTGTCTGGTGGAAACTCTCAAATTATCCTTGTCCGTGCCTACAATGATATGGAAGTGTTGGGACAAACGATAGATGATGCAGCCGGCGAAGCTATAGACAAATGTTCAAAGATTATGGGTTTAGGTTATCCCGGAGGCCCCATCATAGATCGTCTGGCACGTAGGGGAGACCCGCATTCATTCTGTTTCAGCAAGCCCCATGTACCGGGGTTAGACTATAGTTTCAGCGGATTAAAGACTTCTTTCTTATACTCACTGCGCCAATGGGTGGGGCAAGACCCAGATTTCGTGGAGCATCATAAGGAAGACCTGGCAGCTTCGCTTGAGGCTGCCATAGTGGATATACTGATGGATAAACTGCGTAAGGCCGTCCGGCAATACGGTATACGCGATGTGGCTGTAGCCGGTGGTGTATCTGCCAACAGTGGCCTGCGCCAGGCATTCCATAAGCACGCCGAGCAGTACGGGTGGAACATTTTCATCCCCAAGTTCAGTTATACTACTGATAATGCTGCCATGATAGCCATAAGCGGCTACTTCAAATATCGTGACCGTGACTTCTGTCCGATAGATGCACCCGCTTATTCTCGTGTAACCATTTAAGCCGGTATGCCCATGGCACATGATAAAATGAAAAATGTGGAAGAACTACTTGGAGAACGCTTACGCATGCTCGGAATGACTGTCTGTACGGCCGAAAGTTGTACTGGCGGAGGTGTAGCGGCAAGAATATCTTCCGTTCCTGGGAGTTCGGAATATTTCATAGGTGGAGTGGTGGCATATTCAAACACTGTCAAGACTGATCTTTTACATGTCTCACAGGAGACACTGCGCTGTCAAGGGGCTGTATCACGTGATACTGTCATTGAAATGGTACGTGGTGCAAAGATGCTTTTCAACACTTCTTGCGCTATTGCTACATCTGGAATAGCCGGTCCCGGAGGAGGAAGTATAGATAAGCCGGTAGGTACCATCTGGATAGCTGTATTATGTGATGATTGTATAGAAACATACTGTGGAGTAGGAGATTATGGAAGGGCAGCTAATGTGGAGAGAACAATTAAAAAATCGCTTGCGATGTTATGCTCCATGTTGGAAAGAAGAATAGTAGATGGCTGAGGGAAAGTTTCGCCGCGCACTACCCAACCGGGTGGTATGCGGCGAATCGAAAATCCTGTTGTTTATGACAAGGGTGGGGGAGGATGTCTATTTATCAGATAGTGCCTTTTTCAATTCTGCCTGAATCTCATCCAGTTCATTTTTGAATGCTTTGTCCACCCCTTTAAGTTCTTCGACAGTCTTACATGTGTATAGCACTGTGGAATGGTGCTTGTTGCCTATCAGCGAACCGATTTTCGTGGTGGACAGGTCTGTGTATTGTTTAGTCAGGTAAGTGGCTATCTGCCGGGCCTGCACCACCTCACGTTTCCTCGACTTTGAATGTATGGCTGTAACTTCAAGTCCGTAGTGCCGGCATACAGTATCGATGATATCATCTATGGTTATCGGTTTGCTGACGTTGCGTGTCACTTTCTTTACAATGCGTTGCGCAAGTTCCAAGTCAACATCCTTGTTGTACACGATGGAATGTGTCATTATTGATATCACTATACCTTCCAGATCCCGTACGCTGTCGCTTACGTTTTCGGCAATATAGTCTATTACTTCAGTTGGGAATTGCAATCCGTCACGCTGTACCTTGTTGCGCAGTATGTTCTTCCTCAGTTCCACAGTAGGCTTCTCCAGTTCGGCTACCATTCCCCACTTGAAGCGGGTTATCAACCGTTCTTCCATGCCTTGTAACAATGCAGGCGAACGGTCTGATGTCAGGATTAGTTGTTTGCCGTTCTGATGCAGATGGTTAAATATGTGGAAGAATGTATTCTGGGTCTTAGTCACACCGGCAAATTCCTGTATATCATCAATTATAAGTACGTCTATGGTCTGGTAGAAGTTGATGAAATCATTTATTGTATTATTTCGTACTGAGTCTGTGTATTGCACCCGGAACAAGTGGGCCGATACGTACAATACGCGTTTGTCCGGATACAATTCTTTTATCTTGGTACCTATTGCATTTACTAAATGGGTTTTCCCCACTCCTGATGCCCCGTAAATGAATAACGGATTGAATATTGTCTTTGACGGGTTGAGTGCTACGGCTTCTGCCACGCTTCGCGATAGTTTATTGCTTTCACCTTCGATAAACGTATCGAAATCATAACCTTGTTTCAAATGTGGGTCCAAATCTGAAACAGGTGTCTGTGGAATGTCTTTACGCTGTGTGGTAGCAGGCGGCAGACTTGTTTTGTTAGGATGTTCGGGTGGAAGGGGTAATTCGGTTTGAGGGCTTTTTACTACTGTCACGTAGTACATCAATTTTGTACCGTCACCGAATATTTTATAGATTGTCTCGCGCAACAGACCAATGAATTTCTCCTCCAAATATTCATAGAAAAACAAACTGGGTACTTGCAAGAACAATGTCTGGTCCTCATATTTCAACGGCTTTATCGGGGTAAACCACGTATTATAAGTTTGTTCTGGTAGATTGTCTTTAATAACCGTAAGGCAATGATCCCATAGCTCCACATGATTTGTTTTATTCATACGATAGCAATACTTAATATTGGTTCGGCAATAAACTTATGCATTCGCAAAAATCGCAATCTTATTTTAAAAAACAAACCGTATTTTTTCTTGTTTTTTGGCAATAAATAATAATCTCTTTGCTTTCAATAACTTATATCTGCCATGAAATGTAATCCCTCATCAGAGTATTGAGGCTATAGTATTTTGTTGTATATCAACAGATTTACTTTGTCGTTCTGCTTGCCGTTTTTGATATGTCCCACAGTAGAAATCTCCTTCAGATTTCACTGTGGGAACTTGTGACGTGGTTTTGTCATCTTTGTTGTTATTTGGACAAAATCTATATAGTTGCAGCTTGTTCATTTATCCTTTTTGCCGAAAAGCGAGAAATGAACATAACGTTTCGGATGCAACTTCAGGTCTTCTAACAAGCTTGCTGCATTGGCGGTCGTAGCATTTAAATTGTTATAAAGTTGGGGATCATTCAGCAAAAGTCCTATGGTGTTATCTTTTCTTCCCAATTTATCTGTAATCATTTTTACGTTTGCAAGTGTGGAATCCACTTTCTGCATGGCTGCTGCATAATCTATATCCTTAAGGTTGCCGGATATAGTTGCGAAGTTATCCCCTATTGTATTCAATTTTTCAGTTAGCCGTGGAATATCATTGCTCAACATAGCTTGTAACTGGCCACTGGCTGCTGTCATATTAGCAGTTAAATCCTGCATGTTGTGCAAGGTGGCGGGGATGGCCGGATCTGCCAGAATCGTGTTGAGAGAAGCCAATATGGAATCCAGTTTGGGAAGCATCTTTTCCATCTGTGGCATAAGACTGGCAACTTTGTCCAACATGCCGTTACTGAGCATGCCAGGAATAGTATCTCCTATCTGATATCTTTCGCGAGGATTGTTGGCCAGTAAAAGGTTCATTCTTACGCCTCCAAGCATTTCCGTTGCCAGTTCTGCCGTGCTCCCTTTCGGTATGCGCAGTTCCGGATCTACATCTATTTCGGCAGTTACCTTTCCGGACTGTTCATAATCATAGTAGAGTTTACGCACTATACCTACACAGTAACCGTCAGCATATACCGGGCTTGATTTTGTCAGTCCGTTTATATTTTTAAACTGGACGTAGAAATAGCTGGTAGGTTTAAACAGGTGTATGCCTTTAAGGTAGTTTATACCGTATATCAATACACATAAGGCAATAATGCCTGCGATTCCTATCCTAACTTCTTTAGTAATATGTTTCATGATGTATCTTATAGTTAATATTTTTGTACTGATTCTTTAATGGCGGCATTCAAATCTGTTCTTTTGCCATTCTTGAATGCAATTATAAATGCATCCTTGAACTTTTTTGTTATGGAAGATTTCAAACGTACTATATTATCATAATTGTTTGAAGCACCGTATGTATATTTAAACACTCCGCCTTCCTTGTAATACTCTACATCTTCTAACCCTTTCAAACGTTTGTCGTTTGGGGATAAAAGGGTAGCTGATGTAAGAATCTGGATTTTGAACACGATATCGCTTTTGCCTTGTTCTTTTGTTTCAATCTTTGCAGTGTTGTCATCTTGTGGATGCAATTGTACAACTGTTTTGCCATTGTCTTTTACTTCATCCGAAAGCGAATTCGTAGCGATTCTAACATTATTATCCGGTTGTACATCACGCTCATTCTTGTATAAAACAATAGCATTATAAATACCGTTTGCCAACGATTTAATTCCTGTTTCCGAATTCAAGAAACGTTCCTCTTCCGGTGTTGATATGAACCCTAACTCGACAAGTATGCTTGGCATGGCACTTGCTTTCAGCACCAGGAATCCGGCTTGATGCACTCCACGATCAGCCATTTTACATGTGTTATGCAGTTGTTTCTGTACAAGCGTAGCCAGATGTACACTTTGTGACATGTATTTGTCCTGCATGAATTCGAATATTATGTAAGACTCTGAAGAATTGGGATTGAATCCGGCGTAACGCGACTTGTAATCATCTTCATATAATATAACGGAGTTCTCACGTTTAGCTACCTCCAAATTGGATTGAGATTTGGCAAGACCGAGTGTCCATGTAGAAGCCCCTTTTATGGTATGGTTGTTCTCCAACGCGTTGGTGTGTATGGAGATGAACATGTCTGCCTTGGCGTTGTTGGCTATCTCTGCACGGCGGTTCAATGGGATAAATTCATCCTTTTTACGTGTGTAAATCACTTTTATGTCCGGACAATTCGTTTCTATAAGGCTGCCTAACTTCAGAGCTACGTTAAGGTTTATGTTTTTTTCTTTGGATATCCGGCCGATAGCACCGGGGTCATGCCCTCCGTGCCCGGCATCAATTACAACAATAAAATCTTTAGCAACAGCATTGCAGATGCATGCTTCTACCCACAGCAATGTAACGCAGATGCTAATGTATTGTAATATGTAACCCTTGCATTTATCCATACAGAAACTGTTGCAAAGTTAGTGCAATTTTGCAGAAAACTAATGCTTTACTTTCAAGTTTTATTTTTCTTCCTGAAGATTTAATACAGATTTCCAGACATAAAGGCAGTATTTAAGCTGGAAGAATATAACTTTGCAGCCGCAAATGCCGGCACACTCATTCTCCTGACAAGCCTGGAGCTGGGAATAAGACAATTGCCATAATATTTATTAAAACTGATTATGCTTATTCGTCTGCTTAAAAATTGGACTTTGCCTATAGCCATGCTTACCGGTGCGATGGCTTATTTTGTTTTTGCACGTGTACCGTTCATGTCACCGCTTAAGCCGTGTATCAATGCATTTGTTACAGTGCTTACTCCATTGCTTATTTTTGCCCAACTGTTGCTTACATTCTGTAAAGTTGAAACACACGACCTTAAGCCCAAAATATGGCATTGGAAACTGTTATCTTTCCAAATAATTTCATGCATAGCTGTTGCAACGTTATTGATATATTGTCCCATGAATGAAGTATATCATGAAGTGTTTGAGGGAGGGATGGTCTGCCTTATCTGTCCTACGGCAACGGCGGCTGCTGTCATAACGGGTAAACTGGGCGGCAGTGCATCCAGCCTGACTACTTATACTCTGTTGTCCAACCTGTTGGCTGCAGTGGCTGTTCCGCTCGTATTCCCGTGGGTTGAGCCACATACTGATATTACCTTTTTTGCAGCATTTATTAAAATTCTGAGCAAAGTGTTTCCTTTGTTGCTTTGCCCTTTTCTGTTAGCATGGTTACTGCGTGTTTTTGCTTCTAAAGTACATGCCTGGTTATCTGGATTTCATAATGCCGCTTTTTACTTGTGGGGAGTGGCTTTGGCTATCGTATCCGGCCAGACTGTACGTTCACTTGTCAACAGCGAGGCTCCGGTACATGTAGAACTTCTGATTGCTTTTGCAGGACTTGTCACATGTTGTATGCAGTTTTGGTTGGGTAAACATGTAGGAGGACGTTATGGCGAACGCATAAGCGGAGGGCAGGCATTGGGTCAAAAGAATACCGTACTTGCAATATGGATGGCTTACACTTACCTTAACCCGCTGGCGTCAGTTGCTCCCGGTTCGTATGTATTGTGGCAAAATATCATCAACAGCTGGCAACTGTGGAAGAAAACGAGGAACAAGGCTAAATGACGAACCTGTCATTTCCAATCAGAGAAATCCAAACATAATTGTTTCCATACTCCATTGTCCTTACGTCTTTCATGAGGATTTGATACAGACAATCCTATCAAACGTATCGGATGCCGTTCATCATAATCTACAGCCGCAAGCAACTGCTTTGCCAGTGGCAATATGACTTGGAGCGAAGTCAGCTCATGTTCTATAGTAAGGCTGCGGGTAATCTGCCTGAAGTCATTATATTTGATTTTTAGTGTAAGAGTATTACCTTGAAAGCCTTTGCTTTCGAGGCGACGTGTCAGTTCTAATGCCACGTGGTACAGCTCTATGATGACAGATGAGCGGAGCGATATGTCTTTTCCCAGTGTGCGCTCACAGCCTATCGACTTGCGTATACGCACGGACTCTACTGGACGTGAATCTATGCCGCGGGCAAATTCGTAGTACACTTTTCCCATCTTGCCAAACTCACGAGTAAGTACTTCTTCCGGACATGCCCGCAGCTGAAAACCGTTGTACACGCCCAGAGAATGCATCCTCCGTGCCGTTATCGGTCCTACCCCCCAGAAGTCTTCTATTGGCAAGCGTGCTATAAAATCCAGGGCTTGGCTCGGATGTATGGTGCAAAGGCCATCCGGCTTACGGTAGTCTGAAGCGATTTTAGCCAGGAACTTATTATACGATACTCCTGCCGATGCAATCAGATGCAGTTCCTCGCGCACTCTACGCTTTATTTCTTTTGCTATATCGATGGCAAGAGAGGCATCATGCTTGTTTTCCGTCACGTCCAGAAAGGCCTCATCCAACGAAATGGGTTCTATTAGATCTGTATAATCGTGTAATATTTCATGTAACTGGCATGATACGCTGCGGTAGACATCCATCCTTCCTGGCACAAAAATCAGCTCCGGGCATATCCTCTTCGCTTTTAGTGATGACATGGCAGAGCGTACTCCATGGCGGCGTGCTTCATAACTTGCGGCTGCCACCACACCACGCTTGTCAGCACTGCCTACTGCAATAGGCTTCCCTTGCAACT
>CAZYVE010000004.1:78775-106781 GCA_964651035.1 uncultured Bacteroides sp.
GACTCTTGTTGAGTGACAATTCTGTCACACCGTAAAAATCTTTCTGATTAATGTGTGTGTCAGAATTCGGACGTGAAATGAAACCTGAGATGCTTGAAATCCTGCTGTGCCATACGTAGCATATAATCTGAGTCTGCCAGAAATACGTTGCGTCCCTCGCGGTCGAGCGCCATGTATCGTGATTTACGTTTCCTAAACTCCTCCAGTTCAGATTCATCATCAGACTCTATCCAGCATGCCTTGCTGAAACCTGCCGGCTCCCAACGGCAACGTGCATTATATTCATGCTCCAGCCTATACTGTATCACTTCAAACTGCAACTGCCCCACTGTACCAATGAGTTTGCGTCCGTTGAAACTGCAGACAAACAGCTGCGCCACCCCCTCATCCATCAGCTGGTCAATGCCCTTGGCCAGCTGTTTCTGTTTCATGGGATCCTCGTTTTCTATGTACTTGAACATTTCTGGAGAGAAGCTGGGCAGGCCTCGAAAGTGCAGGTGTTCACCCTCGGTCAGTGTGTCGCCAATCTTGAATGTTCCGTTGTCGGGCAGACCTATGATGTCACCTGCCCATGCCTCCTCAACGGTAGTCTTGCGCTGAGCCATGAACTGCGTGGGACTGGAAAACCTCATTGTTTTGTCCAAACGTACGTGGTAATAAGGTATATTCCGGCGGAACCTTCCTGAGCATACTTTGCAAAAAGCTATGCATGAACGGTGGTTGGGGTCGATATTGGCTGTTATCTTGAATATAAATCCAGCGAACGGAGCTTCGTCTGGCATCACTGTACGCTCTGCTGCTTGTACAGGACGTGGTGAAGGAGCAATCTCCACGAAACAGTTGAGCAATTCTTCCACGCCAAAGTTATTGAGAGCCGAGCCGAAAAATACTGGTGCCAGATTACCGTCGAGGTAACTGCTACGGTCGAATCCCGGGTATACACCCTGTACCAACTCCAAATCTTCCCTCAGCTTGATTGCCGCCTCCGTGCCGATGTGCCTGTCGAGATCGGTACTGTTCACGTCTATTTCCACTTTCTCCGTGATGACCTGTTTCGATGGTCTGAAAAGATTAAGCCTGCTCTCGTAGATGTTATACACACCCATGAACCTCTGTCCGCTGCCTATGGGCCAGGTTAACGGCTGCACACCTATGTGAAGTTCCTCTTCAAGTTCGTCCATAAGGTCGAATGGATCCTTGGACTCGCGATCCATCTTATTGATAAAGATTATTACGGGAGTACGTCGCATGCGGCATACCTCCATCAGCTTGCGTGTCTGCGCTTCGACTCCTTTTGCTCCGTCCACTACTATTATCACGCTATCTACGGCTGTAAGCGTGCGGTACGTGTCTTCGGCAAAATCCTGATGGCCGGGGGTATCCAGAATGTTGACTTTGTATCCGTGGTAATCGAACTCCATCACCGATGTAGTTACCGATATACCTCGTTGCTTCTCAATATCCATCCAGTCCGACGTGGCTGTCTTCTTTATTTTATGGCTTTTTACTGCTCCTGCTACCTGTATCTGCCCGCCGAAGAGAAGAAACTTTTCTGTCAGCGACGTCTTTCCAGCATCGGGGTGTGCAACTATGGCGAACGTGCGCCTTCTGCTTATTTCATCATTCATTGTTCGTTCTCTGCTGTTTCTGTTGGTATTTCTTTTTCTTCAGTGCTTCGATGCACTCCTGCACGGCCTCCGTCCAATGGGGGATGTCTATCCCATATGTTTGTTTAATCTTGCTCTTGTCCAGCACGGAATAGTGCGGCCTGCGTGCTTTGGTAGGAAATTCGTCTGTATGCAACGGTATCACACGGCAGATGTTATGCACGGCATGCGTACGTATGTACATGGCAAAGTCATACCACGAACATACCCCTTCACTGCTATAATGATATATACCGCAAACAGGTTCTTTTTGCAGAATCCTACATATGGCTTCTGCAAGATTTCCTGCGTATGTAGGTGTGCCAGCTTGGTCGAAAACCACTCCCACCTGCAGCCTCTCTTCCATAAGCCTCCACATCGTCTTGACGAAGTTATTGCCATGCTCAGATACAAGCCATCCGGTACGAAGTATCACGTAACGGCTACACTGTTCGGCCACAGCTTTTTCTCCAGCTAGCTTTGTCCGGCCATAGGTGGTGGCTGGGATGGTGGTGTCGTTCTCTGTATAAGGTTTGTAACCAGTACCGTCGAACACGTAATCCGTGGAAACGTGCACAAGCCATGCTCCCACGGTTTCGGCAGCCTCAGCTAGGTAGCCGGGAGCCTGGCGGTTCAGCACATCGCAGGCTTCGCAATCATCTTCAGCCTTGTCTACTGCAGTGTATGCAGCGCAGTTCACTATGGCTTCTATCTTGTTTTCTTTTACGAAAGCCATCACAGCTTCCTTGTTGCAGATGTCCAAATCCTCCTTATCGGTAAAGAACAGTGTTCCGTTACCGAAATATTCCGGCGCGAATTTGCGCATTTCGAGGCCCAATTGTCCGTTGGCACCAGTCACAAGTAATCTCATAAGTATATGTTGAAATGTTAAGTTCCCAAATCTAAGCTGCCGTCGCGGCTCTTGGCGTAGTAGCTGGCTAACATCGAGATGAAATTGCTGATAGCTTCAATCGCTTTGGTTGTGGCCGGTGACAGCTCCTTGCCCTGCAGACGCAACATCAGTACTCCGTAAAGAGCCTCGAAGCAAGTCTCAACTTCTGGTTCATCCTTATTACCGTTGCGTTGCCGTAGTTCCACAATAAAGGGCAATGCTCTGAAGTACGCCGCATTGTATAGCGGATATTTAGGCGACGCCAGCAGTGCGGTATGAAGATCAGTAAGGCTGATTATGACGTTGCGGTTCACTTGCAGATGCCCCCGCTGTATCACTCCTTCATCCCGCATCATCTCCAGTAGTCCGGCATACCATTTATCGAGGGCAGGCCTGTCTGCTTCAGGATACCGACTGACGACATTGTTGTGTATGCGGTCCATGTCACATCCGTTGGCACGGAGCAGATCTTCCACCTGCCACATGTATATCAGGTATTCTGCAATATTCTTTTGTCTGAGCTTCTGTGCAATCTTCATTATTCGGCCTGTTTATTCTGTTACATTCAGTGCCAACTTCTTTTGTCCGCCCGTACTCAGTGCAACGGCAGTGGCTCTCCCATCAATGTGAACACAAGGCACAGCACAGCCACAATGGTCACCATGGTACCGATGACACGGTTCACTATCCATATGCCTCGCATGTTGAAGCGGCAACGTACTTTGTTGACAAAAAACGTGATGCCGAACCACCAGCTTAAGGCTCCTGCCGCTATGGAGAGGTAACCGAGCACCACTTCTGACAGTAGTACTCCTTCACCCACGAAGGCGAATCTGGCAAATAGACCTATAAACAAAAATATGATGAGCGGATTGGAAAGAGTGACGAAGAACGCCGTTATGAGGTTGTGCAGATATGTGCCTTTTTTCCCGGAGCTGGGACGTATGGAGCGTACCGGATTGCTACGGAAGGTGTAGATGCCGAACGTCAGCAACATAATGCTTCCCAACAGTTGCAGATAAAAGATATTCTTGTTGACGTAGTCGAATACAAAACTCATGCCGTAGCCCGTCAGTAAGGCGTAACAGATATCACTCAGCATGGCTCCAATACCAGTCACGAAACCGTACCACCTGCCTTTGTTGAGCGTGCGTTGTATGCACAATACTCCCACTGGCCCGAGGGGAGCGGAGACTATGACGCCTATGATAAAACCCTTCCAGAGAATATTGAGTATAGTGTCCAAATGAATCATGGCTGCAAATATCGCACTTTTTTATGATTTGGAATGTATCGTGCAGGCTTTTTTATGTCTGCAATGACAACCCTGTTCAGGCTCATTCAAAGACAGCTTTTGGCATCCACCTGCCGCGTACCAGCCGGATAAGGAATATGACTCCCCTGAAGCATAACTCTATACACATGGCCATCCATACTCCTTTCAGTCCCATGGATGGAGCCAACAGGGCTGCCAGGGAAAGGCGTACCGCCCAGATGCTGAAAAAGTTCATCAGACAAGGAATGAGCGTATCGGCTGCACCGACAAATACACCGTATACCACGATAGCGGCTGCAAACATCGGTTCGGCAAAGGCTTCTATGCGCAGTGCCATTACTCCGAGCGAACGTATCTCCTCGACAGGTGTCATCACCCCGATAATTTGTGGTGCGGCTATATACATCACTATACCCATGACACCCATCACAGCCATGCCCATTGATACTGTGATGCGGGCAAAGCTGCGTGTCAGTTCTCTGCGTCCCGCACCGATGCTTTGTCCCACAAGAGTAGTGGCAGCATCGGCAATACCATATCCGGGCATGTAGCAAAGGCTTTCCGCCGTGATGGCGAATGAGTTGGCGGCTATGGCAAATACTCCCAGCGGAGCCACTATAACCGTGGTCATTATCTGTGCGCCGCATATTACGGCGTGCTCCACTCCCATGGGTAGGCCAATGTGCAGAGCTTTCTTCAGCGTACCGCCCATGCCATACAGTTTCTCACCGCGGAATGTCAGCTTTAGTCCCGACGTACGGCTACATAGGTACCATAGCATGATAGAAGCTGTTACTACTTCGGCCAAGGCGGTACCCAGTGCAGCACCTTCTACCCCCATGCCGGCACCAGGCACGAAAAAAGTGATGTTCACTATATGCAGATGGCGGGAAGGAAATATGAGGAAAAAGTTGAAAATAATGTCGAGTAGACACATGGTTACACCCATAATACTGGGTATTCGCATGTTACCGCTGCATCGCAGCATTCCTCCCGAGAGAAAATTCATTTCAAGTACGGGCAGAGACAGTGAATAGATAAGGAAGTATAGCGAAGCGTTGCGTCTGATGGAAGTATCTCCGCCAAGCCATTCGGGCAAGAAACCGCTGATACCTGCTCCAGCGGCAGCCAGTAGCAGGCTGAATACGAGGGTTGCTACCACAGCATGGCGTAGGATGGTACATGCTCCGGCCATGTCTCCCCCACCGATACGATGGGCTACCTGTACCGAGAATCCTATGGCCGCTGCAGAACACAAGCCGCCGAACAGCCACGTTGTTGTGGATACCAGCCCTATCGAGGCGGAAGCATTTGCACCTAAACTTCCTACCATGGTAGCATCGATATACTGCATGGCGATAGAAGATATCTGTGCTACAATAGCTGGCAGACTTAGGCCTACCACCAGCCTCAGCTGCTGTCCGAGTGTCATCGGCTTCCCCTTACGGATGAGGGCAAGCAGAGCATCCGTCATGTCTGGTCTTTTGTTCACGTTTTTTGTGTGGAGTATGTATTATGTGTCAGGAGGAGCATACTCTATATTGTTATCAGCCTGCAAAGGTAATACAAAAAAATGAGACACATGAGTACTGGTTGTCTTTCACAACAAACAGGCAGTTTTCACCATTTTCAATAAATTATTTGGTTGTGGAGAAGAAAGGTCTACAAAACTATTTATCTTTACTTGAATTCAACGAATTAAAACAAAGTTGACTATATGCATGGCTTCGCAATGTCCTTTTGGACTGTACCGCGTGTATCAACTACATGCGTGAAAGAAGCATGCTGTCGTAACATGGGCGAGATGTCGTGGAAATTTCATAGCATAAAGTTACGAATCTTCCTCAAAAAAATTCTTGACGGTTGTTTTACAGAGGTCTTATTCCAGGTTCTTTCCAAATTCCATATTGATATTTGTTGTACAATAAAACAAGTAAATTAATTATTCACTTTTAAAAGACTGGTAATATGAAAAAGTTAGTTTTATTCTTTGTTGGTATTTTTGCACTGAGTACTGTGGCAATAGCGGGTAATGATAGGCCCCTCCCGGTTAGTCAGTTGCCTGAAAAGGCACAAATTTTCCTTAACACCTACTTCAAAGATAGTAAAGTAGCTTTGGCCAAACAAGAAAACGAGTTTTTTTACAAGAGTTATGAGGTGATATTTGTATCAGGCGACAAAGTTGAGTTTAACAACTCTGGTGAATGGACGGAGGTGGATTGCCGGACAATCGGGGTTCCGTCACAGATTATTCCGGAAGCAATCAAAGAATTCGTCATGTCAACATATCCTGACGCAACCATAATGAAGATAGAACGTGATTCCAGAGGTTATGAAATTAAGTTGTCTAATCGTTTGGAAATAGATTTTAATAATAATTTCATGGTAGTGGACATCGACGACTGATAATGCAGCCGGTATCCAACAGAGAGAAAAAGAGAAAAGGATGTATCAAAACGATGCATCCTTCTTTTTTGCGACATATTTGCTGTTTTTGTCTATGTTCGACATCATTCTCTTGTGTTTTTGAAAGTAATGTCTTATTTTTGTCGCCAAATTGCAGATATAACAGGATAATACTCATAAAAAGGAAAGCAAAATCTATGAACAAGCAGCATTTTATCAAGCGAATAAAACAGAACGGACAAATCCAAAACGGACTATATAACCCTGTAAACGAGCATGATGCTTGTGGTATAGGTATGATTGTCAATATTCATGGAAACAAATCACATGAATTGGTTGATGCTGCATTGAAAGTTTTGGAAAACATGAAACACCGCGGTGCAGAGGGGGCAGATAACAAAACTGGAGACGGAGCGGGTATCATGTTGCAGATTCCGCATGAATTTATTTTATTGCAAGGTATCCCTGTGCCGGAAAAAGGGAAATATGGCACAGGACTTGTGTTTTTCCCTAAGGCGGAAAAGGAACAGGAAGAAATTTTACGCATTATGATAGAGGAAATCGAGCGTGAAGGCCTTCAGTTGATGCATCTGCGTTCTGTCCCTGTTAACTCTTCCATACTTGGAAGAAGTGCTAGGGAAACCGAACCTGATATCCGGCAGATATTTGTCACAGGAAACAGTGCTGCGAAAGATTTGGAACGTTCCCTCTATATTATCCGTAAGAAGATAGAGAGACGGATTATGCACAAGGATTTTTATATCGTTTCCCTGTCAAGCAAGAATATTATTTATAAGGGCATGCTTTCATCCATACAGGTAAGAGAATATTTCTGTGACCTGACACAGCCTTATTTTACCAGCGGACTGGCAATAGTACACTCACGCTTCAGCACCAATACATTCCCCACATGGAGCCTTGCCCAGCCATTCCGCCTGTTGGCGCATAATGGAGAAATCAACACCATACGTGGTAATCGCGGATGGATGAAGGCACGTGAGTGTGTATTGTCAACCCCATTATTGGGTAACGTTAAGGAGATACACCCTATCCTGCAACCGGACATGAGCGACAGTGCATCTCTTGACAATGTGCTGGAGTTTCTCGTCATGTCCGGACTCAGCTTGCCTCATGCCATGGCTATGTTAATACCGGAATCCTTTAATGACAAAAATCCCATCAGTGAAGACCTGAAGGCTTTTTACGAATATCATTCTATACTGATGGAGCCATGGGATGGTCCGGCTGCGCTGCTGTTCAGTGACGGACGTTACGCCGGTGGAATGCTCGACAGGAACGGCCTACGTCCTGCACGTTATCTCATTACCAAGAATGACATGATGGTGGTAGCCAGCGAAGCAGGGGTCATAAGCTTTGAACCGGAAAACATACGTGAGAAGGGGAGTCTGAGACCCGGCAAGATTTTGATGATAGACACCCAGGAAGGGCATATCTTTTATGATGAGGAGCTGAAAGCCCAACTTGCTTCCGCCAAGCCCTACCGTCAATGGTTGTCGTCCAACCGCATAGAGCTTGATGCCTTGCGCAGCGGAAGGAAAGCGACCAATACAGTAACCGATTACGAGCGTAAACTGCGGGCATTTGGTTTTACGCGTGAGGATGTGGAACGTACAATCATTCCGATGTGTACCACCGGTTCTGAACCTACGGCTTCTATGGGTAACGATACACCTCTTGCCGTTTTATCGGACAAACCGCAATTGTTATTCAACTACTTCCGCCAGCAATTTGCACAAGTAACCAACCCGCCTATCGATCCCATTCGTGAAGAAATGGTCATGTCATTGACGGAATATATAGGTGCCGTTGGCAATAATATCCTGATGCCTGACGAAGGCCATTGCAAAATGGTCCGTCTGCCACATCCTATACTGACAAATACTCAGCTGGACATGCTTTGTAATATTCGTTACAAGGGATTCAAAACAGTCAAACTGCCAATGCTTTTTGATGTGGAAGGTGGCAAGCACAATCTTCAAAAAGCACTTTCTACCTTGTGTAAAGAAGCGGAAGCTGCCGTTACTGAGGGAGTCAACTATATAATTCTGTCAGACAGGGATATCGATAACAAGCACGCAGCTATCCCGTCACTGCTGGCGGTAAGTACTGTCCATCACCACCTGATATCTGTGCATAAACGGGTACAGACTGCCCTGATAGTAGAAAGCGGAGAGATACGTGAAGTAATGCATGCTGCCCTCTTATTAGGATATGGAGCAAGTTCTATCAATCCATACATGACTTTTGCAATATTGGATGAACTCGTGAAGAAAGAGGAAATCCAGATGAATTATGAGACTGCCGAGAAGAATTATGCCAAGGCAGTGTGCAAAGGCCTGTATAAGATAATGAGCAAGATGGGTATCAGCACAATACGTTCTTACAGAGGAGCAAAGATATTCGAGGCTGTAGGGCTTGACGAAGAATTATTGCATAGTTGCTTCGGGACTTCTGCATCGTCAATTGGTGGCATAGGACTTGAAGAAATCGCAAGGGATTACATGCTCTTCCATAAAAGCGGTTATGCTGAGGACGTGCCACAAGGATTGTTGGAGCACATAGGCCAGTTTTCATACCGCAAGGATGGTGAACGTCATGCCTGGAATCCGGAGACCATCAGTATGTTGCAACTGTCTACGAGATTGGGAAATTATGCCAAGTTCAAGGAATTCACCGCTAAAGCGGATAATAAGGAAAATCCAGTCTTTTTGCGTGATTTCTTCCGTTTCAAGAAGAATCCTATACCGATAGAGCAAGTGGAGCCGGTAGAGAATATTGTTAAACGTTTCGTTACGGGGGCTATTTCGTTCGGGGCCATAAGCAAGGAGGCACACGAAGCCTTGGCATTGGCCATGAATAAATTGGGAACCCGAAGTAATACCGGCGAAGGGGGAGAAGATTCCGAACGCTTTCATGGTACGTTTGACGGCATATCATTATGCAGCAAAACTAAACAAGTGGCTTCCGGACGTTTCGGAGTGACCGCCGAGTATTTGAGTAATGCAGAGGAAATACAAATAAAGGTGGCACAAGGTGCCAAGCCCGGAGAGGGTGGACAACTTCCAGGATTCAAGGTTGACAAAATGATAGCCCGCACGCGCCATTCCATACCGGGCATATCACTCATTTCTCCTCCTCCCCACCATGACATATATTCCATAGAGGATTTGGCGCAGCTTATTTTCGATTTGAAGAATGTTAACCCAAAGGCACAAATCAGCGTCAAGCTGGTAGCAGAAAGCGGTGTCGGAACTATAGCTGCGGGAGTAGCCAAGGCCAAGGCTGACTTGATAGTCATATCGGGGGCAGAAGGTGGTACCGGTGCTTCGCCTGCCTCTTCCATGCGTTATGCGGGGATACCGTCTGAGATAGGACTTAGCGAGACCCAGCAGACATTGGTGCTGAACGGACTGCGTGGACAAGTCAGGCTCCAGGTAGATGGGCAACTTAAAACAGGACGCGACATTATAAACATGGCATTGCTCGGTGCGGAAGAGTTTGCATTCGGGACAGCTGCGCTCATAGTGCTGGGATGTGTGATGATGCGGAAATGTCATGCCAATACCTGTCCTGTAGGGGTGGCTACGCAAGACTCTGTATTGAGACAACGTTTCAGAGGACATTATGAGTATGTGGTAAATTACTTCAGGTTCCTGGCTCAAGAAGTGCGCGAATATTTGGCAGAGATGGGTTTCACAAAATTTGAGGATATAGTGGGACGTACCGATTTGATAGAGATTGCCAGACCTGTGCCCGGCACAAAAGCATCGTCGTTATCTTTCGAACGGTTGCTGAACAAGGCAGAAGGAGATTCTCCTTTGCACAATGTTTGTGCACAGCTCCATGAGACAGAACATGTAATGGATACGCAGATAATTTCTGCTGTACACGAGGCTTTGGAAGCGCATAAGAAAGTTTCGCTCGAATATGCCATATCAAATACGGACAGATCCGTAGGGGCTATGCTTTCGGGAGCAGTGGCTGTCCGCCACGGTCAGGAAGGATTGCCTGATGGAACAATCCAAGTCAGATTCAAAGGTTCGGCGGGACAAAGTTTCGGTGCTTTCCTTGCACGTGGAATCAGCTTCAGACTTGAAGGAGAGGCAAACGACTACTTAGGCAAGAGCCTGAGTGGAGGGCAGATCTCTGTCAGGCCGCCTGTGCGCAGCGGGTTTACAGCGGAAGATAATACGATAGCCGGCAATACATTGCTGTATGGAGCCACATCGGGTGAGGTATATATAAACGGGCGTGTTGGTGAACGCTTCGCGGTACGCAATTCTGGTGCTGTGGCTGTGGTCGAGGGTGTTGGAGATCACTGTTGTGAATACATGACGGGAGGACGTGTTGTTGTGCTCGGCAAAACCGGACGTAACTTTGCTGCGGGCATGAGTGGCGGGCTGGCATATGTATGGGACAAGGACCATGATTTTGACTATTTCTGCAACATGGACATGGTGGAACTTTCGCTGCTCGAAGAGACTTCTGCACGTAAGGAACTGCATGAATTGATACAGAGGCACTATCTCAATACTGGCTCCGAGCTGGCACGGACAATGCTCGAAAATTGGGCACAGTATGCTGACGAGTTCATACAGGTGACCCCAATCGAATATAAGAAAGTGCTGGCGGAGGAGCAGATGCGGAAACTGCAAGAAAAAATAGCCGAAGTGCAACGTGATTACTGATGGCATATTAAAGAAAAGTCCGCGGAGCAATCAAACCGTAAATATAAAAACAAATATCATCAGTTTAAGTATGTATGTAGAGTCAAAAGGGGAAAATATTGAAGGATTCACACCTTTCAGAGCGAACATATTTCCCCATTCTTTCGAACATATAAAGCATAACCGGGAAATGTGTACGCGGCATGTGCAATATATGTTTTGCATATGTACTTAAATCGTGGCCGCCGGGATACGTTCCGGTATATGCCGAAAGAAACATATATTACCTTATGAACTAAAAAGAGAAAAAAATTATGGGAAACCCTAAAGCATTCTTAACCATAGCCAGACAGGAAGCCGGATACCGGCCCGTGCACGACCGGATAAGCGATTATAGTGAGGTGGAACAGACACTGAACACCGGGCAGCGTAAGCTACAGGCATCACGTTGTATGGACTGCGGTGTGCCTTTCTGCCATTGGGCATGTCCTCTTGGCAATCGGCCTCCGGAATTCCAGGATGCTCTCTGCCATGGTAAATGGATGGAGGCATACAGTATATTGGAGCAGACAAACGACTTCCCCGAATTTACCGGACGAGTCTGTCCGGCGTTATGCGAAAAGGCTTGTGTGCTGAAACTCAGCATGGATGCTCCTGTTACTATACGCGAAGACGAAGTTGCCATAATCGAGGCTGCTTTCCGCGAAGGCTTTGTCAAACCCCGCCATTATAAACGCAATGGCAAATCCGTGGCAGTAATTGGTTCGGGGCCGGCAGGACTTGCGGCGGCAAACGGACTTAACAGGCGAGGATATGATGTCACTGTCTTTGAACGTTTAGAATACTCTGGAGGGCTGCTACGCTTCGGCATTCCTAATTTCAAGCTCCACAAGCCCATAATAGACCGCAGGTTGCGGATAATGGAAGCGGAAGGTATCGTATTCAAGACTGGAACGGAAATAGACCTCACAAATTTGCCTGGCGGATTCTCAGCTTACTGTATATGTACCGGTACACCGCAGGCACGCGACCTTAACATACCGGGACGTGAATTGCACGGTATATACTTTGCCATGGATATGTTAGCGCAACAGAATAGGGTGTTGGCCGGACAGACTTTCAGTAAGGAAGAACGTATAACAGCAAAAGGCAAACAAGTGCTTGTTATAGGCGGTGGGGATACTGGAAGCGATTGTATAGGTACAAGCCACCGACAAGGAGCCACTAGTGTGACACAGATAGAAATCATGCCCAAACCTCCTGTGGGCAACAACCCAGCCACGCCATGGCCGCAATGGCCTTTGGTGTTGAAGACGAGCAGCAGCCACGAAGAAGGTTGCACACGGAGATGGAATCTTTCTTCTACCCGCTTTATCGGGAAGAACGGCCGTGTGTGCGGAGTCGAAGTGGAAGAAGTTGAATGGCTTCCCAGTCCGGATGGTGGCAGGCCGCAGATGCAGTCTACCGGTCGGAAAGAGGTAATAAAGGCCGATCTTGTGTTGTTGGCTATGGGCTTCTTGAAACCTGAATTGCCACCGTTGCCTGATAACGCATTTGTGGCAGGAGATGCTTCTACAGGTCCCAGCCTGGTGGTAAAGTGCATTGCTTCAGGACGGAAAGCAGCTGAAGCCATACATTATCGACTCAGCAGATGACATATAATAAAATCATAATATCATAATTAATTAATATAGACAACAACCATGTGTGGAATAGCAGCTATATTCAATATCAAGCAGCAATCTCCTGAATTAAGGAATAAAGCATTGGCAATGGCTAAGAAAATACGCCATCGCGGACCGGATTGGAGCGGTATTTACTGTGGAGGTTCTGCCATACTTGCCCATGAAAGGCTGTCGATTGTGGATCCGCAAAGTGGAGGACAGCCATTATACTCACCGGACAAACGTCAGATTCTTGCCGTAAATGGCGAGATATACAATCATCGGGATATACGTCGCTACTACGAAGGACGCTATGCTTTCAGTACCGGTAGCGATTGTGAGGTTATACTTGCCTTATACCGTGATAAGGGAACTGGTTTTCTTGAGGATTTGAACGGCATTTTCGCGTTTGCTTTGTACGATGAGGAATCAGATAACTTTCTCATTGCCCGCGATCCTATCGGAGTGATACCATTGTATATAGGTTACGATGAAGACGGTAAAGTATATTGCGCAAGTGAGTTGAAAGCCCTCGAAGGCTTTTGTCAGAAGTATGAGCCATTCCCCCCGGGACACTATTACTCGTCTGCAGAAGGGGGCTTGAAACGTTGGTACAAACGTGACTGGATGGAGTACGAGGCAGTGAAAGACAATCCGGCATCTACACAGACTGTACGCGATGCCTTACAAGAGGCTGTGCGCAGGCAGCTTATGAGTGATGTGCCGTATGGGGTATTGTTGTCCGGTGGGTTGGACAGTTCTGTTATTTCGGCAGTGGCCAAACGTTTCGCTTCGCGACGCATAGAGACCGACAGCCAGAAAGAAGCATGGTGGCCTCAACTGCACTCGTTCGCTATTGGCCTTAAAGGGGCACCGGATTTGGCAAAGGCAGCCGAAGTGGCAAGGCATATCGGAACTGTGCATCATGAGATAAACTACACCATACAGGAAGGATTGGATGCCCTGCGCGATGTCATTTATTATATCGAGACTTATGACGTGACTACTGTCAGGGCATCAACACCAATGTACCTGCTGGCACGGGTCATCAAAAGTATGGGCATAAAAATGGTATTGAGTGGTGAGGGTGCTGACGAAGTGTTCGGAGGGTATCTGTACTTCCATAAGGCACCGGATGCACATGCTTTCCATGAAGAAACTGTGCGTAAACTCTCCAAATTGCATCTTTACGATTGCCTTCGTGCCAACAAATCGCTTGCGGCATGGGGAGTAGAAGGACGGGTACCATTCCTCGACAAAGAATTTCTCGATGTGGCAATGAGTATAAATCCTGAGGCAAAGATGTGTCAGGGACAAACCATAGAAAAACGCATTGTCCGTGAAGCGTTTGCTGATATGCTGCCGGAAAGCGTGGCATGGAGACAAAAAGAACAGTTCAGCGACGGCGTAGGTTACAGCTGGATCGACACGTTGAAAGAAATGACCGCAAAGGCTGTCAGCGATGAACAAATGGCAAAAGCTGCCGAACGATTCCCCATCAATCCTCCGCATAACAAAGAGGAATATTACTATCGCAGTATTTTTGAGGAATATTTCCAAAGCGAGAGTGCTGCACGTAGTGTGCCCAGTGTACCCAGCGTGGCATGCTCTACGGCAGAGGCATTAGCCTGGGATTCGTGTTTCAAGAATATGAACGAACCGAGCGGTCGTGCTGTGACAGACGTACACACTGATGCTTACGGGAAGTGACAAAAACATACATAACAAGCAGGGAGACAGATGCCTGTATTTACTTTTATAAACAGACAAGAATAATCAATATAATGAAAATACCATTTACCAAAATGCATGGGGCAGGTAATGACTACATATATGTCGACACACACCTGCACGCCGTGGACAACCCGCAGGAGTTGGCTGTCAAGTGGAGCCGGCCACATACGGGTATAGGTAGCGACGGACTGGTACTCATAGGACGCTCAGACAAAGGAGATTTCAGTATGCGTATATTCAACGCAGACGGTTCGGAGGCCATGATGTGTGGCAATGCCAGCCGTTGTATCGGTAAGTATGTATATGAACACGGGCTTACTGACAAAACGAATGTCAGCCTTGATACACCGGCGGGCATAAAGCATTTGCTACTGCACTTGGATGAAACGGGCAGGACTGTGGAGACAGTAACTGTGGACATGGGGATTCCTACGGGATTGCAGGCTATTCAGATGGATGGTTCGGACATGCCTGCCGATGAAGGTATAGCGGTGTCTATGGGAAATCCGCATCTGGTACTATTTGTGCCAGATGTCATGCGGGTTGACCTGCCTTCAATAGGACCGCGGCTGGAGAGACATCCGTTTTTCCCCGATCGCGTGAACGTGGAATTTGCACAGGTAAATCCCGACAGCTCTATACGTATGAGGGTGTGGGAACGCGGCTCCGGCGTAACACAGGCTTGCGGTACTGGGGCTTGTGCAACAGCGGCTGCGGCTTTCCATACTGGGCGTTGTGGACGTGAAGTTGATGTTGAGATGGACGGAGGTACGCTACACTTGCATTGGCAGAAAGAATCTGGCCACATGCTTATGACGGGTCCGGCCGTAGAGGTCTTCAATGGAGAAATAGAATTGTAGAAATAAAGATGATAGAGACAAAATGGCATTAGTAAACGAGCACTTCCTTAAATTGCCGGGAAGCTACCTCTTCTCGGACATAGCAAAACGAGTGAACACATTCAAGGTGACACATCCAAAGCTGCAACTTATCAGCCTGGGTATAGGCGATGTCACCCGTCCATTGCCACCGGCATGCATTGAGGCTATGCACCGTGCGGTGGAAGAAATGGGAGACGCTAAAACATTCCGTGGGTATGGTCCCGAACAGGGATACAACTTCCTGATAGATGCAATTATCAAGCACGATTTTGCTCCGCGTGGCATCACACTAAGTCCTTCGGAGGTGTTTATAAGCGATGGAGCCAAAAGTGATACCGGCAATATCGGCGAACTGCTGCGTTGGGATAACAGTATGGCTATAACCGATCCGGTATATCCGGTCTATGTGGATAGCAACGTGATGTGCGGACGTTCCGGTACGCTTGAAGAGGATGGCAAGTGGAGTAACGTGACCTACTTGCCATGTACGTCAGAAAACGGTTTCGTACCTGATATACCGGACCATCGCATAGACCTCATATATCTGTGTTATCCGAATAACCCAACGGGCACCACACTGACACACCGGCAACTTAAAAAATGGGTGGACTATGCGCAGGAGAACGACACTTTAATAATCTTTGATGCAGCTTACGAGGCATACATCCGTCAGCCTGATATACCACACTCTATATACGAAATACGCGGAGCCAAGAAAGTTGCTATAGAAATACGCAGTTTCTCGAAAACTGCCGGCTTCACAGGAATGCGCTGTGGCTATACCATAGTACCAAAGGAACTGACAGCAGCTACTTTAAACGGTGAACGTGTAGCACTCAATCCGTTATGGAACCGTCGGCAATGTACCAAGTTCAATGGTACCAGCTATATCACACAACGCGGGGCTGAGGCCATCTACACACCTGAAGGGCGGGAACAGGTTAAGGAAACCATAGACTACTATATGGAAAATGCCCGCATCATGCGTGAAGGATTACAGAAAGCCGGTTTCGAGATATATGGCGGCATCAACGCTCCATATATTTGGATAAAGACCCCCGATGGCATGTCATCATGGAAATTCTTCGACCGCCTGTTGTACGAGGCAAATGTGGTCGGCACACCGGGTGCTGGTTTTGGCCCAAGCGGTGAAGGTTATCTGCGACTCACGGCCTTCGGCAAGCGTGAAGACTGCGTAGAGGGCATAAAGCGCATACGCGAACGTATCTGACACTTGAAATGTACGCACACAAAGGGGGATTCATTGTATTTTGAAGAGGTTTGTCATTTGGTGGAAAATATTCATAAGGATGGCAATCCTTACAGAGCGGAACAGGTCTTGGCTGAACGGCGATTATAATGTAGATCACCCTAGTGCAGTACTTAGATGCACTTTACTTATATTGTTTACATGAGTTTGGGATAATTAAAAAAACAAATTTAGATATAAATCACGATTTATATCTAAATTTGCACATTAAAGAGGGATATTTGCTGAATGTCCCTAATGATTTGTATTGTTGAAAGTCAAACTATCGAAAGATTTTCAACATAGGGTAAGTCTTTTGTTATCAAGAATCAAACTCTATTTTTACAATGAATAAAGAAACGATACAGATAGGGGAGATATGTATTTACCTAAGACGGTCGGACGCCTTTACAAGCAATTCGTCATGGTGAATAGCACGGATAGCCAGATAGTTTAAAATAATTGCTATTGCTGGCAAACATAGTGCAAAGTCTAATTGGAAAAAAGCCACAAATTCGTTTTTAAGCTTTTGCACAAATATAACCAGTACTATATAGTAACCAATTAACAGGATAGTATTAAATATGGTAATACGTATCTGCAAAATGCGGTTGCGGAACAGAAATATTGTGCATAATGTTATTGCTGCAGCTAATGCCAACAAGGTGAACAATCCCCATGTATTATGACAAATATCTCCCGGCTGGAATATACCATTAGGCTTGAAAATACCGACTAAACTCCCGTTCTCCCCAATGAATTCACCAATAGGGAGGCATAGGGAGAATACCAACAGTATGACAGCAATAAGCAGATATATAGACTGTACACGCTGTAGCATTTTACTGCAGTTTTTCTTTTTCTTTTGTCGGATTACGATAATATATCTTGCCCTCGATATATTCCTGAGTGGCTATAATGGTAGGTTTGGGCAACTTCTCATAATACCGGGATATCTCTATCTGTTCACGGTTTTCGAACACTTCTTCCAGGTTGTCGTTGTATGAAGCAAATTCAGTCAGTTTCTTCGATAAGTCGTTTTTTATTTCCACACTGATTTGGTTGGCACGTTTGGCTATTATAGCCACAGTTTCATAAACATTACCTGTGTCCTTGCACAAGTCCATCATATCACGTGTCACCGTAGTTGTGGGGGCATTTGTTTTCCTATAATCCATAAAACAAAATACTTAGTATAAATTTATTTCGTTGTCTGTTAAGTTAAATTGTGATTGTCAGGAGTTCCTCCAGATTCAGTTGTTCAGAACTTTCTGCGAAGCTGCAAATATACGCTCTGCTTCTTTGAGATATTTACTTTCAGGGAATTCATTTATAAAAGCGTAATATTCATCAACCGTTTCACGGTAACGGTCTATTTTTTTATCTTCAACACTGTATACTGCCAATTCATACTTTGCCCTCAGTATCAGTATATATAAGTCTTCACGTAACACAGTGTACGGATAGTCTTTCAAGGCATTTTGGGCTGTGATGACACACGATTGGTAGTTATTGCCCATGTAATTTCCCAGATTGTAATATAATTTTGCCGCCAGATATTCTTTAGTTACAAGTTTATCCTGCAAGGTAAAAATCATGTTCTGTGCTTCTTCTTTGTTAGCACTTTGCGGGAAATATTCTATGAACATCTGCAACTGCTGTATAGCGGTATATGTGCCCGTCTGGTCCAGACGCGGGTCAGGGGAGTCCAGGAAAAGAGCTTTACCTGCATGAAAACGCGCCAATTCTGTAAAGGTGCCTCTTGGGTATACATTATAATACTGTATGAAAGTCTGTGCTGCAGTCTGGTAATCTTGCTGGTTGTAATAGCTCATGCCCAGCATGTAAAGCGATTCTTCCGCTTTGTCAGTACCTTTCAGTATGGTTATCAGTTCATTCAGCAAGGTCGTCGCACGGGTGTAACTCCCTTTTGCAAAATATGCCTTTGCCGCTTCGTATTTGTACTCGTAGTCAGTGCTTTTTAACAGTCTGTTATATCCTCTACATGAAGATAAGGACAGAATTAGAAGTATTGATATGAATATTGTTATATGGTGTTTCATTGCTATTAAGTCAAATGATGCGCAAAGATATGGGTTAGTAACGGATTAAGCAAAGTCGTAGCCTTAAAAAATCAAAAGGACGTGCAAGCTGCCTTATAAAGTAAAGCATGCCTGCACTTTAGTAACGATTTTCATTTGCGGTTTCTGTAATTTTTAAGTCCCTCTTGCAGGAATCCTACATATTCCGATATGTCTTCGTTGTAGGCATAAGCCTTGTTCAGAGGAATTCCGTCATTATCTATCAATACATAAAACGGTTGTGCATTGGCACCGAATTTAGTGCGCTGTAGGTAGCTCCACTTATCACCTACTGTGCGTAATGTACGTTCTGTACCGTTTTCTGTAATTTTTACCGGTTCAGGTAAAGGTGACTTATCATCTACATATAGCGTAACGAGCACATAGTCATTATTGATGATATCACTTACCTTTAAATCTGTCCATACTTTCAGTTCCATCTTGCGGCAATTAACGCAACCATAGCCAGTAAAATCCAGCATTACAGGTTTACCGTGCATGCGGGCATATTCCATACCACTGTCATAATCGTAAAATTGTGCATGGACTTCATTATCATACAAATTAAGATCCTGCGTGTTCAGTGGGGGGGTGAATGCACTGACAGCCTTCAACGGGGCTCCCCACAAACCGGGAATCATGTAAACGGCAAAAGCCAACGAGGCTAATGCCATGAAAAAACGTAATACTCCGATTTTCGTCTTATCATCGTCATGTATGAATTTTATTTTCCCCAGCAGATATAGTCCCAACAAAGCGAATAATGCAATCCAAATGGCAAGAAACGTCTCACGATCCAATATACGCCAACCGTAAGCCAAATCTGCCACGGACAGGAATTTCAATGCAAAAGCAAGTTCAATAAAGCCTAATGTCACTTTAACCACATTCATCCATCCTCCTGATTTGGGCATGGATTTTAGCAAAGAAGGGAACAGGGCGAACAATGTAAACGGCAGTGCCAATGCAATGGCAAAGCCTAACATGCCGATACCGGGTCCCAGTATTCCGCCGGTGGTAGAAACCTCAACCAACAGAAAGCCGATGATAGGCCCCGTACACGAAAATGACACTAACGATAAGGTAAATGCCATAAGGAAAATACTGATTAACCCTGTAGTCGAACTGGCCTTGCTGTCTACCACATTACTCCATTTCGCTGGAAGTGTTATCTCGAATGCACCAAAGAAAGAGGCTGCAAACACTACGAGCAAAATGCAGAAAAATATATTGAATGCTGCATTTGTGGATAATGAATTCAATGCATTTGGACCAAAAGCTGCTGTAACAGCCAATCCTAAGGCTACATAAATTACTATAATGGAAGCTCCATACGTCAGTGCATCATAAACTCCTTTTTTCTTGGTGCCGCTACGTTTAAGAAAGAAACTCACCGTCATAGGAATAATCGGCCATATACATGGAGTAAACAAGGCCAACAGTCCACCGAGGAATCCCTTTATGAATACGTATATCCAAGATATACCTTCAATATTTTCAGCGTCGCCATAAGCATTCAGTTCTTTAATAACAGGCTGCCAATAGTCTTTTTGTCCGACTGCTGCTGTTATTACTGTTGTTTCTTGTCCGTAATTCTCTTGTCGGGATGTTCCGATCTCATGTGTATCAACATTATCTACAGGGGTATCGGTATGGATAATATTCGATATTCCAGAAAACTCAATTGGAACTTGAGTTGGTGGCAAGCAATTCTCATCATTACATGCTCCATACTCCAGATAGCCACTGATATGATAATTGCCACCGGTCAACCTTAACTTTTGGACAAAACATGCAGTATGTTCGAAGGAACGGACTTCCATTCCAAATAAATTATCATACGATGTTATTTCCTTGCCAACCGGTTTAAGATTGCCAACCGGTTCAGCCCCTTCAATATTATCTACATTGAAAGTTGCCGAAATAGGTCCGCCATCCCCCAAATCAGTAGAATAAACATGCCATCCGTTATCAATAGTGGCTGTAAATACAATTTCCATTTCGTTATCCGGTAAGGTATCCAGCTTTACTTTGAACTTCACCGGGTCATGAATCTGTGCCTGCAACGATAATGGAGCAAGGAGCAATGATATACAAAATAAAAGAACTTTTTTCATCTTACACGATTCTTCATAATGAACATTACTCTGCCAATAGCTCGTAATCGACGCAAGCACGACTCTCCTTCACCTCAGCTAGAAGTGCTCCAGCTGCCACATGATCTGGATGAGAAGCATAGTATTTCACATCTTCCAAAGAATCAAATTCACTATAAAGCGCGATATCCCAAACTTCATTCAGATTAATATTAAATCCCACTTCAATCTTGCGTATTACCGGTATTTTTTCCGGAAGTGTCTCGATGGCAGTCTTAAAAGCGTGCATAGCAGCCTGTTTGCATTCAGAATCCGCTTCTTTTTTCAATTTAAATAATACTATGTGCTTCACCATAGCCTTGCCTATTATATTATTTATAATTAAATTTGTCAACCAAAGTTGCTGTCACTAATTATTTGCAAAAATACTTGTTTTGTTTCAATTATACACATAAACTGATGTTAATAATCGGAATTGCCGGTGGAACCGGTTCTGGGAAAACCACCGTTGTACGGAAAATTGTAGAGAGCCTCCCGGCGGGAGAAGTCGTATTGCTTTCTCAAGATTCATACTACAAAGACAGCAGTCATGTACCAATGGAAGAGCGGCAGAATATCAACTTCGACCATCCTGATGCTTTCGATTGGGAGCTGCTGTCGAGACATGTATTTATGCTGCGCAATGGGCAAAGCATAGAACAACCGACTTACTCGTACCTTACATGCACACGGCAACCTGAAACTATACATATAGAACCGCGTGAAGTTATCATAATAGAAGGTATATTGGCTTTGTGTGAGGAAAAACTCAGAAATATGATGAGTCTTAAAGTTTTTGTAGACGCTGATCCTGATGAACGGCTGATAAGAGTCATCCAGCGAGATATGATTGAACGGGGACGTTCTGCAGAAGCTGTCATGGAACGATATATACGTATTCTGAAGCCAATGCATCTGCAATTCATTGAACCATGCAAACGGTATGCCGACCTCATAATACCCGAAGGTGGGAATAATAAAGTAGCCATAAATATCTTGACTATGTATATCAAAAAATATCTGTAATTCCCCGGAACACAATGCTAACCTGATGTCCCACATGAAAAGTTTTCTTGTTTTATTATCATTTATACTCCTGGTTTGCTGCATAAGCGGATGTTATAGGCATAAGCGGTTTCAAACAACGAAAGAGGTATATGACCTGCAACAGATAAAGGACAGCGGAGAACTGGTCGTGCTGACGCTTTACAG
Source organism: uncultured Bacteroides sp. (assembly GCA_964651035.1). GTDB lineage: Bacteria > Bacteroidota > Bacteroidia > Bacteroidales > Bacteroidaceae > Bacteroides. The sequence continues at coordinate 100,640 of CAZYVE010000004.1, forward strand.
TCCCACCAGTTATTTCATATACCGCGGCCAAGAAATGGGCTTACAGTACGAATTAAGCGAACAATTTGCAAAGGAATTGGGCGTAAAACTGCGTGTTAAAGTAGCACGCAACATCAAAGAATTAATGGAGATGCTACTGGCTGGAGAAGGAGATGTCATTGCCTACAACCTGCCTGTACATAAGGAATGGAAAGACAGTTTAATCTATTGCGGAGAGGAGAGAGTTACGCATCAAGTCATAGTACAGCAGAATGACAGGCACGTCAAGCCGTTAAAAAGTGTAACAGAATTAATAGGAAAGGATATATATGTAAAGCCGGGGAAATACCACGAGAGGCTTGTCAACCTTGACAAGGAGCTTGGGGGGGGAATACGTATACACGAGGTGACAAGCGACAGCATAGGTGTCGAAGACCTGATAAGCCAAGTGTCGCAAGGCAAAATACATTATACCGTGGCAGACAATGATGTAGCCCAGATCAATGCCACTTACTATCCTAACTTGGACATAAAGCTTGTTATCAGCTTTGATCAGTATTCGTCTTGGGCAGTGCGTAAAGATTGTCCTCTGTTGGCCGAAGCTATATGTAATTGGGCTGAGAAGAATACTATATCCCCAGAGTACAAGGCAAGTATAAAACGCTATTTTGAAAATGAGAAAACTATGCTCCATTCTCCAATATTATCCGCACAAGAAGGAAAGATTTCACATTTCGACAACCTCTTCAAAAAGTATGCCACGGAGATAAATTGGGATTGGCGACTGTTGGCATCACTTGCTTATACGGAGTCAAGTTTTGACACGGCTGCTATCTCATGGGCTGGGGCAGAGGGACTGATGCAACTTATGCCGCGCACAGCCAAAGCCATGGGAATGCCCGACGGGAAAGGACATAACGCTGAAGAAAGCATAAAGGCTGCCGTGAAATACATAGGAACGTTATCGCGAGGCTTCAAAAACGTGCCCGAAGAAGAACGTATAAACTTCATACTTGCTGCCTACAACTCCGGTATAGGCCATATATACGATGCCATGGCATTGGCGGAAAAATACGGTAAAGACAAATATAAATGGAAAGATAACGTAGATAAATTCATACTGTTGAAGAGTAACGAAGAATATTTTAACGACTCTGTATGCAAATACGGTTATTTCAGAGGAACAGAAACATACAACCATGTCAGGAAGATCATAGAAAGGTTTGAGCAATACAGGCAGATAATAAAATCCTGAATATTGACCTCTGTAATAACATTCCCGTTTATTACCGGTTATAATATTAATGTATATCCACTCCTGACAACTGTAACAGTTTTACGGCCTTTCTTAATTATCCATACGGATTCGTGGTAAAAGCAGTCTAAAAAGTTGGTAATCTTACTGATATCACGAATATTTCCCGCAATTTACCGAGATTTTACTTTTTTGTATTACCTTTGTCAGTGTAATTTTATGTGAACTAACATTAGTCAAAGAAAGAATCACTATGTTTTCTGGAATAGTAGAAGAATGTGCTACATTGGTGGCAATACTTAAAGAACAAGAGAATGTGCATTTCACTTTTAAATGCTCTTTTGTTAATGAACTGAAGGTAGACCAAAGTGTCTCCCATAATGGCGTCTGCCTTACAGTTGTCAGTGTGATGGATGATGCTTATGTGGTTACAGCAATGAAAGAAACGCTTGAGTGTTCCAATCTTTCCATGTTGCAGGTAGGTGACGAGGTTAATGTCGAGCGCAGTATGATGATGAATGGCCGCCTTGACGGCCACATTGTACAAGGGCATGTAGACCAGACTGCCACATGTGTGGACATTGAGGATGCTGGAGGCAGTTATTACTTTACATTCAGGTACGAATTCGACCCGGAAATGGCAAAACGCGGTTATATTACAGTTGATAAAGGTTCGGTTACGGTCAATGGAGTAAGCCTTACTGTATGCAATCCGCGTGATGATTCTTTCCAGGTTGCTATCATACCTTATACTTATGAACATACCAACTTCCATGCCATAAAGGTAGGGACTGTGGTAAACATAGAGTTTGACATCATAGGCAAATATATAAGCCGTCTGGCACAATATAACTGATAAGTAAAGATATGGAAGACTTCCTGCAACTGGCTATTAATCGTCAAAGTGACCGCGCCTACGATCCGACGCGCGGTGTAGAGGCTGAAAAACTGGAACATATATTGGAAGCTGCACGCATGGCACCTTCTGCGTGTAATGCCCAACCGTGGAAATTTGTGGTCATTACAGACCCCGAGCTGTCGCGTAAAGTGGGAAAGGCTGCAGCCGGACTTGGGATGAACAAATTTGCCAAAGATGCTCCGGTGCATATACTTATAGTGGAAGAGCCTATGAATGTTACCTCATTTCTTGGTGCAAGGATAAAAGATAAGTATTTTCCCCTTATAGACATAGGCATAGCCACAGCCCATCTCACATTGGCTGCTGAAGCCGAAGGGTTAGGTTCCTGTATATTGGGATGGTTTGATGAGAAGGCTGTGAAAAAACTGACCGGCATTCCTCCAGGCAAACGTCTGTTGCTTGACGTAGCAATTGGCTATCCCATCAAAGGAAAAAGAAAGAAACTGCGCAAACAGAAAGAGAAAGTAGTGTCGTACAATCGCTATTGACACCCCGCACGTGCAGCACATCCGCATCTTGTGGGTTGGCTCCTGCTTTGCCTTAAGATATGAAATCCGATTGGATATTATTTCTTGCGTTTCTCCGTAGGACTCTCTCCGAACTCTTCCTTATAACATTTTGTAAAATAGGATGGGGAGGAAAACCCCACTTCATAGGCGACTTCCGAAATGGTCATCTCCTTAGATACCAACAGGGAGGCCGCTTTGTGCAGGCGCATGCGGCGCAACAGTTCGTTTGGGGAGAAATTTGTAAGTGACTTCAGTTTGCGGTAAAGTTGTACACGGCTCATGCCCATTTCACGTCCCAATTCTTCCACATTCAGAGCTGAATTTTTCATGTGAGTATCAACCAGCATTTTGAAGCGTGAGACAAAATCTTTGTCCAAGTCATTGATATCCTCTTTGTCCAACAGCCTGCCGTCGCCGAAAAACTGCTTCAACTGACGGCGGTTAGCCAGCAGATTGCGGATGCGGGACATGAGCAGCTGCGAGTTGAACGGCTTGGAAATGTACGAATCGGCGCCACCATCATAACCTTGTATGCGCTGTTCATCCAAAGAACATGCCGTCAGCAAAATAACAGGTATATGGCTTGTATGCACCTCGCTCTTTAAGCGGCGGCAGCACTCTATGCCATCCATGCCCGGCATAATGACGTCGCACACCACCACATCGGGTACAAACTTTATTGCCAGTCGCAAGCCCGATTCGGCATCAACCGCAGCCAGTACACGGTATTCTTTGGACAGCAGAGCCGAGACATAGTCGCGGATATCGGCATTGTCGTCAATCACAAGCACAGTCGGAGAATCGGGATTAGACTGTTCTTCTGTTTCTATTTTCAAGCCGGTCTCCGGATTATCGATGTCGGGAGTTTCCCTTTCTATGGGATATTCGGCCTCCTGGTCTGCCTCCGGTAAAGCCTGTTTTGGGAATGTTATAGTAAATGTCGTGCCTTTCTCATCACTGCTTGCCGAGATGTATCCTCCCTGCATTTCCACAAAAGCATGAACCAAAGCCAGTCCTATGCCTGTGCCGGCCCTGCTGCCATCCACCTGGTAGAAACGTTCGAAGATGGCTTCTACGTTTTTGGGTGAGATGTAACTGCCTGAATTGAACACGGCAAGAGAATAATCCGTTCCGGTATCAGAAACACAAACTTTAATTTCTCCTTTCTCTGGTGTGTATTTCAAGGCATTGGAAAGCAGGTTAAAATATATGCATTCCATCTTTTCCACATCTGCCGGAATGAGGAAATCTGCATCACCTGCTACGTTGAAACTGAAGTTGATATGCTTCTTGCGCATCGCCACCCTGAACGATTCGTTCCATCCGGCAAGCCTGCTTCGCATATCGAATGGTGAAATGTTCAACTCCATGCGCCCGTTTTCTACCTTACGGAAATCCAATATCTGGTTGACCAGACGCAGAAGTATGCGCACGTTCTTGCGGACTATTTCCAATAGCCGGTGTGCATGACCACTTACGGACGTATCGGACAATAATTGCTCTATAGGGTCGGATATCAATGTGAGTGGCGTGCGGAAGTCGTGGGAGACGTTCGTGAAGAATACCAGTTTGGCATGAGTGGCCTCTTCCAATTCTCGTGACAACTGCTCCAGCTGTTCTTTCTGTTCCTCCAGTTTATTTTTCTGCTCTTCCAACTTATCTTTCTGTTCTTCCAGGATAGATTTCTGATATGACAGCTCGCGGTTCAGTCGGTTCTTGGTACGCAAAGACAGATAAACGGTCACCAGCAGGCCTATCAGCAGGAGCAACCCGGTCAGGCTGCCAAACAGTAGCATCTGCTGCGTAGCATAGCGGTCCATATAGAGACTGAGTTTTCCGTTCAGCGTTTCTATCTTACGGTCCAACGTACCGATATGGGCTGTCTGCAACTGCATGATTGGGGCATTGGTGCTGTCAACCACCGATGTATTCATGTTGGTCTCGCGTTCGAAAGGCTTTCCCTGTAATATGTTCATGGCGGTCTTCACCACTTCGTCTCCGCCGGTGGGATAGATAAACGTTGCGCTCAACTTGCCGGTCAAAACGCTCTCCAGGCCATAATCCTCGCCGGCCAGCGCATCAGTGCCTATGAAGCGGATGCTTTTCTCCCTGCCTTTGCGTAAGGCTGCTTCGTACGCCCCGTCCGCCATACGGTCGTTATGTGCATATAGCACATCAAATTGTGGAAAACACTCCAGTAGGCTGTCCATCTTCTCTTCGGCAACAGAGCGCAGCCATTCGCCGTCGGCCACGGCAAGCAGGTGTATGTCGGGGTATGCCGATATGGCTTTAATGAATCCGTTGTGGCGTTCCACGGCAGGTGTTGAGCCTGCAAGCCCGGTAATTTCCACCACAGTCCCCTTACCTTGCAAGCTGCTGGCCACGTAATTGCCGATGGAATAGCCTATGCTGTAATTGTCAGCCCCTATATAAGCCGTATATTTGTCCGATAGGATTTTACGGTCGACCACTATCACCGGAATGCCGCGGTCAAAAGCCTCTTCGACAACGGGGGTGATGGGACCGGACTGGTTGGGGGATACTACAAGCAAGTCAACTCCTTGTTCCATTAAATATTGTATGTCACCAATCTGTTTCCTGCTGTCGTCTTTGGCTGTGCGGATTACTATTTCCAAATCGTTATAGAATCCGGCTTCGCGCATTATTTCGGTGTTCTGCTGGTGACGCCACTCATCATCGCTGCACTGCGACACGCCGATGACATAACCCGCATGCTGACGACCGCATGATGCCAGCAAAAACATGCCTGCCAGAAACAACAGGGAGAGGAATATATCAGCTTTCATGGTACTTGCTTTAAATAGTGTTATGCGTACAAAAGTAAGCAAAAACAAAGGTATATCTCTGCCTGAATATACAGAAATATACAGATATTAAATTTCTTTAGGGAAATATCGGACATATAGTTCCCCACATTATAAAGACGGCAAGAAAGGTATCATAGCCCCTCATGCAAGATACGGTTTGTCAGCTTGTGCCGGCTTCTGTAACGTGTCATGCCTTTGCACACAACGTATTGCCGGCATCCTTATCTCGCATTGTAACAGATGTTTCGACCTGTTGCCGGCATCCGGACAAAAATGCACCATGCGGCGCAAAAAAAGTGCCAGGGGTATTTGTTTGTTATTCTGTATTTTATATATTTGTACCCGAGACCAAATAATCATCAACAATAACTAAACATAATGAAAGCCATGCAGGAAGAATACTACATCCCGCCGCAGGTAGAGGTTGTGGAAGTGCTCTGCGAGGCAGGCTGCCGCAGCAGCATTGAGACAGGCGCAAGCATTGTTGACTGGGAAGACGGCGGTACAGTAAATGGCCGCGCGATGTGACAACGACATGTATATCTTATTATCAACCTATTTATCAACTTATTAACTTTTATTTGTTTACGACCATGAAGAAGTTTTATTTACCACTCGCAGCGCTTGCCATGCTATCGGCAGCCTGCACCAA
>CAZYVE010000005.1:0-16630 GCA_964651035.1 uncultured Bacteroides sp.
ATGAAGATGTAGAGGGAAGTTTTTTAAGAAGTAGACTCCGTCTGTTCCCATACAGGACTATATGCACTTACCGGAAGCATGAATCGGGGAAATGCCTGGTACAGCCTTTTTGTAGAGAGTGGGGTAGAGGATATGGATTGTATTATTTACTGTTATGAATCGGATTGTGTGTCATGACTTATTGTCTGCAGCCTTTAATATATATTTTGGGGTCTGTAGAACTTGAATTTAATGTATAGCTATAATATTTTTCTCTGGTTAATTCAAAATATGTACAATTCGGTTACAGTTTCTGCTTTAGGTAATTGTAAAAGGCGTATTGTGCTCTGACTGGTTCGTTTGACGGAGACTGTGATTTCCATATATTGTGCAAATGTTCGTCAACAAAACATGCTTTTCTTTTATCTGCCAGTTGTATGTGCAGCATATCTGTCAATTCCTGCTGCAAGTCAGGGTCAAATATCGGGGTCACGGCTTCAATGCGGCGGTAAAGATTACGCTGCATCCAGTCTGGTGAGCCTATGAATATTTTGGGACGGTCACCGTTGCCGAAATACCAGATACGTGCATGTTCCAGAAAAGTATCCACTATACGCGTTACGCGTATGTTGCGGCTGTATGTCTTGTTGGGTACTAAGCAGCAGATACCTCTGACAATGAGATCTATCTGTACTCCAGCCAAGGATGCCTCATACAGTCGGTTTATCATACCGGTGTCTTGTAATGCATTCATTTTTAGTATGATCCGACCTTGACCGCCATTACGTGCAAGTGATATTTCGTGACTGATCAGACTTTCAAGCTCATGTATGAGGTTGAAACTTGACACCAGCAGACGGTGGAATACAGGTTTCCCTTTCCCCCGCAGCGTGTAGAAAAGGTTCTGCACGTCGTTGACCAATATCGGATTGCTGGTAATAAGGGCACAGTCTGCATATTGCATTGCTGTCCTTTCGTTGAAGTTACCCGTGCTTATATAGGCATAGCTTGTCAGTTTGTGTCCTCGGGTATCTCGTCTTGTTATGATGGCTACTTTGGCGTGCACTTTCAGTCCGGGTAAGCTGTATATTATGCTGATACCGGCTTTCTTCATCATTTCTGCCGTTTCCAGATTATTTTCTTCGTCAAATCGTGCCTTGAGTTCCACAAATACTGTAACGCGTTTACCATTTTGTGCTGCGGCTATCAAGGAGTTTATTACACTTGAGTTTTCGGCCACTCGGTACTGCGTTACCATAATTTCGTATACCATCGGATCATGTACAGCTTCGTTGAGCATATGTATGAAATATTCAAATGAATGGTATGGGTAGTGCAGTAGCAGGTCTTTTTGAGATACGTACTCTAATACAGAACCGTTTTCATCGAGGCATGCAGGTCTTATGGGGTGTGGTTTCCATGCGTTGTTCTTGGGAATTGGCAGATGGCACAAGTCTTCCAGGTTGAGGTGCTTGTAGCCGGGCATCAGTTCGTGGCGGCTTATTCGATAGGAATACGTCAGATAGTCCAAAAAATCCGATGGTATGCCATATTCGTACACGAAGCGGCATACAGCTCCAATCTTGCGCTTCTTTACCTGTCTTCTCACCTGCTCGGGCAGTTCGGATGGATGAGCCTTGTCGTCTATTAATATGTCAGCATCCCGCGATATTTTGATGCAATAACAACTATCCACGTTGTAGCCCGGGAAGATATCCGCTATGTTTGCCTTGATGATGTCTTCGATGAACATTATGTAACGATTGTGTCCTTTCTTGGGCAATTCAACAAAGCGTGGTACCTTACTGTACGGCAGTTTAATTACAAAATATTCGAAAGGTGATTCATCCTTTCCGCGCGGACGCATCCTTGCCGCCAGGTATAGGCGGTTGTCACGCAAGAAAGAGACTACTTTGTCACAGCTGACAGGAACAGGTGAGAGATAGGGAAGTATCTCTATATGGAAAAAGTGATGCAGAAAGTTGCGATGAAATGTTTCCACCTCACTACTTTGGTAGAAGATAATATGGTGTTTGCGCAATGCTGGTAATATCTTATGCTCGTATATTTGTGAACGTTTCATCTGCTGGCGGTTGACTTCGGTATTTATCTCTTTCAGTAGTCTGGTGGCGGATTGTACGTCATCTTCTTTGAGAGCCCCCCTGCTTGCTATGGCCCGATGTTCGGCAACACGTATTTTGTAGAATTCTTCCAGGTTGGAAGAGTATATTGATATGAAATTTATGCGTTCGTATAAAGGCAAGGTCTCGTCTTCTGCTTCCAGCAAAACCCGGTAATTGAAGGAAAGCCAGCTGATATCCCGTTTGAAATATTCGTATTCCATGATATTGCGATTTGTCAGGTTGGGCTATTCGGTTATTTATAAATGCGTGTTGTAGTTTTTTTAGGTTTTTCCCGCTACATAACGTGTCACAAATATACTTACCTTTGTGCACATAAACAATAGATATGTATGACGAGAATAGGTTTACTGTCGGATACACACGGTTATTGGGATGAACGCTATCTGGAATACTTTGAGCCATGTGACGAGATATGGCATGCAGGTGATATCGGTTCGCCGGACGTAGCTTTGCGCCTGGCTGAATTCCGTACATTCCGTGCCGTATATGGCAATGTGGACGGACAGGATATCAGACTGATTTATCCACAAGTGCTACGTTTTACCATAGACGGTGCGGATGTGCTTATAAAACATATTGGCGGCTATCCCGGTAAATATGACCCGTCTATACGTACTGCTTTGTTGATGCATCCGCCCAAATTGTTTGTAAGCGGACATTCTCATATCCTTAAGGTAAAGTATGACAAGACTTTGGGACTACTCCACATCAATCCCGGAGCTGCAGGTATATACGGATTTCACAAAGTGCGTACGTTGGTACGCTTTGTAATAGATGCCGGGACTTTTAAGGATTTGGAGGTTATAGAACTGTCTGACGAGAAAGAAGTGTATATTTAGGCATTCGAGAGTTGTGATATTTAAATGTATATGGGAAGACAAAAGTTTACCATTTGTTTGGAACATGCTGTGGCTCGTAATCCGGACGTACGTTTGAATGAACCGGTTAGTCTGGACTTTAAACCGGATGAGCATATTGCCATTGTCGGGCCGAACGGTGCAGGAAAAACTCTTCTTGTTGATTTATTGACGGGCAAACAACCTTTGTATGAAGGTTGTGTACACTACGACTTTCGTCCTGCTCCTACCCAGACTGTTTACAATAATATCAAATCCATAACTTTCCGTGATTCGTATGGCAGTGCAGATGCCAATTATTATTATCAGCAACGCTGGAATGTACATGACCAGAAAGATATTCCGCGTGTCCGTGATCTGCTGGGACCTGTTAAAGATGAAGAGATGAAACAATGCTTGTTTGATATTTTTCGTATATGGCCTCTGCTTGATAAGCATATCATAATGCTTTCCAGCGGAGAATTGCGTAAATATCAACTTGCAAAAATGTTGCTTGCCAACCCTCGTATTCTGTTTATAGACAATCCGTTCATCGGGCTGGATGCGCAAGCACGGGCTTTGCTATTTGGTTTGTTGGGGCGACTGTCCAGCATGGACACATTACAAATAGTCCTGGTTCTTTCGACTCCGGACGATATTCCTCCGTTTATCACTCATGTGGTGCCTGTTGCCGGCAAGGTGGCAGGTAAAAAGGTGGAACGCGATATTTATATGCAGGAATTACAGACGGAATGTGGAACATCATCCTTACGGGACATCAGTCGGAGAATAATCGAGTTACCATATAATAATACCTCTTATACTTCGGATGAGGTGGTTCGCATGAATAAGGTTAGTATCCGTTATGAAGACCATGTCATACTGAAAGACCTGGACTGGACTGTGATGCGCGGTGAAAAATGGGCGTTGAGTGGTGAAAATGGTTCTGGCAAATCTACATTGCTCAGCTTAGTATGTGCTGACAATCCTCAGTCGTATGCTTGTGATATAAGCCTTTTTGGCCACAAGCGTGGTAGTGGAGAGAGTATATGGGAGATAAAGCAACATATAGGCTATGTAAGTCCCGAAATGCATAGGGCATATCTTAAGAATCTGCCAGCTGTGGAGATTGTAGCATCAGGGCTACATGACAGCATCGGGTTATACATACATCCCGATGCAAGGCAGTTGCAAATTAGCGAATGGTGGATGGATATATTTGGCGTGATGAAACAGAGGAATCGTTCTTTCATGCAGTTATCCAGCGGAGAGCAGCGGCTCTGCCTTTTGGCACGTGCCTTTGTGAAAGATCCTGAGTTGTTGATTCTGGACGAACCACTGCATGGCTTGGATAAATATAATCGTCATCGTGTGAAGAAAATCATAGAAACTTTCTGTCAGCGTCATGGCAAGACTCTGATTATGGTTACGCATTACGAGAACGAATTTCCTGAATGTATCGACCACCGACTGCAGCTGTCACACAAGTGTTCTTAACCACTTTTTTGTTGTATTGCGAATGTTTGCTATGTCGGTATATTCGCGATGACACCATAAAATGTGGGGTTGCACTTTTTAGTCTAACAGGCTTTTGAATTTCTTGAATATCTTCTCCTTTATGGAAATGTCAGGTTTGAAATTCTCGGACTTGTCCAATGCTTCCACTGCCTTTTTCTCATCCTTGGTCAATGTCTCAGGTATATATACGCTGACATTAACCAGCAAATCACCTGTATCGTAGCCATCTACATTTGGTAATCCTTTATTACGCAGACGAAGTACCTTACCAGGTTGTGTGCCAGGCTCAATCTTGACCTTTACTTTCCCATCGAGTGTAGGGATTTCTACTGCACCTCCCAATGCAGCAGTCGGGAAACTTAGGAGTAAATTATATATCAAGTCATTTTCGTCACGTATTAGCTCCTTGTCCGGTTCTTCGTTTATTAAAATAAGAAGATCTCCCGGTATTCCATTGTGCTTCCCGGCATTTCCCTTTCCGCTCATAGACAGTTGCATGCCTTCTGCCACGCCCTTGGGAATCTTTACAGTCACAATCTCTTCACCGTAAACTATACCTTCGCCTGCACACTCTTTACATTTATTCTTGATAATACGTCCCTCCCCACCACACGTAGGACATGTTGTTCTTGTCTGCATGGTGCCAAGAATGGTTTGTTGGTTCCGTATTACAGTACCGCTGCCTTTGCAGGCTGGACACGTTTCTATACTGCTGTTTCCTTCGGCACCACTTCCATGGCAATGAGGACATGGAATGTATTTCTTGAGCTTGAATTTTTTTTCTACTCCGGTGGAGATCTCTTTCAGGCTGAGTTTTACTTTCACGCGCAAATCTGTACCCCTATACCGTCGTTGTTGGCTGCTTCCGCTTCCGAATCCACTAAATCCTCCGAATCCGCTACCGCTGTGTCCGCCAAAGATATCTCCGAACATTGAGAATATATCATCCATGGACATACCGCCGCTAAATCCTCCGAAGGGCCCTCCGTTACCGGCAGCTCCGCTTACTCCAGCATGACCGAACTGGTCGTAACGGGCACGTTTCTCAGTGTTGCTCAATACATCATAAGCTTCTGCTGCTTCTTTGAATTTCTCTTCTGCTGCTTTGTCTCCCGGATTCTTATCAGGATGATACTGAATGGCTTTCTTTCGATATGCCTTTTTTATCTCGTCAGCCGATGCATTCCTGTCTACACCTAATACCTCGTAGTAATCTCTTTTTGCCATACAATTAATATGTATATATGAATTATTCTCCGACTACCACTCTGGCATGGCGGATAACTTTACCGTTCAGTGTGTATCCGGTTTGTACACAATCTAAAATCTTGCCTTTCAGATTTTCTTCGGGTGCAGGAACTACGGCTATTGCTTCATGATAATCTGTGTCAAGTATTTGGTCTTTAGTATCAATTACTTTGACTCCGTTTTGTCCTAATATGGACATAAATTTGTTATAAATCAGCGTCATGCCTTCTTTAATGGAATCTACCTCCGTGACAGTCTCCATATTTTTAAGGGCCCGTTCAAAATCATCGACTATCGGCAATATGCTGGTCAGGCTTTTTTCGCTTCCGTTCAGTATTAACTCGGTTTTTTCTTTTATTGTACGTTTCCGGTAGTTGTCAAACTCTGCAGACAGGCGCAAAAACTTGTCTTTTTGTTCTTCGATTAGTTCCCGGGCTTCTTTCAGTTCCTTTTCTGTTTCGTTTTCTTCTACAGAGGCTTCTTCTTTTTCTTCAGATTGGGGAGTTTCATGTGCAAGCTCTTCCTCATTATTTTCAATGAGTTCTTCTTGAGTCTTTTTTTCTTCTTCTGTTTTCCCTTTTGAATCCATATATGTTTCTGTTTTATTGTTCTTGATTGTTGATTCTCTTCTTGTTAGCTGTTTATCAGCCAAGAACGAGCGATTATTCAAGCAATACAAAAACTTTGCCAATAATGGCTGTTGTTGTAGTAAATATGTACTTTTATGCCATATTGGCAGTAACGGCTGTCTACAATACCGGCTGTGGTAGTCCCTCAGATAAGCTTCTTATTCTTTTGTTATTTTCTCTGTTTTTTTCTTGCCACGCGTTTTTCCCGTTGTAGCTTCCTCTTTCGATTCAGAAACGACTCCAGCCAATTCCGGATCTATCATTATGCGTCCGCAGTATTCACAGACTATAATTTTTTTTCTCGAGCGGATATCCAATTGCCTTTGAGGCGGAATTTTATTAAAGCAGCCTCCGCATGCATCCCGTTGTACATAAACAATGCCCAGGCCGTTGCGTGAGTTTTTACGGATACGTTTGAATGACTGAAGCAAGCGCGGTTCTATTTTTGTCTCCAGTTCTTTGGCCTTATCCCTCAGTTTTTCTTCTTCCTGTCTGGTTTCTGATACGATTTCATTCAATTCATTCTTCTTGACTTCCAGATCCTGTTGCCTTTCTTCTATTATTTTTGTATTCTCTTCCAGTTCGCTGGATTTGGCAAGCTCCTGTCCGGAAAACTCCTTGATACGTTTTTCACACAATTCCATTTCCAATGTCTGGAACTCAATCTCCTTGCTCAGGAAGTCATACTCCCGGTTATTGCGTACGTTTTCTTGCTGTTCTTTATATTTTGCGATTGAAACTTTTGCAGTTTCGATCTCGACTTTCTTTCCGGCAATGGCTGTCTTCAGTTCTTTGACTTCTCCCTTTAGCCTTTCAACCCGTGTGTTAAGGCCAGCTATTTCGTCTTCCAGATCTTGTACTTCTAATGGGAGTTCACCTCTCAAAGTCTTGATTTCATCTATTTTAGATAACATGGTCTGTAGCTGGAACAGAGTCTTCAGCTTCTGCTCTACAGTTAAATCTTGCGGGTTTTTCTTTATTTCTTTAACCATTTCTACATATAGTTTATAGGGTTGGTATTCATTTTAGTCTGCCTTACTTCAAGGTCGGGAAATGCTTTCAGGATTATTCCCTGCAATATTTCTTTCGTGTATTGTTCACTTTCATAGTGTCCGATTTCGGCCAGAAGAATGTTATCACCGCCGTCGAAATAATCGTGATATTTTATTTCTCCCGTGACAAATACGTCTGCATGTTTGTTGATGGCACGCGGAATCAGGAATCCTCCTGCTCCGCCACACAAGGCAACTGTGTGTATCCGGCGGCCAGTCAGCCGGCTATGCTTCACACAGCCCGCTTCAAAAGTCCTTTTCAGGCGCATCAAGAAATCCGCTTCCGACTCTTCCTCTTCCAGTTCTCCAATGACACCGCTGCCAGCCTGTTCCCACAGGTTACTGAGTGGATACATGTCGAATGCGGGCTCCTCATACGGGTGTATGGCGTATAAGGCTTTGACTACCCTGTTGCGGAGGTATGCCGGCAGGATAGTTTCTATCCGTACCTCTTTCTCTGTGTGCAGCATACCTATGTTACCGCAGTATGGATGTGCGTTACTGCCGGCTTTGAAAGTCCCTTCGCCTGTCACATTAAAACTGCATGAATCGTATTCACCAATGCTTCCGCATCCGTTTTCGAAGAGCGCCTGCCTCACGGCATTTGCTTTTTCTACAGGCACGTAGGTTACAAATTTTATGAGCATGCCTTCTTTCGGCTCCAATATGCGTACATTCTTCAGACCTATTTTTTCTGCAATCTTGAAATTAACCCCTTGCGGTGCATTGTCAAGATTGGTGTGGGCTGAATATATTGTTATGCCGTTCCTTATGGCTTTGAGGATGCAACGCTCCGTATAGTCTTTTCCTGTGATGGATTTGTATCCTTTGAATATGAGCGGATGATGAGATACAACAAGGTTATATCCCAGCGAAATGGCTTCGTCCACCACGTTTTCGGTAATGTCAAGGCACACTAATACCCCTTTTACTTCTGCGTCTGTTTGTCCTATCTGCAATCCTGCATTGTCAAAGCTGTCTTGCAACGGCAGAGGCGCGCATTTTTCAAGGGTATCTAATACTTCCGCAATTCTCATATTAACAGGAAATTTGGTTGCAAAAATACTAAAAAAATGACGTATTAAGCCTATTTTCTTTTTTTTTAAATGAATGTCATCATTTCCGTCCGTCCCTTGTCTTACTTGCGAATAGGAGAATCGTGAAATATAACGTACATCACCCCATCGTAGGGCTATATACTAATACTGTATCTACAACAAATGGCATATTTGCATGATTATACGATTTATCGAGGCTCTTTCAGAACCTGTACTGCAATTCCCTAAATTATGTCCTACCATTTCCTAAGTTATATTCTATGGTTCCATAAATTATATGCCATGATTTTATTCCGAGTCAGTAGATTTTATGACTGCTTTTGTTGAATAAGCTTGCTGTGGAGTGCATGGTCTGCGTGAAAAAGTGTGCGGAGAAATATTGATATTGCGGTATTGGAATATTTGCGTTACCTTTGTCTGTCGCGATATGTAGATTCAGTATAAAATATAAGTTATGGAATATGGATATGCCATGAGACGGCTGCCAAGGAAGGAAGCCGGAAAGAAAGCTTCTCCCATATTGCCTGCCGAGTGGGCTTTGCAAAGTGGAATACAGTTGACTTGGCCGCATGAGTGTACGGACTGGGCATATATGCTGGATGAGGCGCAAGCCTGTTTCGTCAACATTGCACGTGAGATAGCAGAGCGGGAGAAGCTGCTCATCGTCACACCTGACCCGGATGAGGTGAAAGGGCAGATTGCAGATAGTGTTAATATAAATAATGTGTACTTCTGCCGGTGCGAAATCAATGATACCTGGGCAAGAGACCATGGAGCCATAACAATGCTCGGGGAAGAAGGACCTTATTTGCTGGACTTCACATTCAATGGTTGGGGACTGAAATTTCCTTCTGACAAGGATAACCGGATAACACGACGGATGTTCGACAACGGATTCCTGAAAGGGAAGTACATCAACCGTCTTGGCTTCGTACTTGAAGGAGGCTCGATAGATTGCGACGGTATGGGGACACTTCTTACAACATCACAATGCCTGCTTTCGCCCAACCGTAACGGCCAGATGGACCGGTATGAGATTGAAGAACATTTATGCTCGGTTTTTCATCTCGAACGGGTACTTTGGCTGGATCACGGGTACTTACAGGGGGATGATACAGACAGCCATGTGGATATGCTGGCGCGCTTCTGCACTCCGGATACAATAGTTTATGTAAAGTGTTATAATGCTTCGGACGAACATTACGGAGCACTCGCTGATATGGAAAAGCAACTGCGTACTTTCCGGACGTTGGATGATAGACCGTACCGCCTGTTGCCGCTTCCCTTGCCCGATGCCATAATAGAAAGTGGAGAACGTCTTCCGGCATCCTATGCCAACTTCCTGATAATGAATGATGCCATATTGTATCCGACGTATAGGCAACATGAGAACGATTGTCATGCAGCTGAAGTGCTGCAGGAAGCCTTTCCTGGAAAAGAAATCATAGGAATAGACTGCCGTGCACTGATAAGGCAGCACGGTTCCTTGCATTGCGTTACCATGCAATACCCTGTGGGGGTGATAGAATGATTAATAAAAATATCTGTTGATATGACGAAAATATTAAGAGTGGGCATTGTACAGCAGGCCAATACATCGCACGTAGAAGAGAATATGGCGAATCTGGCCAGGAGCATAAAGGCATGTGCCGCAAATGGAGCCAGGCTGGTAGTATTGCAAGAGTTGCATAATACATTGTATTTCTGCCAGTCGGAAGATACCGTATGTTTCGATTTAGCTGAACCTATTCCGGGAGGTCCTTCGTGCGACTTTTATTCGGAGCTGGCTTCGGCAAATAATATCGTACTTGTGACATCGTTGTTTGAGAAGCGTGCCCAAGGATTGTATCATAATACGGCGGTTGTATTCGAGAATGACGGTAAGATTGCCGGCAAGTATCGCAAGATGCATATTCCAGATGACCCGGCTTATTACGAGAAATTCTATTTTACTCCCGGAGATTTAGGCTTTGAGCCGATACAGACATCCGTCGGCAGGCTTGGCGTATTGGTTTGCTGGGATCAGTGGTATCCTGAGGCTGCCAGGCTTATGGCATTGAAAGGAGCGGAATTGTTGATTTATCCTACTGCAATAGGATGGGAACCGTCGGATACGGATGAGGAGAAAACACGTCAGCTTGATGCATGGGTTATCTCCCAACGAGCCCATGCGGTGGCCAACGGGTTGCCAGTCATTGCAGTCAACCGTGTAGGGTATGAACCTTTCCATTCCGACCGGACAAATGGCATATTGTTTTGGGGAAACAGTTTCGTTGTCGGCCCGCAGGGTGAATTGTTGGCTCGGGCAAGCAATGAATTGCCTGAGAATATTGTTACGGATATTGATATGGAACGTTCAGAGAATGTACGTCGGTGGTGGCCGTTCTTGAGAGACCGGCGTATAGATGCATATCAGGGGCTGTCAAAGCGTTATATAGATTAATCTCTGTCAGTGAAAAGTGAATTGACGGTTCATAAGAAAATTTACAGAACCGTAGACAAACAGTCCCAGCAGTTGTGAGATATATTCATTGCAGTCAAGTCCTTCGACCAATCCGATAAGGAAGAGGAACTGTATGCAATAAGCCAGTCCGAAGGCCACAAGAAAGAGCAGCACTTGTTTCAAAGTGTTGCTCTTTCTGTCTGAAGGGAATATCCAGTATTTGCACCAGACAAAGTTATGGGTTTGTGCAAATATATATGCTGTTATGTTGGAGCGCATATAGTCTATGTGCAACTCATCCATCATGACCCAAACGGTAATGGCCACGATTAGAGCGTTCAGTGTTCCTATGACGGCAAAACGGAAAATTCTGATAGACTCTTTCACCCTCCTCTTTTTTATTCTGTTTTTACAAGCAGATTCAGTTCATCCAATTGCTTTTGATCCAAGGCAGAAGGTGCATCCAGCATTATGTCACGGCCGCTGTTGTTTTTTGGGAAAGCTATGCAGTCACGTATGCTATCCAAACCGGCAAAGATACTGACCCAGCGATCCAGCCCGTAAGCAAGACCTCCGTGTGGTGGGGCACCATATTTGAAAGCATTCAGTAAAAAGCCGAACTGTTCTTGGGTACGTTCCGGCTCCAGTCCCAAAATTTCAAACATCTTAGTCTGAAGTTTTGCGTCATGAATACGTATGGAACCACCCCCCAATTCTACTCCGTTGCATACCATATCGTATGCATCGGCTCTGACGGAAGCCGGATCAGTGTCCAGCAAAGGTATATCTTCGTTCTTTGGATGCGTAAACGGATGATGCATTGCCATAAGGCGTCCTTCTTCATCACTCCATTCAAACATTGGAAAATCTATGACCCACAAAAGCGAGAACTTGTTTTTGTCACGTAATCCCAGCTGGTTGCCCATCTCAAGACGGAGTTCGCACAGCTGTTTTCTGGTCTTCATGGCGTCTTGTCCGCTAAGAATCAAAATCAAGTCTCCGGGTTTGGCATTGAAAGCTGCTTTCATTTTCTGCAGCACATCTTGGGTATAAAACTTGTCAACGCTTGACTTAACATTGCCGTCAGCTTCTACACGTGCATAGACCAGCCCTTTTGCACCTATTTGCGGTCTTTTGATGAAATCTGTCAGGGCATCCAGTTGCTTACGGGTATAGCATGCAGCACCCTCAGCACAGATTCCTCCGATGTATGTTGCTGTATCAAATACGGAGAAGCCATGTCCTTTCATTATATCCATCAGTTCAACGAATCTCATGCCAAAACGCAAATCGGGCTTGTCACTGCCATAATACTTCATTGCATCAATCCAAGGCATGCGTAAGAAAGGCTCTGTCAAATCAATACCGCGTATTGTTTTGAACAGATATTTCGTCATCCCTTCAAACATGTTTATTATGTCTTCCTGTTCCACAAATGACATCTCGCAGTCAATTTGTGTGAATTCCGGTTGGCGATCCGCACGCAAATCTTCATCTCGGAAGCATTTGGCTATCTGAAAATAGCGGTCAAAGCCAGAAACCATCAATAGTTGTTTCAACGTCTGAGGACTTTGTGGCAAGGCATAAAACTGTCCCGGGTTCATGCGGGATGGAACCACAAAATCACGGGCACCTTCGGGAGTTGAACCGACCAGGATAGGCGTCTCCACTTCAATGAAACCTTGTGCATCAAGATATTTGCGCACTTCAATGGTCATCTTATGCCGTAGTTCCATGTTTTTGCGTACAATGGCGCGACGCAAATCAAGGTATCTGTACTTCATCCGTATGTCATCTCCGCCGTCGGTATTATCTTCGATTGTGAAAGGAGGTGTGAGCGATGTGTTGAGCACATTCAGTTCTGACACGGCAATTTCTATGTCACCGGTCGGAATGTTGGCATTCTTGCTGAAACGTTCGTTTACGATGCCTGTGGCCTGTATTACAAATTCACGCCCCAATCGGTTAGCACGTTCGCAAAGCCCGGCATCGATATCTTCATTGAATACTAATTGGGTGATGCCGTAGCGGTCACGCAAATCTACAAAAGTCATACCTCCCATTTTGCGGCTTCGCTGTACCCATCCTGCCAGTGTTACTTGCTGATTGACATTGGAGATGCGGAGTTCCCCGCAGGTGTGTGTCCTATACATTCGTTCTAATAAAATTAATTTGATAAACTGGCTTCTGCAAAAAATCAATTATGCAAAATGCCGTAAGATTTTCATAATGCAAAAGTACGAAGAACTAACGGAAAAAGTACACTTTTTCCATAAAATATGATACATAAGAAAAATGTAGCCTTATCGGATTGTATGCAGTAAGGTAGGTGTTGATTTTACACGTTTGCAAATAAATAGGGCATACCCTTGATTAGGCATGCCCCTTTTTCCTGTACCACATTAAATGTGGGGTAAAAGAATGGAAATGAGTTATGAAGCACTGTTGACTCTTTTCTCTTTGATTCTGGCTTTTTTGCCGGTAAGGCCGCGCAGGTAATATAATTTCGCACGGCGTACTTTGCCGATTTTGTTGACCTCGATACTGTCTATGGCCGGAGATTCGAGCGGGAAGATACGTTCCACACCAATTGTGCCTGACATTTTGCGTACAGTGAAACGCTTTTTGTCGCCGTGGCCGCATATTTTTATGACTACTCCCCGGTACTGCTGTATGCGTTCCTTTGAACCTTCAATGATACGATATGCCACTGTCACAGTGTCTCCTGCTTTGAAGGAAGGGTGTTTCTTCCCCGTGGCAAATGCTTCTTCTGCAATTTTAAGTAAGTCCATTATTTTATCTGTTAAATTGTTTATCGTACTACGCAATATGTCGGGCCTCGTTTTGCCCTATATGTCTTATCCCGGCAGAGATTGCGCAAAAGCGGATGCAAAGTAACGAATTATTTGCCATTTGCGCAAATTATCAGAAGTATATTTCCTTGTAAGCGTGTCAGAAGCCTGTTGAAATGATTAAATCTTATGCATTTCCACCTCTTTCACTTTCTTGAAGAGGTCTGATGCGAAAATGAAGTTGTTCAGTTCTTCGTTTGTGGAAGTGAAAATATCCTCTTTCGAGCCTTCCCATTCTTTCCGCCCGCGGCAGATGAAGATGATTTCTTCGCCGATGCCCATCACTGAATTCATGTCATGCGTATTGATAAGCGTAGTCATGTTGTATTCGCGTGTGATGTCTTGTATCAGGGCATCGATTACGAGTGATGTCTTTGGATCCAATCCCGAATTAGGTTCGTCGCAGAAGAGGTATTGGGGATTCAGGGCTATGGCGCGAGCTATTGCCACACGTTTTTGCATGCCTCCGCTTATTTCACCCGGATATTTGTCTTCGGTATTGGACAGGTTGACCCGCTCCAGGCAGAATTGTGCGCGTCTTTTGCGGTCACGCAGCGTGTCGTTGGAGAACATGTTGAGGGGAAACATCACATTGTCTAATACCGTCATGGAGTCGAACAGTGCCGCACTTTGGAATATCATGCCCATTTCGCGGCGCAGAGACTTCTTTTCTCCCTTGTCCATCAGCAGGAAGTCGCGTCCGTCATATAATAGACTCCCCTGTTCGGGTGTCAGCAAGCCTACAATGCATTTCATCAGCACCGTCTTTCCCGAACCGCTCTGCCCGATGATGAGGTTTGTCTTCCCATTCTCGAAGGTGGCGCTGATGTCCGTCAGCACCGGATTGCCTTCAAACGATTTGCATAGTCCTTTCAGTTCAATCATAATCTGTAGTTCCGCTCCCTTTTCCCTGTTGTACGGAAAACTTTGCAGGGGGTACGGCATTCTTTTTAGGTTAGTAAGTGTCTTTATCCGCCACCGGTATGCCGCGGAGTAACCCGCCCGGTGTCAACTAAACAGCTGGGTCATTATCAAATCCGAAAACAGGATGAGTACGCTACTTGTCACCACCGCATCAGTCGAAGCCTTTCCCACGGCTATCGAGCCACCATCTACCGTGTATCCGAAGAAGGCCGATACGCTGGATATGATGAAGGCGAAAACAATAGATTTTATAAATCCCATCCATACATACCATTCTATAAACATATACTGTAGGCCATATTCCAGGTCGACAGCATTCATCATATTTCCCAACCAGCATGTACAGAACGCCCCGATTATCCCTGCAAAGATGCTGAATACCACCAGTATGGGAATCATTGTCACCATGGCCGTAATCTTGGGCAGTATGAGATAATTGGCCGAGTTGACACCCATTATCTCCAATGCGTCTATCTGCTGGGTAACGCGCATCGAGCCAAGTTCGGATGCAATGTTGGAGCCCACCTTCCCGGCCAGTATGAGGCACATGATGGATGATGAAAATTCGAGCAGCATGATTTCGCGGGTGACATATCCCACTGTCCACCGTGGCATCCACGGGCTTTCGATATTCAGCTTGATTTGTATAGTGATGACCGCCCCGATGAAAAACGATATCAGCAGCACGATGCCTATGGAATCCACTCCCAGTTTGGACAGTTCTTCCTTGTATTGACGGAGGAACATGTACATGCGTTCCGGCCGTGTGAATGTGCGTCCCATCAGCATGATATATCTGCCTACGGTTTTGAGTGCTTTGTTCATGACATGTAATTTTGCCTGCAAATGTACGGCTTTTCAGCTTATTTTTGTTACTTTTGCCGCGGTTTCCCCACCAATAGGGCAGAGATTTAGAAAGATTAAATAATATGGAAGAAGACAGCAGAATGGTACTTCGCACAGAGGATCTGGTGAAGAAATACGGCAAGCGCACGGTGGTGAGCCATGTCTCTATCAATGTCAGGCAAGGGGAGATTGTTGGGCTGCTCGGCCCGAACGGGGCAGGAAAGACTACGTCGTTCTACATGACCGTAGGGCTTATCACTCCCAACGAAGGGCGCATATTCCTTAATGAACTCGATATAACCAAATACCCCGTATATAAGCGTGCACAGGCCGGAATAGGCTACCTGGCGCAGGAAGCGTCGGTGTTCAGACAGATGAGTGTGGAAGACAATATCATGTCTGTGCTCGAGATGACCGGCAAGCCATTGGAATTCCGTAAGGAGAAGCTCGAAAGCCTCTTGTCGGAATTCCGCATACAGAAGGTGCGTAAGAACAAGGGAAACCAGCTGTCAGGAGGCGAAAGGAGACGCACGGAGATTGCCCGATGCCTTGCGATAGACCCTAAATTCATCATGCTCGACGAACCTTTTGCTGGTGTGGACCCAATTGCTGTGGAAGACATACAGCAGATTGTATGGAAGCTGAAAGACAAGAATATCGGGATACTCATCACCGACCATAACGTGCAGGAAACGCTCAGCATCACCGACCGTGCCTACCTGCTGTTTGAAGGCAAGATTCTCTTCCAAGGCACGCCTGAAGAACTGGCCGAAAACAAGATAGTGCGTGAAAAATATCTGAGTAACAGCTTTGTGCTGCGGCGGAAGGACTTCATGCTGTGACCTCCCTCATATTATGCCACTGTTGCCCGTGTGCAGCAATCCCGGACTTTATGCGTTGTAAGGTTTCGCATTATGCGTCGTAAGCTTGCATGCTGTGTGTTGTAAGCACGGATATTATGCGTTGCAGAATCGTTAAATATGTATTGGCCGGCAAATCCCGTTAAGGCAAAGAGGGATTCTTTCCTCTGTAAGATTTAATTTTTAAAAATAAGTCAGAAGGCCAAAGCTATTATTATCTACTTTTCGCGATTTATTTTTG
>CAZYVE010000005.1:16730-23123 GCA_964651035.1 uncultured Bacteroides sp.
AAAATAAGTCAGAAGGCCAAAGCTATTATTATCTACTTTTCGCGATTTATTTTTGCTAATTGAAAGATTAACGTTAATTTTGCGCCTCGTTACACAGAACGGAAATAAGTATAAATCAAATAAATAATTGTCTGAATGAACGTTTCATTGCAAAACATTGACAAAGTGAGCGCACTGCTTACTGTAAAGCTGGAGAAAGCTGATTATCAGGAAAAGGTGGATAAATCACTGAAAGATTTGCGGCGTAAGGCGCAGATGCCAGGATTCCGTAAAGGCATGGTTCCGGCAAACATTATCAGGAAGATGTACGGCAAGTCTGTGCTGGCCGAAGAAGTGAACAAGATGCTCTCCGAAGCTGTGTATAATTACATCAGGGAAAACAATCTGCCTATAATAGGCGAGCCTCTGCCAAACGAGGACAAGCAACCGGAAATAGACTTCAATACTATGGAGGACTTTGAATTTCTGTTCGACATAGCCATGGCTCCCGAGTTTACAGTGAGTGTCCCGGATTTGGAAAAGATCTGTTATTATAATATTGAGGTAACTGACGCTATGGTGGACGACCAGGTGAAGATGTACACCCAGCGTAACGGCAAATATGATAAGGTGGAAACCTATGCCGACAATGATATGCTGAAAGGAGAGCTGACAGAGCTGGACGAGGAAGGCAATGCCAAAGAAAATGGCATACATGTGGAAGGGGCTGTCATGATGCCCGCGTATATGAAGGACGATGCCCAAAAGGCTGTTTTTGACGGTGCAAAGGTGGATGACGTGATAGTTTTCAATCCTTATAAGGCTTGGGATGGCAGTGTGGCCGAACTGGCATCGTTGCTGAAAACCGATAAAGATACTGCTGCCGGCATGAAATCCGACTTCAGTTTCAAAGTCGAAGAAATAACACGCTTCGTGCCTGGAGAGCTGGACCAGGAAATTTTTGACCAGGTGTTTGGCAAGGATACGGTGAAGAGTGAAGAAGAGTTCCGTGCCAGGCTGAAAGACAGCATCGCAAACCGGTTTGTTGCCGACAGCGATTATAAATTCCTCATAGATATGCGTTCTGCTTTGATGAAGCAGGTGGGTGAATTGCAGTTTGCCGATGGCTTGATGAAACGTATTATGCGTCTGAATAATCCTGACAAGGATGAGAAGTTTGTGGAAGACAATTACGATAAGAGCATCGAAGAACTCACCTGGCATCTGATAAAAGAGAAATTGTTGAAAGCCAATGATATCAAAGTAGAACAGAAAGATATACTCGACATGGCAAAGGAGAGCACTCGTTTGCAGTTTGCACAATATGGCATGATGAATTTGCCCGACGAGATGCTGGAGAATTATTCCAAAGAAATGCTCAAAAAGAAAGACAGCATTAACAGTCTGACAGAACGTGTGCTGGAATCCAAACTTGCGGCTGTAGTGAAGTCTCAGATGAAGCCGGAGGAAAAAAGCATCTCGTTGGAAGATTTCAATAAAATGTTCGGGCAGAATTGAGTCTTTTCATATTCTCCGACCTTTGGTCGGTGTATGACTCAGTGCCTGTAGAAGTGGGTGTGTCGAAACATAAAGCTCAATATTCGTGTTTTGATACACCCTGCTGTTTCTACTGATTGATATACACATAGAAAAGACATTTTAAGGCCGTTGTACGTGCAATTTCCGCATGTTAAATGTTGTGTCTCTGTTTTCTTTTTTGTTTCTTTGCATCCTCATTTGCGATAAGGGTTGCGCCCGTTTTTCGATTGCCGGAAGCTTTTGTCGTAACCGTTTGATATAAACTAAAGATAAGTACGAAATATGGATGATTTCAGAAAATATGCCACCATGCATTTGGGCATGAACTCTATGGTGCTGGATGATGTGATAAAATCTCAGAGCGGATACCTGAACCCTTATATATTGGAAGAACGCCAGCTTAACGTGACGCAGCTTGATGTGTTTTCGCGCCTTATGATGGATCGTATCATTTTCCTGGGCACGCAAATAGATGACTATACGGCCAACACGCTGCAGGCACAGTTGCTGTACCTCGACTCGGTAGATTCGGGGAAAGATATATCCATTTACATTAACTCTCCGGGTGGTTCCGTATATGCCGGGCTGGGTATATATGATACCATGCAATTCATATCAAGCGATGTATCTACCATTTGTACGGGGATGGCTGCAAGTATGGCTGCCGTACTTCTGGTGGCCGGCACCGAAGGCAAACGTTCGGCTTTGCCTCATTCGCGGGTGATGATTCACCAACCGCTTGGCGGGGCACAGGGGCAGGCTTCCGACATAGAAATTACGGCACGTGAGATACAGAAAATCAAGAAGGAACTTTATACCATCATCGCCGAACACTCGCATACACCTTTTGACAAGGTATGGGCCGACTCAGACCGTGACTACTGGATGACAGCGCAAGAGGCTAAAGAGTATGGTATGGTGGACGAAGTGTTGGTTAAGAAGTAAAAATGCATGGCAGATTCTAAGAAATATAAAAACAGATGTAGCTTTTGCGGCCGTGGGGAAGACGAAGTAGGTTTCCTTATAACGGGAATGAATGGTTATATCTGCGACAGTTGTGCCGTGAGGGCTTACGAAATCGCACTCGAGGCTAAAGGGGAATCGAAAAAAAACGAAGCCTTGAAACTCGACCTGAAAACGCTTCCTAAGCCTGTGGATATTAAGAATTTCCTCGACCAGTATGTCATCGGACAGGATGATGCCAAACGTTTTCTGTCCGTGTCGGTATATAACCATTACAAACGCCTGCTGCAGAAAGATGCAGGGGATGACGTGGAGATAGAGAAGTCTAATATAATAATGGTGGGAAATACTGGTACAGGCAAGACTTTGTTGGCACGAACCATTGCCAAATTGCTCAATGTTCCTTTTACCATGGTGGATGCCACGGTTCTGACGGAGGCCGGTTATGTAGGAGAAGATATAGAAAGCATACTGACACGCTTGCTGCAGGTGGCCGACTATAATGTGGCACGGGCAGAGCAAGGCATTGTGTTTATCGACGAGATAGACAAGATTGCCCGTAAGGGCGACAATCCTTCTATTACGCGGGATGTCAGTGGGGAGGGAGTGCAGCAGGGGCTGCTGAAACTGCTCGAAGGTTCGGTTGTCAATGTCCCGCCACAGGGCGGCCGAAAACATCCGGAACAAAAGATGATTCCCGTGGATACGAAAAATATCCTGTTTATTTGCGGAGGGGCATTTGACGGTATTGAGAAGAAGATAGCCCAGCGCCTTAATACCCATGTTGTCGGTTATAATTCTGTACGCAATACGGCTGTTATCGATAAGAGCAATATGATGCAGTATATAGCCCCGCAGGACCTGAAAGCTTTTGGGCTTATTCCAGAGATTATAGGCCGATTGCCGGTGCTCACATACCTTAACCCATTGGATCGTATCGCACTGCGTGCCATACTTACCGAACCCAAGAACTCTATCATAAAGCAATATATCAAACTATTCGAGATGGATGGCGTGAAACTTGAGTTTGGTGACGGCGTATATGATTATATTGTGGACAAAGCCATTGAATACAAACTGGGAGCACGCGGCTTGCGCTCCATAGTCGAGACTATAATGATGGATGCAATGTACGAGGTACCGTCGAAGCATGAAGCTGCTTTTGTCGTGACTTTGGAATATGCCATGAAGCAACTCGAGAAGGCAAATGTGGCAAGATTGCAAAATGCTTAACTACAATATCTTAATCCTTTTATGTGAATTTTTTTTGCTTTCCCAATAAAATAATGGATTATTTATGCTTGTAATTTGACGAGTTGTTTATAACTTTGTTACTGTTCTATCTTGGTAGAAGTCAGTTATATGAAATTATTAACCTCCTTATAAACAACTTTACGGACATGGCAGGGAAGAATATTAACTTAGCTGAACAGCTGAAGAAGCACTTCGGATTCGACACATTCAAAGGAAATCAAGAGGCAATTATAGAAAATTTGTTGGCAGGTAACGATACTTTCGTCTTAATGCCTACCGGTGGAGGGAAGTCGTTGTGTTACCAATTGCCTTCGCTGATGATGGAAGGTACAGCCATTGTCATATCGCCTTTGATTGCTTTGATGAAGAATCAGGTGGATGCCATGCGCAATTACAGTGAAGAAGACGGCATAGCTCATTTCATAAACTCTTCTTTGAACAAGAGTGCCATAGACCAGGTAAAGTCGGACATACTGAGCGGCAAAACCAAATTGCTTTATGTGGCACCGGAGTCGTTGACGAAAGAAGAGAATATAGAGTTCCTGCGTACAATCAAGATATCTTTCTATGCCGTGGACGAAGCACATTGCATATCGGAATGGGGGCATGACTTCCGTCCGGAATACAGGAGGATACGCCCCACAATAAATGAAATAGGGAAAGCTCCCGTGATAGCATTGACGGCCACCGCCACACCTAAGGTGCAGCATGACATACAGAAGAACCTTGGGATGAACGATGCCAGAGTGTTCAAATCATCGTTCAACCGTCCTAACTTGTATTACGAAGTGCGCCCCAAAACCTCCGGTGTGGACAAGGACATCATAAAGTTCATACGTAACAACCCGGAAAAGTCGGGTATCATATATTGCCTGAGCAGGAAAAAGGTGGAGGAACTGGCCGAGATACTGCAGGCTAACGGCATTAATGCACGCCCGTATCATGCCGGTATGGATTCGGTCACGCGCAGCCAGAACCAGGATGACTTCATTATGGAGAAAATCGATGTGATTGTGGCCACAATAGCCTTTGGTATGGGCATCGACAAGCCCGATGTACGTTACGTCATACACTACGATATCCCCAAGAGCCTGGAAGGTTACTACCAGGAGACAGGCAGGGCCGGACGCGACGGGGGAGAAGGTAAGTGTATAACTTTCTATTCAAACAAGGACCTGCAGAAGTTGGAGAAGTTCATGCAGGGCAAGCCTGTGGCAGAACAGGAAATAGGCAAACAGCTCCTGCAGGAAACCGCTGCGTATGCCGAGTCGTCGGTTTGCCGCCGGAAATCGCTGTTGCACTATTTCGGCGAAGAATATACGCAAGATAATTGCGGTAATTGTGACAATTGTTTAAACCCTAAAAAACAAGTGGAAGCTCAAGATTTATTATGTACCGTTATCGAAACGATACTTGCAGTCAAAGAAAATTTCAAAACGGATTATATAATAGATGTAATCCAGGGCAGGGAGACCTCAGAGGTACTTGCCCATCTGCACGAAAAGCTGGAAGTCTTCGGTTCCGGAATAGGTGAGGAAGATAAGATATGGAACGCTGTCATACGCCAGGCGCTGATAGCAGGTTATCTGAACAAGGATGTGGAGAATTACGGCCTGCTGAAAGTTACGGATGCCGGACGTAAGTTCCTGAAATCACCAAAATCGTTCAAGATTGTGGAAGACAACGATTTCGACGAAGTGGAAGAGGAAATCCCAACGCGCGGGGGAGGGGCATGTGCCGTAGACCCGGCATTGTACTCGATGTTGAAAGACCTGCGCAAGAAACTCTCCAAGCAGCTGTCGGTACCGCCTTATGTCATTTTCCAAGACCCGTCTCTGGAGGCTATGGCCACCATTTATCCCATTACCCAGGAGGAACTGCAGAACATACCGGGAGTTGGCGCAGGCAAGGCAAAGCGTTACGGCGAAGAGTTTTGCAAGCTCATAAAGCGTCATTGCGAGGAGAATGAAATAGAAAGGCCTGAAGACATACGGGTGCGTACCGTAGCCAATAAGTCGAAGCTGAAAGTATCGATTATACAGGCCATAGACCGTAAGGTGGCGTTGGACGATATTGCCAACTCCAAAGGCATAGACTTCGAAGAGTTGCTGGACGAAGTAGAGGCCATTGTCTATTCGGGGACGAAGCTGAACATAGATTACTTCTTGAATGAAATGATGGATGAGGACCACATGCTGGACATATACGATTATTTCAAGGAATCTACGACGGACAAGATAGACGATGCCCTGGAAGAACTGGGGGCTGATTTCACCGAAGAGGAAGTCCGTCTGGTACGCATCAAATTCATTTCTGAAATGGCAAATTGAAATAAAATTTCTTCATTACTTTTAAAACAAGCCATTCCAGGCCGTGAGGTCCGGGGTGGCATTTTTTTGCGGGCGGCAGGCTCTGACATACACCCTGTCTGCCGCACACATATATTGTCCGTCCGGCGTGTGTGTATACCATTCGTGCCGTACATATACAAAGGAATGAGGATATAGCAATTACAGCGGCAGCTCTACGTCCAACGTATGGTATTCTGCCCAGTTTGTTTCGCCTCTGTTTCCCGTCTATATCAAGGTTCCCGCCGACAACCCGACGTTCACGGTGGATGTGCTGAGGGGCAATATCTCGGGCATACTGACCGGCAGC
>CAZYVE010000005.1:23223-71982 GCA_964651035.1 uncultured Bacteroides sp.
TTTTTTGTGTACGTGCGGCAAGAAAAATCTTGTCCTGCTTTTTTCGTTTGTAAGTGCATTTTGCCTATTTTTGCATGCGTTTAAAAAATAATGCAGACCGACAGGAAACATATCGTATTCATAGTAAACCCCAAGTCAGGCACTCAGGGCAAGGAAGGGATATTGAGATGCATCGAGAGCCGGATAGACAGGGGGAAGTACGATTTTGAAATCGTCCACACCGCCTATGCAGGGCAAGGCACGGACGTTGCGGCGGCGAAGGCTGCCGAGGGGGCAGATGTCGTTGTGGCCATAGGGGGCGACGGCACGGTAAACGAGGTGGCACGCGCGCTGGTACATACCTCCACGGCCTTGGGCATTATTCCCTGCGGCTCGGGCAACGGGCTGGCACGCCACCTGCAAATTCCTTTGGATGCCCGCAAGGCTGTGGACATTATCAATGAGGGGGTCGTGGAAGTGATAGACTACGGCAAAATCAATGCCCGCCCGTTTTTCTGCACCTGTGGGGTGGGCTTCGACGCCTTCATCAGCCTGCAGTTTTCGAAGACCGGCAGGCGCGGGGCGTTGACTTATGTTGAGACAGCCTTGTCGGAAAGCCTGAAATACCGCCCCGAGACTTACGAGATAGAGACTGACGGCAGCACATCGCGCTACAAGGCCTTCCTGATAGCCTGTGGCAATGCCTCGCAGTATGGCAACAATGCCTACATCACGCCGCAGGCGGCACTGGACGACGGTCTGCTGGACGTTACGATACTGGAGCCTTTTACCGTGCTCGACATACCAGCCCTGTCGTTCCAGCTGTTCAACAAGACGATAGACCAGAACAGCAGGATAAAGACCTTCCGTTGCAAGAGGCTGAAGATACGCCGCAGCAAGCCGGGGGTGGTGCATTATGACGGAGACCCCGTAATGATGGATGAGGACATCGAAATAGAGATAGTGCGGGGCGGCATGCGGGTAATGGTGCCCAGGTGCAGGAAGAAGCTGTCTCCAGGCATCCTGCTCCAGAAGTTCCACGGCTATATCGACGAACTGAGGCAACAGGCGGCACCGTAAGATTCTCCTCCATGAAATCCAGACGCAAGGGGGTGGGGTGTTGCATAAATTCTTGCAGGATAATTCAATGACTACCGGAAAATCTTATTAACTTTGCAGGTCTTTTCGGAAAACAATAAAAAACTAACTGTGAAATATGAATATCTCTTATAATTGGTTGAAGGAGTATGTGGACTTCGACATGACACCGGACGAAGTGGCTGACGCACTGACATCCATCGGCCTCGAAACGGGAAGCGTGGAGGAAGTGCAGAGCGTGAAAGGCGGCATGGAGGGTCTGGTGATAGGAGAGGTGCTGACGTGTGTGCCGCATCCTGACTCGGATCACATGCATGTCACCACGGTAGGCCTGGGGGACAAGGCGGAAGAACCGGTACAGATAGTATGCGGCGCGCCCAACGTGGCTGCCGGGCAGAAAGTGGTGGTAGCAACCTTGGGAACGAAGCTGTATGACGGGGATAAATGCATCACTATAAAAAAGACGAAGTTGCGCGGCGTGGAATCTTTCGGCATGATATGTGCGGAGGATGAAATAGGCATCGGTACCGACCACTCCGGCATCATCGTGCTGCCGGACACGGCCGTGCCCGGTACGCCTGCCAAAGATTATTACGGCATCAAGAGTGACTACGTGCTTGAGGTGGACATTACTCCCAACCGGGCGGACGCATGCTCGCATTATGGGGTGGCACGTGACCTGTATGCCTACCTTGTGCAGAACGGGAAACAGACATCGTTGAAGAGGCCATCGGTAGATGCTTTTGCGGTGGACAACCATGACCTGGATATAGCCATCTCCGTGGAATGCACCGAGGCGTGCCCGCACTATGCGGGGGTGACGGTCAAGGGCGTGACTGTGAAGGAAAGCCCGGAGTGGCTGCAGAACCGCCTTCGCACCATAGGCTTGCGCCCCATAAACAATGTGGTGGACGTGACCAATTATATAGTGCATGCTTTCGGACAGCCGTTGCATTGCTTTGACGCGGATAAGATAAAAGGAGGGGAGATAATAGTAAAGACGATGCCGGAAGGTACCCCGTTTGTCACATTGGACGGTGTGGAACGCAAGTTGGACGGGAACGACCTTGCAATCTGCAACAGGGAGGATGCCATGTGCATAGCCGGCGTGTTCGGTGGCTTGGACTCGGGTTCTACCGAAGATACGAAGGATGTTTTCCTGGAAAGTGCGTACTTCCATCCCACATGGATACGCAAGACTGCCCGCCGGCATGGCCTGAATACTGATGCCTCGTTCCGCTATGAGCGCGGTGTCGACCCGAACAACTTGATTTACTGCCTGAAACTGGCGGCGCTGATGGTCAAGGAACTTGCAGGCGGCACCATATCATGCGAGATAAAGGAAGTATGTGCCTCTCCTGCCGCCGACTTCCGTGTGGAGTTGCCCTACGGCAAAGTGCATGCGCTGGTGGGTAAGGTCATACCGCCTGAGACGATAAAGAGCATAGTGTGCAGCCTGGAAATGAAAATCGTGGAAGAAACTGCAGATGGTTTGCTGCTTGACGTTCCGCCGTATCGCGTGGACGTTCGGCGCACTTGTGATGTGGTGGAAGACGTATTGCGTATATATGGATATAACAATGTGGAGATTCCCGGTACCATGAAATCTGCCATGACTGTAAAAGGCGGACATGATGAGTCTGATAAGCTGCAGAACCTTGTTGCCGAGCAACTGGTGGGCTGTGGTTTCAGCGAGATTATGAATAATTCGTTGACACGCGCAGCTTATTATGACGGACTGGATACATACCCGTCGAAGAACCTGGTAATGCTGCTCAATCCGTTGAGCTCTGATTTGAATGCCATGCGCCAGACATTGCTGTTCGGTGGTCTGGAAAGCCTTGTGCGCAATGTCAACCACAAGAATGCGGATTTGAGATTCTTCGAATTCGGTAACTGCTATTATTTTGATGGAGAGAAGAAAGATGGCGTAAAACCGCTTGCCGCATACACGGAGGATTGCCATCTCGGTCTGTGGGTGACGGGTAAGAAAACCGCAAACTCGTGGGTGCATGCCGATGAGGACAGCTCAGTATATGAGCTGAAGGCGTATGTGGAGAATATCTTCCGGCGATTGGGTTTGCGGACCACCGGCTTGGTTACGGAAACCGCCTCGGATGACATATATGCCACAGCATTGTCTGTAAGCACGAAAAGAGGCCGGCGGCTGGCTACGTATGGTGTGGTAGCGCGTAAGATTCTCAAGGCTTTCGATATAGACAGTGATGTGTATTATGCAGACCTGAATTGGAACGGACTGCTTGAAGCTGTAAAAGATATAAAGGTCAGTTATTCGGAAATACCTAGATATCCGGCCGTAAAACGTGATTTGGCCCTGCTGCTGGACAAGAAAGTGCAGTTTGCTGAAATAGAAAAGGTGGCTTATGAGACAGAGAAGAAGCTGCTGAAGGATGTCTCCCTGTTTGATGTATATGAGGGCAACAACCTTGAAGCCGGGAAGAAGAGCTATGCGGTAAGCTTCCATCTGCAGGATGATAATGCTACGCTGAACGAGAAGCAGATAGAGAAAATCATGTCGAAGCTGATAAAGAACCTGGAAAGCAGACTGGGAGCAAAGCTTCGTTGAGCAGGCAGATAAAATAATTTAAATCATCAATATAAAAACAATAACTCCAATGGGAAGAGCATTTGAATATAGAAAGGCCACAAAACTGAAACGTTGGGGCCACATGGCCAAGACTTTTACAAGGCTGGGCAAGCAGATCGCCATCGCAGTGAAAGCCGGAGGCCCGGAACCGGAAAACAATCCTACACTGCGTTCCGTCATTGCGACATGTAAGCGCGAGAACATGCCGAAAGATAATATAGAACGTGCCATAAAGAATGCACAGGGGAAAGACCAGAGCGACTACAAGGGCATGACGTATGAGGGATATGGACCGCACGGCATTGCCATCTTTGTCGATACATTGACCGATAACCCGACACGCACGGTGGCCGATGTGCGCTCTGTGTTCAACAAGTTTGGAGGGAACCTGGGTACAATGGGTTCGTTGGCTTTCCTGTTCGACCATAAGTGCGTGTTCACCTTCAAGAAGAAAGATGGAATGGATATGGACGAGTTTATCCTGGACATGATTGACTATGACGTGGACGAGGATTATGAAGTAGACGAAGAAGAGGGCACCGTAACCATCTATGGTGATCCCAAAAGCTATTCGGCCATACAGAAGCACCTGGAAGAGCAAGGTATGGAAGATGTGGGAGGTGAGTTTACCTATATACCTAATGACTTGAAAGACGTGACACCGGAGCACCGCGAGACCATCAACAAAATGATAGAACGTCTCGAAGAATTTGACGATGTACAAACGGTTTACACGAACATGAAGCCGGAAAGTGATGAGGACTGATACTATCAGTCCTCAAGTGTGATTGTCTGCGCACGTACCTTGCGCAAGATAGTTTCCAGCCCGAAAAGAACTTCCGGATAGCTTGCGGCCACGTTGTCACGCTCCTGTATATCTGTCTCCATGTCATACAGTTGCGGCACTGGGTTGTAGCCGGTTTCTATGTTTGATGCCCACGTCATCTTTGGCCCGTCATTGGCTTCGATGTATTTCCATTTTGCAGTACGGACGGACAAGGTATGGTTGGCTGCCTGTTCTATCACCCACGGGCGGTCGGTATCGTCTGTGCCCAGCAGGTTGCCCAGCCGGTTGTAGCTGTCGGGTGCACTGCCTTTGGGCAGGCGGGCACCGATGAGTGCGGCAAGTGATGCCATCCAGTCTATCTGTGACATCAGTACGTCCGATTCCTTTCCGCCTTTGATGCCTTTGCTCCAATGTACTATGGCAGGGACACGGGTTCCTCCCTCGAATGCGCTGTATTTGTTCCCCCTAAGCCCTCCGGCAGGACTGTGGTTGCCCACAAGTTCTTCTGCCTTGTCATCGTAACCATCGTCCAGTACAGGACCGTTGTCGCTGGAGAGGATGATTAGGGTATTGTCTGCTATGCCCAACTCTTCCAGAGTCTGCATGAGCTGCCCCACACACCAGTCAAACTGGGCTATGGCATCACCGCGCAGTCCCATGGTGGACATTCCGCGAAAACGTTGGTGCGGAAAACGTGGCACATGTATATCGTTGGTGGCAAAATAGATGAAAAATGGCTTGTCTCTGTGTTCGCGGATGAAGTGCATGGCGTGGGTCGTGATGGAGTCTGCTATGTTTTCATCTTTCCACAACGCATTGCCTCCGCCTTTCATATAACCTATGCGGCTGATACCGTTGACAATGGACTGGTCGTGCCCGTGGTTGGGAGCCGGTTTCAGGTTATACAGCAACTCAGGATTGTCTTTTCCGGTTGGCTCTCCGGGAAAGTTTTTCTTGTAGCTTATCTCAATTGGAGTAGCAGACGAGTCGTAGTCTGCCACCTGGCCGTCTTCTATGAAAACGCAAGGCACACGGTCGGCTGTAGCAGCCATAATGTAATGGTGGTCAAAGCCTAAATCGGCAGGCGTGGCGGCGAGCGGGGCATTCCAATCCTGTTCTCCGTCTTTGTCGCCCAATCCCAAGTGCCATTTGCCGAAAACTGCGGTGGCATAGCCCGAATGTTTGAACATATCAGCCATAGTATATTGCCACGGTTTGATAATCATGGCTGCATCTCCGTTTGCAATGTCCGTGTCCGGTTTCCGCCAAGCATACTCTCCGGTCAGCAGAGAATACCGTGACGGAGTGCTGGTAGCAGCCACGGCATGCACATCGGTAAAACGTATACCTTCAGCAGCCAGACGGTCGACGTTTGGAGTGCTGACACCCTGTGCCCCGTAGCATGACAGGTCTCCGTAGCCTAAATCGTCGGCGTAGATGAGGATTACGTTGGGCAATTCCCTGTTCTGCACCTCATCATTTTGTCCAGAAAGTCCTGTTGCCATTACCGAACCGGCAGCGACAGGTGAAAGAAAAGTAAAAGTCAGTATTCTCGTGTTCATAATATATCGTTTATGTCAGGTGAGGAAATCCTTGTATTATTTATAGTGGAGATATAAGCAGCCGGTAGCTGTATTCCTGTTGCTTCGTGCGGTATATGGGCCATGTGTCCGTATCTTGTCCGCAACTTGCATTTCCTATGCCTCTCAGGAAGGCATCAAGGTGCAATACGATATATGGCCGCGGAACAAGCTCCCACGTATGTGGTGCCTCCATAAGATCCTTGTCCGTATAACGTAGGGCAGAGAACGACACATTGCCTTCCGTCTTAATACGTATTCCGTGCCCGTCGGCATCAGTTAGTGTCAGTTCGCGCAAACCTTCACGGTTTCCGGTAGATTGGGGCTTGATGTACGGCCAGAACATCTGGTCTACTGTAGTCGTATAGCGTCCTACAAGGCACGACTCCTTACGGTCTACATGGTTCTCCCACGGGCCGTAGGCATAGTAATCCACATTACCCAATGTAGAGTCTATGGCGCATACAAGACCTATGCGGCGTAAATCAGCCATCTTCGGGTCGAATGTAGCCTTGACATCGAGTGTACCGTTTGGCGTGAATGTATATATAATGTTTGTGCCGCATAGCGAACCATTGCGCGAAGTCGTTACCACGACTTTTCCCCCATCTTTGCTTATGATGCATGTACCATCCTCTTCCAGCCCGTTGGATGTGTCGGCAAATTTATCGTTTTCTATCCAGCGGTGGTTGTCATAAATAAACCCTTGTCCGTCCGCTATTATGGATTTGCCTTTCATTACAAGTGAGACTATCCGCCCGTTACTTTTGTCAAAAGTGGCTTCTATGTTTTCGTTGTTTATCGTAGCCAGCTGTTCTGTTTCTGTCACATTCAGTTTGGGCTTGCGTCCGGCGCTGATGTCGAGCAAAGGTCCCCGTTCTGTAATGGCGAACTGTTGTGAGGCTACACTATGTCCAGCCTGACACCACGGGGTGCTCTCCTTATAGTGGATACTTAGATTAAGAAAGATTTCATTGCCATTTTCCTGTGCCTGTTGCAGGTCCACGCCGTGTAGCTTGAGGTTCACTGTTTGTGAGTCGTCAGGTCGTATGCCGCTAAGGTCTAAGCTGTCCGCAGGCATCATGACCCCGTCTTTCACAGCCTGCCACCGCAGATAGAATCCGTCTAAGGGAATAAAGCCATAAGTATTTCTCACGCATATCGAAGCTTCGCCAGTTTTGTCATCCAGGCCTTGCAGGGAGAACTTGACATACTGGTAAACAGCTTTTACCTCTTTCAGCTTGGGTGATTCCTCGCGTGTGGGCAGCAGAATGCCGTCAGAGCAGAAATTACCCTGATGCGGGCCGGGGAAATCATACCCTGTATGGATGCGGTATATGCCTTTCATCCTTTCGTGTGGTTCGTATATGGAGTGGTCCACCCATTCCCAAATGGCAC
Organism: uncultured Bacteroides sp.; assembly: GCA_964651035.1. Taxonomy (GTDB): domain Bacteria; phylum Bacteroidota; class Bacteroidia; order Bacteroidales; family Bacteroidaceae; genus Bacteroides. The sequence continues at coordinate 30,674 of CAZYVE010000005.1, forward strand.
CGCCTATAATGCTTGGACTGCTTTCGAAACATTCCCAATATTCTTTCAAGTTACCGATGGCGTTACCCATGGCATGCCCGTATTCGCAAATAAACATAGGTTTGTCGAAATCTTTTTGGGTATATTTATCCATCCATGGCTTTCCCGGGTACATCTTGCTGTACAAGTCACTAAACCGGTTGCCTCCGTATTCTTTGTTATCACGCGTCCCTTCATAGTGTACCGGGCGATTGTCCAATGCTTTGGCTGCATCATAACAGGCTTGGAAGTTACTGCCTCCGCCACATTCATTACCCAGACTCCAGAATATGACGCTTGGATGGTTCCGGTCGCGCAACACCATGCGATCTATACGGTCTACGAAAGCAGGGATCCATGATGGCATATTACTGATGCTTTGGTTGGCATGATTTTCCAGGTCAGCTTCATCCATTACATATAAGCCGAAATAATCGAACATAGCATACATCTTGGCATCGTTCGGGTAGTGGGACGTACGTATGGTGTTGATGTTGTTTTGTTTCATCAGCAGTATGTCTTTCATCATGGCCTCAGTAGTTACGGCATGTCCGTAAATCGGGTGTGTATCATGTCGGTTGACGCCTTTGAAGAATACCCGCTGCCCGTTGATAAGGACAATGGAGCCGGTAATGCGGATGTCGCGGAAACCATATTTGGTGGAGAAAGCCATCTCTTCCTTGCCGTTTTCGCTCTGTATTATTTCTACAGTGTAGAGATTCGGTGTCTCTGCTGTCCAAGGAAGCAAATCCTTCATGTTGAAAGATATTTGTGCCTCGATTTCTTTTTCTTCAGGAGTATAATCTGCTTTGACTGTTTTTTCTGCCTGCAGATTTCCATCGGGCGAAAGCAGTTTGATGTTTATATCTTTGCAGCCATTCAGCCCGTCGCGGTTGTCTATTTTCATGGCTACAGACAACGTCCCTTCCTTATACCCGGTCTGGGGAGTGATTTCGGAAGTGATATAGTGGTCGCGTACCGATACTTTTGGTGTGCTGTACAGATATACATCACGGAAGATACCGCTCATCCGGAACATGTCCTGACATTCGATATATGACCCGTCGCACCAGCGGAATACTTGTACAGCCAAACGGTTACGTCCCGGGCGTACATATTTGCTCAGGTCAAATTCAGCAACATTGTTTGCACCTTGCGAATAGCCGACATATTGGCCGTTAAGGTACACGAAAGCTGCGCTATATATACCGCCAAAATGAATGAACGTCCGCTCTTCCTGCCATCCTTCCGGCAAGTCGAAGAAGCAGACATAAGAGCCTACGGGATTTATACCGTAATTTTCTCCTCCATCGTTAAACCCATGACGGCTGTTGATATATGGCGGGGTATTGCTGTGCGGATATTCTACGTTGGCGTAAATGGGGCGGTCGTAACCTTGCATTTCCCAATTGGAGGGTACGGGAATCTTGTCCCATCCGCTAACGTCATAGTCCTCCTTATAGAAATCCTGCGGTCGTAGTGAAGGTTCAGAAACGAAGTGGAAAGCCCAGTCGCCATTCAAAAGAAGGTAGCGTGAACTTTCGGGTGTTGTCCACGGCGTAGCATAAAATTCTTTGTCTGCTATCATTTCGTTTTCTGTGGCGTAAGGGATATATGTGGCGTGCCCTGGTTCTTTATTTTCGGCAAATATTGTTTCATTCTCCCAATAATTTTGTGAGCGGTCTTCTTGAGACTGTTCTATTGTTCCGGGCGTGGGTATTGGGCTCTCGACAAGCAGGAATAAGGTTTCAGCTTCGTCTGTCACTTGGCTCTTGTCTACCAGTGAAAGATGTCCTTTTTTGTCACAGACCAATACCAGGTTAATGCTGTTGCTAGGGATAAACTGCATATATTCATCCTTGGGACGGATGGTCCATAGTTGGGATTCGTCCGAGCCGTTATTTTCTGTTATACCGAGTCTGTAGTCCGGACGAGTATGCAATGCCGTATTCTCAAACGGATTTATGAGCCGGTAACTTCCCGTCAGGTTGCTTACGCTCCATGACTGCAACCGTTCTTTCTCATTATGTTGCTGCAGTGTTGCCGAGCCTGTCCCCGTCTTGTAGCCGATAGCTTTGCCGGCATGTCGGGCCGGTACGATGGTGTATAACTTGTTCTTGTCAAATTTCACCTGGCTCTGCACTGTTCCAGTTAAACATGCCAGCAGGCAAACAAAGAGGAAGTAAACTATCTGTCTCATAATATTATTGTTTTGTAATTTGGCATTATATAATCAGCAATAAGGATAACGGTATGGTATCAGTCTATGGTCACGCCTATTTCTTCTGCTTTAACTTCAGTTTCTGTATCATTGGTGGTGGTAGCTTCTAATTGTATAAAGCGGGCGGTTACCGGTTGGTTGAGGTTCACGGTTTGTGGCACAGGGTTATGCATTATATTGCTGAATTCACCAGGCGTAGGTATTTCTTTCCACAGTCTGCCGTCGGTGCTTACGCGGAATATGTATCGGAAAGGCATATCCGGTCTCGCTTCACCGTTTGCCGGTGCATAGGTGAAGGCCTTTAGTTTCACAGTCTTGCCTAAATCTATGGTCAATGGCTGGCGGGATGTTACTTTCCACATGTCGCGCGGAAGGTTGTTCCATTCTGATTCGTCCTGTGTATCAGCAAGTAGTGGTGCATAATAGGCTGCGACGTTGCAGATGTTGGCTTCCAGGCGGGTGGAATTAACTCTTATCCGTAGTTGCGTTGCATTTACTTCCGGGAAGCGCAACATCCGTTTGTAACCTACCGTACTGCCTTTTCCTAATGGTTGCCACTGGCCGTCTACCAATCCTTCCACTTCAAACTCTTCTATACGCTGTCCTTTTGAGATATCCTCTTGCAGTAGAACCACATTGATGCGTGCTCCATCTGCCGACAGCATGTATTCACGACTTTCGCCGGAGGCTGCCGTCCATAACCCTTGTCCGTCTGTAACGTAGTTCTCTGCGAATATACGGTTACGGTAGTCGGCAAACTCCTTCAGGCGTTGTACATCGGTTTCGTGGAGCAATCCTCTGCGATCCGGCGGAATGTTAAGCAATAATACAGAGTTGTAGCCAACGGACTGGAAGTATATGTCTGTCAGTTGTTTCAGCGTTTTTACTTGCTTGTCCTGGTTAGCGTGGTAGAACCATCCCGGTCGTATTGATACATCCACCTCCGACGGATACCAAAACAATTCGTTGGCTTTGGACAAAATCTCCCGGCTGCCCAAGTCTGGGGATTTTGATACTATGCCCAAAGCCTTGTTCAGACTGTCTGCACGGTTGTATATGCCGGGTGCCAGCACTGTGGCGCTCCATTCAGTTTCGCGTCCCAGCCCGCGTTCGTTACCCACCCAGCGCACATCGTCGCCCATAATAGCCATTACGGCCTTGGGCTGCAGTTCCTGTATAGTCTTGTAGAAAGCATCCCAGTCATATATCTGCTTTTTGCCGTTTGGACCTTCTGCGTTGGCACCGTCAAACCATACTTCGTGCACTTCGCCGTAGTTGGTCAGCAGTTCGGTCAGCTGGTTGATGAAGAATTCGTTGTAACGTGGAGAGTCGCCATAACATTCGGCATTGCGGTCCCACGGAGAGAGATAGACACCGAAGTGCATGTCATATTTTGTACATGCATCGCGCAGTTCCTTTACTACGTCCCCTTTCCCATCTTTCCAAGGTGAAGAGGCCACGCTGTGCTTTGTAGTTTTGGTCGGCCATAAACAAAAACCGTCGTGATGTTTGGCCGTTATTATTACCATTCTGAAGCCGGTTTCTTTCAGTGAGCGTACCCATTGTTCAGCATCCATTTCGCTGGGGTTGAATATGCCGGGGTCTTCACTGCCATCACCCCATTCACGGTCGGTAAAGGTGTTGATTCCGAAATGCAGAAAGGCTGTCAATTCCATTTTCTGCCACTCCAGTTGTTGTGTGGTAGGCACCAGACGCGCGGCCATATCCACTTTCTGTTCCAGCGTGATATCCTGCGGAAACTCCACATGCTTCACATAATATTTCTCGCTGCCTTGAGAGCATCCTTGCAGCAAAATGCTCGCCAGTAGGAATACTGTTACACTCAGTCTATCCATTTTATGATGTTTTTCATTTTATCTGATAATAATCTCATCAATATAGACCTTGGAGGTTTGTCCGGGACGCACGTGATCCGGTGGCAGATTGCCGGGTGTTTCCAATGTGAACCGCACGTAACGTGCCTTCTGTCCGGGTACATTTACTGTGAGGTCTTCAATGAAAGTACCTTCCTTGAATATGTCGGCATCGTTGAAATGCAAAACTCCTGCCACTGTGAAAGTACAACTGTCCGTGGATAGTTCCACTTTCATGCTTTGAGGTTTATGTACTCCCATCCCATAATTGTTTATGCAACCCAATGTAAATTCGTTCACGACTGTTTCCTGTTGCAAATCCACGGTGAAAGTCATAGGTTTGCCTAAGTCGCCTGTATACCATTCAAAGTCCGTGTATTTCAGGCTGCCGCGCATACCATTTACCATAATGCCTGCAACAGGCGGAACACCCGACAGCGTTTTAGCTGTGGCTCGGTTCCATGTTATTGGCAGTGTCAGCACTTCTCCTGTTTGTCCTTCATTGCCAAAGGTAGCAGCTTTTATTGTAATATCATAATCAACGACCAAATTTTTTTCGTATATCGACGATTGCAGTGTAGGCGTACTTCCGTCGGTGGTATACCGTATCTCTACATCCGGACGTTCGCATTCCAGACTTACTTCCAGCTTGCCATCTTTCGTAGGTATCACTTTGTGTTGTATGTTGTACATGGAGTTGGCTGTGACAATGCCCTTGGCTGACAGATGCGCGACGTAATTATCCAGTCCTTTCAGGAATGCAGCCCAGTCTTTACTGCCTTTGGGCGACCATGCCGTTTCTGCCAGCGCTGCAAGGCGCGGAAACGTAAGGTAAAATACATCTTCGGGAATGTTGCAGAATTCTGTCCACATGCATGTCTGTACGCCCATCAGTAACTGTTCGTATTCCGGGGCCCACCCGGCCTGTACTGGCTCGTAATCATACACATCCTTCAGTGTGTTGTTGCCGAAGTAAGTGACCGGTTCAAACCATTGAGGGCCTTGATAACGGATTAAGTAAAGTATCCTTGCAGGTGCCATGATGAAGCGGTGCCCTTTCTCTGCAGCTTTCAGTGCGGCTTGCCCATACCCTTGCCATCCCAGTATTATGGATTCATCGGGCAGCTTGCTGTTTGTCAGTTCGTCCCAGCCTATTACTTCTCTGTCTTTACTGCGTATGTAGTCTGCTATGCGTCCCATAAAATAGCCCTGCAGCGCCTCTTCGTCTTCAAGGTGTTCACGGCGGATGCGCGACTGGCATAACGGACATCTTTTCCAGTTGGTCTTGGCTGCTTCGTCTCCTCCTATGTTTATGTAGCGTGACGGGAACAGTTCCATCACTTCGTCCAGTATGTCTTGTAGGAAATTGTATGTCTTGTCATTGCCTGCACAGAAGATTATTTCGGAATTATGACCACCCAGTCCGGGCAATACGCCAATGAAATCTTTCACTGCTGGGCAGGCATATTCCGGGTATGAGGCCAATGCCGCATTTGAGTGTGCCGGTATATCTATTTCTGGTATTATTTCAATCTGTCGTTCGGCGGCATAACGTATTATCTCTTTCATCTCTTCCTGTGTGTAGAATCCGCCTATGGGAGTCGGTTCGTCGGGAGTTGGGTTGCGACGTTCTGGGAATATCTTTCCTGGTCTGTTCACGCGCCATGCGCCCACCTCTGTCAGTTTGGGATATTTTTTTATTTCGAGCCGCCATCCATTGTCGTCACTCAGGTGCAGATGCAGGCGGTTTATTTTCAGCATGGCTATGCAGTCTATCATACTCAGTACATATTCTTTTGGCATGAAGTATCGGGCCACGTCCAGCATGTATCCCCTGTAGCCAAACCGTGGCTCATCTTTGATGCTCATGGCAGGCACGCTCCATTCTGCATCAGACTCAGTATTTCCCTCAATGGCATGCGGGAGCATGAGGCGCAGGTTCTGCAGTGCGTAAAAATATCCTTTTGTACCTGCGGCTCTTATGTTGATATGTTTCGGGGTAACCTGCAATTCATATTCTTCAGGTTTCATGGTCGTGTCCGTAGTGAATACTATGTCTCCTTTGTCGCTTATGCGCACTGCCGGCGTGAAGCCTGCCGTATTTGTGAATAGTGCGGCAAAGTTTCCGGCTACAGCCAGTTGCTCTTCGTCCGGTATGGCCAGTGTAGTTTCTTTGGTGAAGTGGAATGTTCCGTCATGCCTTTCTGAAGATAGAGGTTTCGGGGTAAGATAGATGTCGGCCTGCGTGTGTCGGCTGTCACAGGAGGTGAACCCCAAAATAAGTCCTGCCAATATGGTGAACGTCCATGTATTAAGCATTTGATCCTGTTTATGTATTGTAAAAAATCGGCCCGCACAATCGCAGCTTTTGCTATAATACGCAATCATGCGGGCCGGTTAAGCTATAATTTGTTATTCTGATTTTGTTTATACTGACTAATATCCGTAATTATTGTCTGTTATGGCTGGATTTGCATCAGTTTCCGATGTCGGAATCGGGAGTAACAATATTTTCGTCAGGAACTCGTCTGTCAGGTCTCCGCCATTGTAAAGACGTTCCGTGTAATTATTGTTTGATTCATTATAGTATGTGTCTGATGCAATCACCATTTCATGGTTGTTGTGGTAGGATAATGCTTCTTTCAGATATTCCTTTCCACGTATGCGTATCATGTCCCAAATGTCCGGCTCGCCCCATAATTCGAAGATGCGCTCGTAATACAGTTTCTTGCGTACTTCTTCCTGGCTGAGTGAGGATGACCAGTCGGCAGGTTCTCCCGTCAGCGTACCGCCATTAGAGTTGCGGGCACGTGCCAGCACTTCATTTGCCAAACTTATGGCCTGGCTCGTGTATCCCAATTCATTGTACACGTCAGCCATGAGGAGCAACATTTCCCCGTAACGGAAAACCATCAGGTTCTTGTTGGCAGCCTGGGCACTCTGGTATTGGTCGAAAGCCTTGCCATGCGACGTGAAGCGTTTGGCATTGCCTCCTTCTGCAAAATAGCTTCTCGATTTACGTAAAGCCTCTACGCGGGCAGAATCATTCGACGTGGCATTTTCCGGATACGGATAGTTTTCCAGATAATCGAGGCTCGGATTTGTTGGGTCGGGCATTTCTTCATTCGGAATTTTTACGACATAATCCTTCAATTCCACGGCATTGCCTGAAGAATCGAGTATGGAATCCCCCGCTACTGTATATACTATGTACGGGTATGCATATACGGAGTCGTTCGGCGATGGCTCTGCACCCACTTGAGTTAATGGGCTGCTTTGGCTGTTGCTGCCGTAATCTCTCCACTGAGTCAGGAAAGTGGTCTGTATGCGCGGGTCGCCAGGGTAGGTGCCCCAGTGCAGGTCGTAAGCACTGTATGAAACGGCGAATGTCGTCCAGTTTATTCCGGTAGTCGAAGCTTGAGGGCAAAGCCGGTTGCTGCCACGGTTATAATATCCGGATGATGCAACACTGTAAAAGTTAAGCTGGAAGATGGCCTCGGAAGACCCCGTCACCCATGTGCCGAACAAGTCGTTGAAGTCTGCCTGCAGGCTGAAAGGTCCGTTATTGTAAACGTCGTCAAAGTAAGTCTTGGCGTTCTGCCAGTTCTCATCAGAGTTGATTCCAAGGGCAGCCATCTTGTGGTACACTTTTCCCAAATAAGCCTTCGCCGTCCATGTGCAGGCATATCCGTCTTCCATATCTGTGCGTGACATATTGGTCGCATCCTCCAGGTCGCTTATTATCTGTGCGAATATATCCTCCTGTGGTGACCGTGGCGTGGCTATACCATCGGAGGTGGATGCTGTTGTCTTCAACGGCACGTCGCCAAACATGGTTGTCAGATTGAGATATGCCAGTGCGCGTAAGAATTTGGCCTCGTTTATGAAATTGTTTTTTACATCATCGTCCAAACTACAACTTTCCACGTTTTCAATGAAAGCGTTCACTTCGGAAATCACCTTGTATTCTCCGTCCCACCAGGTACCTACCTGCCCAATGCTTGATGTAGGATTAAGGCTGCAGAACAAATCCTGGTCACTGCCGTTACGCTGTCCCCATGTGAAACCGCCGAGGCTTATATTCATCTCCTGCAGGTTCTGGCCGTATGAGTTGGTTGACGTGAAATAGGCATAACAGCCGTTCAGTGCCAACTGAATGTTGTCCTCGTCAGCAAATACGATTTCGTTGTTTTCGGTGTATATAGGGTTTTCGTCCAAGCAAGACGAAAGGCTGAGCGTGGCTGCTATTGGCAAAACCGTGTATATATATCTTCTAAGTTTCATAATCTGTATGCTATGTTAAAATTGTTCATGAGTTTAGAAAGTTACGTTCAATCCGAATATGTACTGTCGCGGTGTGGGGTATGAACTCATGTCTACACCGGGGCGCAATCCATCAAAAGCGAAGCTGTTTACCTCCGGATCGTAGCCGCTGTAGTCGGTTATGATAAAGGCGTTCTTGACGGATGCGAATATCGAAATATTCTGGAATCCTATTTTCTTCGTCCATGTCTTGGGTACTATCCAGTTAAGTGTAATGTCGGAGCAACGCAGATAACTTGCATCTTCCACATATAGGTCGTACACGACGCCGTTCCATATCGTATAAGTGGACGACGGGTAGAGGTTTGTGGGATTGTCGGCAGTCCACATCCCGTAGTATGCAGCTTTGGATATGTTGCCGTTATTTTGTGCAGGCATGTTGTAACGGTTGTTGGTATTGATTACGTCGCGGTCATGCACACCGGTGAAAGAGGCCGAAAGTGTCAGCGATTTCCATGACAGTGAAGTCTGGAATCCGTAAGTGAAACCTGGATTCGGGTCGCCTATGATGGTGCGGTCGTCGGTATCGATGATTCCGTCGCCGTTCTGGTCAACGAATTTAACATCACCGGCTACCGGTGTCGAACCGTTGACTGTTGTGTAATAGCCTATCGTGCCGTCTGCCTTTATATATTTTACTCCCTGGTCCGTAATGTCATCTTCCTGCACGATGCCTTGTGTCTGGAGTCCGAACAGCAGTCCCGGAGCCTCACCTTCCAGGAAAATGTTGCCCACGCCGAAGTGGTCGCCAAGCGAGTTGCCGTAGTATCCCACGCGTTCACCTAAACAGCCGAAAGTCGTGGCATCCAATCCGAGGTCAGTGATTATGCTCTTGTTCTTGCCTATGTTGCCGCTTATGCTCCACTTCCAGTCTTTCTTGTCCACTACTTGGGCATTCAGGGTGAATTCCACACCCTTATTCTCCAGAGAACCCTGGTTATAATAAGTAGAGGAGAATCCGGCTGAGCCAGGCAGGTCACGCGATATCAGCAAATCCGTAGTCTTCTTCTTGTACACGTCTATGGTACCATTGAGCCTCGAGCGGAATACGCTGAAGTCGATACCGACGTTCCACGAAGCGGTCTTTTCCCACGTCAGGCCGTTGTTGGGCAGGTTTGAAATGGTCATAGTACCCATATTTCCGCCACTTCCGTCACCATAATAAGCCGCATTGCCTTCGTATGTGGAAAATGTATAGTATGGATCTATACTCTGGTTGCCTGTCTTACCGTAGCTAACGCGAAGTTTCAGTTGGTCAAGCCAGTCAATGTCTGTCATGAACTCTTCCTGCTCCATGCGCCATGCTACCGAACCCGATGGGAAATAACCCCAGCGGTTGCCCGCGGCAAATTTACTGGAACCGTCCGCACGGATTGATGCTGTCACCACATACTTGTCAAGGAACGATAGATTGACGCGTCCCAAGTAAGACAGCAGTTGATAGTCTTTCTGTGTAGGCATGTTGTAAATTATTGTGCCAGCCATGTGCATGCCGTTCTCGCGCAGGTCGAATGTAGAGAATTGTGAACCCACGGTGTTCTGGTTATAATATTTGTATTTGTCAAAAGTGGTTCCGAACGTTACGTCCAGATTGAGAAGAGAGCCGAACTCTTTGTTGTAATTCAGCAAGTTTTCTACAGATATGTTGCTCTTGTTGAGGTTTGAATAGTTCAGCAAACCGTTGTTGTTCATTCCTTGGTAAAGTTCCATTCCGTACCAGCGTTTGCGGTCGTTTGAGTTTAGGTTGCCGCCGGTACGCAGGTTGTAGCTCAGCCCGTCGATAATCTGCCAGCGCAGGTCAAGGCTTGCATTGAAAGTCTTGTCATTGGCGATGTCTTCATAGTCATTCAGCCAGCTCAGTACCGTAGTACGGCTTTCATTGGTGTAGTCAGGGTCGTCTTCCGACCTTTCAAACGGGGCAGAGTCCAGTGCCGTACGCGATACGGCTGTGGTAGAGCCGCCCAACGTATTTCCGCCTGCCATCATGTTGTTCTGGCGTATGGAGCCGCTCATTGTCATGTTCAGATGTATCTTGGAGGAAATATCCACGCCTATGTTGGCACGCAGGTCGCCTTGCTTCAGGCCTGTCTGTTTTACTGTGCCGTTTATATCCTTGAAGCTTGCAGACAGGTAATACGTCATCCTGTCCGTCCCGCCGTTTACTGACACCGAATAGTTCTGTGAGAATGCCGAACGGTAGATTTCTTTCTGCCAGTTGCGGTAACTCACTACATTATATGTATTAGGATTGCTTGCGTCGTAGTTGGCCAACTGGTCACTGTATACGTAGCGCACTTCGTTGCCCACCACATAGAACGGGTATTGACCGTTACTGATACGCGAGTTGCGGTATGCTGCATATTCGTACAGGTCTACCATGTCAAGCAGTTTTGAAGGTTCGGCTATGGTGAAGTTTGCCGTCACGTTCACCCTGGCTTTGCCTCTTTGCCCCTTTTTGGTAGTGATAAGAATGACACCGTTTGCACCGCGCGAACCGTAGATGGCAGTGGCAGAAGCATCTTTCAGGATGGTTATGTCCTCAATATCCGAAGGGTTGAGTGAAGACAGCGGGTCCTGGTTGATCTGGAAGTCACCGCTGATGCCCGAACTGGAAAATTCACCCGTCGAGGCCTGGGGCACATTGTCGATGACGTATAAAGGCTGATTGTCGCCGCGCAGCGAACTGGCGCCGCGGATTTGTACGGATGATGCTGCTCCTGTCATGGATGAGGTAGAACTTACCACCAATCCTGCAATCTTGCCATTCATCAGGTCGCTTATGGAGGCTGCCTTTGAAGCTTCATTGGCATCGGGCCGCATGGTTGACAGCGCACCAGTCAGGTCACCTTTACGCATGGTGCCGTAGCCCACTACCACCACCTCGTCCAGCATTTCCGTGTCTTCACGCAGCACAATCCGGTTACCCGAAAGCCTTGTGATTTTCACTTCCTGTGTGGCATACCCTATATAACTTACGACGAGCGTGTTTCCAGCCTCGCCCCTGACACTGAAGTTGCCGTTGATGTCGGTTATGGAACCACTCTGCGTACCCTTGACCTGGACGGAAGCACCGATGACTCCGTCTCCGTTTTCATCTATTACCGTGCCGGTAATCATACTGCTTTGTTGCTGTGCGGACATTGCCGTGGTACATAGCAACAAAATTGAGAATAAATACACACTTAAATAATGTACCTTACTGTTTTTCTGTTTTACCTTCATGCTTTTAATGTTTTGTTAAATGTGCATATAATTAATATTGTTGATTAGGATTTTTGCAAAATTCAGTTTTTATGTAATTGGACAGCGTCTGATTTTAGCTAATTATTTTCCGATAATCGTTCAATCATACCATACTTGCTCTTATAGGCGGCATGTTTAGCGAAAAATGTACATAGCGGAAGTCAAATGATGTCTCCTTGTGCCTGTGTCAGGTATGCCGCCTGTAGTGTACATGTCATGTGCATGTATATTACATGTTTTGTGCATGCAGCGTACATGTACTGCGTGTGGCGCACACACGTCAGTCCTGTGTGGCCGGTATTGTGCATTTCCGGACACTTCTGCGGTACGGCCGGCAGGTATTAAATGAATCAATATTTTATAAATATTAAAGTCAGGGTGTTATATTTAAGGCAAGATTTCATATATTTGTGTCATAAAGTTGTGTAGTGCCATGGGGGAAAAATCTTCTTTATTCCATATTATACATATTATAATATTGTTGGCCGGACTCCACTTCCTTCCTTTTGTGCCGGAACCGGCATCAGCTTCCGATGGCTATCTCTTTACACAGTTGTCCACATCAGAAGGTGTTCCGGTCTTTATACAGTGCCTGCATACGGAAAAAGGAGGTTTCGTTTGGGCTGGCACCCGTAAGGGATTGGTGCGTTTCAACGGAGATGAGGTAAAATCATATAAGTACCAGGACGACTCCACCTCTCTGCCCGGCAACGACATCTATCAGTTGCTCGAAGACAGCCTGCACAATTTCTGGGTATTGACTGACGGAGGGCTTGCCTTATACGACAGGCGTTCGGACGGTTTTCACCGCATATCAGACGGGGCTGACAATCCGATTTATGCCACGGCAGCCTGCCGGAGCGAGGAAGGCGTTTTCTTTGCCACGCGCGACTGTCTTTATTTCTACGGCTATGACGACCGTTCGTTCCGGTGGATTGTTGATTATCCAAGGAGTAATTCTATTATCAAGGAGATTCACTATCTGTCACCCGATGTCTTTTTGTACCTCAAGCAGTGGGGAGGTTTATATGTGCTCGATGTGCGTACCGGCGCTATGCACCCTGCCGGCATAGAGTCGGCAGGAGAGGTTTCTTCTATACTGCCCGACAGCAAAGGACGCCTGTGGATTACGAGTTACAACAGGGGAGTGGCCTGCTTAGACAGTAATGGCCACCCGGTCAGGTACTATACGGTAGACAATTCCGGCCTGAGCCACAACGTCATACTCTGCATGTATGAGTGTGGCGGGAAAATATGGATAGGTACCGATGGCGGCGGCATAAATATACTCGATCCGGAAACAGACAGCATAACCGTACTGAAACACCGCTCGGGAGACCGCAATTCACTGCCCGACAATTCCGTCAGATGCCTGTCTTTCGACGATGCCGGAGACAATATATGGGTCGGCTGCGTGAAAGGCGGGCTCGTCTATATGCGCCGTTCATTCATCTGTTCATATTCTGATGTACCACTAAATTCACCTTACGGTCTTTCCGAAGGTGCAGTGACCGCTTTCTGCCAGGAACCCGGTGATGAATATATATGGATAAGCACCGATGGCGGCGGTATAAACCGCTTCAATCCGGATACGAACTCTTTCAGGCATTATCCGGACACGTGGGGTGAAAAGGCAGTTTCCGTATGTCCCTATACTTCACGAGAGCTGTTGGTTTCCCTGTTCCCAAAAGGAGTGTTTGCTTTCGACAAACAGTCAGGAACGCTGCGCTATATGTATGATATAGGTAAGGTGGTGGATATGGAGGCTATGTACAGCCGCAAGGTCGTCAACCTGTACCGCGAATCGCCGTCTGCCATACTTTTGCTTTCTTCATCACTTCTGCGTTACGACATCTCTACAGGCCAGACAGTGCGCCTGCTCCCTGATACCTTCAGTGTGGAGGGTGTATTGGAGGCTATGTACAGTGACGATGAATATACATATTTTTATGATATGCGCCGCATATATCGTCTGCGGTTGGGGGATGACAGTCTGCAGGTCATATATACGGCTCCACCGTCACTCAGTATACAATGTGCCGCTCCCGACGGGGAGGGACATTTCTGGCTCGGGACTGCCGCCGGAATGAATATTTACGACCCTGTAACGGGAACTGATATCCCGTGGGAAAGAGAGAGGGTGAGTGATGTAGCCTCGCTGTTGCTCGACCGTGAGTCACGCCTGTGGATAGGTACCGGTAAGGGGCTGTTCGTGTGGCTGGCTTCCCGCCGCAAGTTGCTGCTGCTGAGCGAAGCGGATGGAGTGCAGCCCAATGAATACCATAACCGTGCAGTATTGGCTACCGACCGGGGAGACGTATTTCTCGGTGGTAAGGGGGGGATGGTATGCGTGGATGCCCATGCGACATTTATGGAAGCGACGGATATGCCGGAACTGGAACTGATGGATATCTTGAGTGACAGCCACAGTATGCTTGGGCGGATGAATGAAGCAAATGATGAGATTAAACTGGCATCCGCCGACCGCGCAGTGACAGTACGCATCATAGCCCGAGAGAGCAACCGATTTCGCAAACATACGTTTTACTGGCAGATAGAGGGCAATGGGGGCAGGCAGGTGATGGAAAGCGACATCCCCGAAATAACGCTCCCGCTGCTGACATCGGGTACTTACCGAGTAAGCGCATCGTGCAGCATGCCGGACAACAACCGAACTTTTATGAAGCATATTGTGACTATCGGGGTGCCGCCTCCATGGTACAAGACCATGTGGTTCGTCATGTTGTGTGCTTTCTCTATGGCTGTCGGGCTGATTTATGCTGTGGTGCGTACCATCCGCCGCAAGGAAGAAAAAATGGAACTGGCCCTTACGGAGCATAAAAAGCAGGTTTATGAAGAGAAGGTACGCTTTCTTATCAATATAAACCACGAACTGCGTACGCCGCTTACGCTTATTCATGCCCCGCTGGTGCAGGCATTGAATAAGCTTTCACCCGATAATGCCGTATATCCTTTGCTCAGCAGGGTATTGAAACAGTCGAAACGAATGAAGAACATGCTTGACATTGTACTGAGCATGCGCAAAATGGAGATGAAGGAGACTCGCCTGCATATGCAGCAACACATACTTAACGACTGGCTGAAAGATACTGCCGACGACTTCCGGTGGGAAGGGCAGGAACGGGGGGTAGAGCTGGTTTACGACCTGGATTCTGGCATAGGTGAGGTGGACTTCGACAATGAAAAACACACAATAATACTTACCAACCTGTTGGTGAATGCTTTGAAGCACAGCCCTGCAGGAGGGATAATAACCTTGCGTACTGAAAAGGTGCAGAATGGGAATGCAGTGCGTATATCGGTAATGGACCAGGGTAAAGGATTGAAAGGTGTGGATACCACCCACCTGTTCGAACGTTTTTACCAAGGTGAAGGCGCGAAAGATGGTGCCGGTATAGGACTGTCTTATGCCAAGATATTGGTAGAGGAACACCAGGGGAGAATAGGTGCCTGTGACAATGCGAAAGGTGGGGCCTGCTTCTGGTACGAATTGCCCGTAGAACAGAAGAGAGAAACTGTGGTCTGCCAGCCTCAGGAATATCTGAATACTTTGCTGCAGCCGCAGGCGGCTCAGATAAAGGCGGAAACGGATGTGACGGCCGGCATAGATCTGCGCAATTATATCTGCTTGTTTGTGGACGACAGCAGAGACTTGTGCGACATGATGTCGGAAGCCTTCAAAGGGCGGTTTAAAAAACTGCTCATAGCTTCAGATGGGCGGGAAGCGTTGGAAATAGCACGGCGGGAGATGCCTGATGTGATAATCAGCGATATAATGATGCCGGGTATGGACGGCTACGAGTTGTGCAGCCATGTGAAGGAGGATGAGACGATGGCTTATATCCAGGTGGTGCTCCTGACTGCCCGTAACGATGACGGGAGCCGTGTGGATGGTTACCGGAGTGGTGCGGATGCCTATGTGGGAAAGCCCTTCGAACCGGAAAGCCTGATGGAGACCGTACGCAACCGGCTGTTTCTGCGTGAGCAGATAAAGACCCGCTACGCAGGTATGCCTCCGGTGGATAAGCCCGTAAATTCGGCTGACGATGCCTTCATGTACAAGCTGAACAAACTGATAATGGATAATTTGTCGCGTGAGAATTTGGATGTGTCTTTCCTGTGCGAACAGATGTGTACCAGCCGTGCCACCCTCTTCAATCGGGTGAAAGCACTCACCGGCATGGGAGCGGGAAATTACATTTGCAAACTGCGTGTGGAAAAGGCTGCAGAAATGTTACGCCATACCTCATTGAGTATGACTGAAATAGCGGAACATACAGGCTTTTCTTCTTCCCGCTACTTCAGCACTGCATTCAAGAAGTATATGGGAGTAACACCTACCCAGTACAAGAACGATTCTTCCGATGGGCAGCTTGAAAGCAGCATATAGAACGGTTAAATGGCTTATAATATGTTTGACAACATAGTTTAGTAACATCTTATTTGTCGTTGTTTTTTCCCACATTAATTTTTAATTTGCGCCCCGCTTTAATTAAAGACATGTGAAGTCATGTCGTATTTTGGTTAATTTAAAATATTGGGTTATCATGAAAGTATATCAGACGAATGAAATCAAAAACATTGCTCTTCTTGGCAATGACGGTGCAGGCAAGACCACTCTCACGGAAGCGTTGCTTTATGAGAGTGGCATTATAAAACGCCGCGGCAGGATAACTGCCAAAAATACGGTGAGTGACTATTTCCCTGTGGAGCAGGAATATGGCTATTCGGTTTTTTCGACAGTATTCCATGTGGAATGGAATGGCAAGAAACTGAATATCATAGACTGTCCGGGAAGTGATGATTTTGTCGGGGCTGCCATAACTGCACTCAACGTGACCGATACGGCCGTGCTGCTGCTTAACGGGCAGTATGGCGTGGAAGTCGGCACGCAGAACCATTTCCGTTACACCGAGAAACTGGGGAAGCCGGTCATCTTTCTGGTAAACCAGTTGGATAGCGAGAAATGCGATTACGACATGATACTGGAGCAACTGAAGGGCATATATGGCTCGAAAGTGGTGCCTGTGCAATATCCTTTGGCTACCGGCCCGGATTTCAATTCGCTGATAGACGTGCTTTTGATGAAAAAATATTCGTGGGCACCCGAAGGGGGAGCACCCATAATAGAGGAAATCCCTGCGGAAGAACTGGAAAAAGCTACTGCATGGCACAAGGCATTGGTGGAAGCTGCAGCCGAGCATGATGAAGGGCTGATGGAAAAGTTCTTCGAGGAGGATTCGCTGACGGAAGACGAGATGCGTGAGGGAATCCGCAAGGGATTGGCAACGCGCGGCATGTTTCCTGTGTTTTGTGTATGTGCTGGAAAAGACATGGGGGTACGCCGTCTGATGGAATTCTTAGGAAATGTTGTGCCTTTCGTGGATGAGATGCCGCCAGTGCATAATACGAGAGGAGAAGTCGTGAAACCCGATATCAATGCCCCAACATCGCTATACTTTTTCAAAACGGCTGTAGAACCTCATATCGGTGATGTACAGTATTTTAAAGTGATGGGCGGGAAAGTGCACGAAGGTGAAGACTTTACCAATGCTGACCGCGGGTCGAAGGAGCGTATTGCGCAGATTTATGCCTGTGCCGGAGCCAATCGCATTAAAGTGGAGGAAATGGTTGCCGGGGATATAGGATGTACGGTTAAACTGAAAGACGTGCATACGGGTAATACCTTGAACAGCAAGGGTGCGGAAAACCGCTTTAATTTTATAAAGTACCCTAATTTCAAGTATTCACGTGCCATCAAGCCAGTAAACGAGGCTGATATGGAGAAGATGATGGTTGTGCTGAACCGGATGCATGAAGAAGATCCGACGTGGATTATCGACCAGTCGAAAGAGCTGCGCCAGACTATTATACACGGGCAGGGTGAATTCCATCTACGCACATTGAAGTGGAGGTTAGAGAACAATGAGAAATTGCAGGTAAAGTTTGAAGAGCCCCGGATACCATATCGTGAGACCATAACCAAAGCGGCACGTGCTGACTACCGGCATAAGAAGCAGTCGGGAGGCGCAGGACAGTTTGGTGAAGTCCATCTTATCGTTGAGCCATATTATGAAGGGATGCCTGTTCCTGATACCTATAAGTTTAACGGGCAGGAATTCAAGATGAATGTGAAGAGTATGGATGAGGTTGCATTGGAATGGGGCGGCAAGCTCGTATTTGTGAACTGTGTTGTGGGCGGGGCTATAGATACCCGTTTTATGCCGGCAATACTGAAAGGGGTAATGGCTCGTATGGAGCAAGGTCCACTGACGGGTTCATATGCCCGTGACGTGCGTGTAATAGTTTACGACGGCAAGATGCATCCGGTGGATTCCAATGAAATATCTTTCATGCTGGCAGGCCGTAATGCGTTCAGCATGGCCTTCAAGAATGCCGGGCCGAAGATACTGGAGCCAATTTACGATGTGGAGGTCTTTGTTCCTTCAGACAAGATGGGTGATGTGATGAGTGACCTGCAGGGACGCCGTGCCATGATTATGGGCATGAGCAGTGAGGCCGGTTATGAAAAACTGTCAGCCAAAGTGCCTCTTAAGGAATTGTCTTCATATTCCACTACATTGAGTTCGCTTACGGGGGGACGTGCGTCATTTATTATGAAGTTTGCAAGCTATGAGTTGGTTCCCGGTGATGTGCAGGAAAAACTGATAAAAGAGTTCGAAGCCCAGCAGTCAGAAGAATGATGGCAGTCTGTTTGCAATCCGTTTTGAAGATTCCGGGCAGCCTATTGGAAGCTGCTGTATCGGATGCGGTGACTGTTGCATACTGATTTCAAGTTTATTAAGACCATTGCTATTCCGGTCGTGGAGTGGCAGTGGTTTTTTATTTGTAGGCAAAAATATATGCACAATGATATACTTGGGGACTTAATTTTATATTAATTTTTCGAAATAGGCATTGCTTTTCCCTGTTGTATGTTTGCATTATTATCTAAAAATATGGTTTCGGTTAATTAAAGAGAACTTCCGGTTAAATCAGGTTAATCTCTTAGGAATGTTAATTAGTATAGGTTAATTTTGCCGCTATGAAAAAGTCAACTATATGGATATTGGGTGTTGTAATGGGTCTGTCTTTCATAAGCTTACTATATCTGCAGCTGAGCTATGTTGAGAAAATGGCGAAAATGCGTAACGAGCAGTTTGACGAATCAGTGAAACGTGCCTTGTTTGCTGCGTCCAAAAACGTAGAATCTGCCGAAGTGGACCGTTGGCTACGCGAAGATATATCGGAATCTGAAAAGAAAGCCTGGGAACAGGCACAAGGAAGTGGGGTAGTGCAACAGACGAGGCGTTACACCATGACTTCGCCGGACGGTTCGCACAGTGTGGAACTGAAGACTTTCAGCCAGCAGCCTTCAATGCCGCCACGGGTGATGATTTCTCGCAAACATGGTACTAAGACGATTCCTAAAACTTCGCGTTCCATTGCGGATATGATAAAGAACAGGTATCTGTATCAGAGGGCATTGGTGGACGAAGTGGTATTGCAGATGGTTTATCATGCCAGTGACAAACCAATAGAGGAACGTGTAAATTTCAAAAGTCTGGATTCTTATCTCAAATCCGGCCTTATAGACAATGGTATAGACCTTGACTATCACTTTAAGGTAATCGACCGTAACGGCAGGGAAGTGTATCGCTGTTCGGATTATTCCGATGAGGGGAGTGAAAGCTCGTACTCTCAGCCGTTGTTCCTTAACGACCCGCCTGCACGCATGAGTGTGGTTAAGGTGCATTTCCCGGGAAAAAAGAATTATATATTTGATTCGGTGAACTTCCAGTTTATGATACCTTCCATGGTTTTTACATTTGTGTTGCTGGTGACGTTCATCTTTACAATTTATTCCATATTCCGGCAGAAGAAATTGACGGAAATGAAGAACGATTTTATAAACAATATGACGCATGAGTTCAAAACTCCGATATCTACCATATCGCTGGCTGCCCAGATGCTGAACGACCCTGCGATGAGTAAATCGCCTGTCATGTTTCAGCACATATCCGGTGTGATTAATGACGAGACAAAACGTTTGCGTTTTCAGGTGGAAAAAGTATTACAGATGTCGATGTTTGATAAGCAGAAAGCTACCCTGAAGATGAAAGAGCTGGATATAAACGATTTGATAGCCGGGGTGGTGAATACCTTTAACTTGAAAGTAGAAAGATATGGTGGTAGAATAGATTCGGAGCTTGAAGCGACAGATCCATTTGTGTTTGCAGATGAAATGCACATTACGAATGTAATATTCAACCTGATGGATAATGCGGTAAAATACAGACGCGAAGACATAGAGTTGCTGTTGATTATAAAAACCTGGAATGAGCCGGGGAAACTGATGATTTCCTTGCAAGATAACGGAATAGGTATCAAGAAAGAAAACCTGAAGAAGATATTTGAAAAGTTTTACCGCGTGCATACAGGTAATCTGCACGATGTAAAAGGCTTTGGATTAGGACTCGCTTATGTTAAGAAGATAATAACTGACCATAAGGGTACGATACGTGCCGAAAGCGAGCTGAACGTGGGCACAAAGTTTATTATAGCATTACCTTTATTAAAAAACAATTGATATGGATGAAAAATTACGTATTCTGATGTGCGAAGATGACGAAAATCTTGGCATGCTTTTAAGGGAATATTTGCAGGCTAAGGGCTATGCCGCAGAGTTGTACCCTGATGGTGAGGCTGGTTATAAGGCTTTCTTGAAAAACAAATATGATCTGTGCGTGTTTGATGTAATGATGCCTAAAAAGGACGGTTTTACATTGGCTAAAGAGGTGCGTGCTGCAAACGCAGAAATACCGATAATATTCTTGACTGCCAAAACATTGAAGGAAGATATACTGGAGGGCTTCAAGATAGGAGCTGATGACTATATCACCAAGCCTTTCAGTATGGAAGAACTGACTTTCAGGATTGAGGCCATACTGAGGCGTGTGCGTGGCAAGAAGAATAAGGAAAGCAGTATTTATAAGATCGGGAAATTCACTTTCGATACGCAGAAACAGATTCTGTCTACTCCGGAAAAACAAACCAAGCTTACCACGAAAGAGTCTGAATTGCTAGGATTGCTGTGCGCGCATGCAAATGAAATCTTGCAACGGGACTTTGCATTGAAGACTATCTGGATTGATGACAATTATTTCAATGCACGCAGCATGGATGTGTACATAACGAAATTACGTAAACATCTTAAGGAAGATGATTCTATAGAAATTATCAACATTCATGGTAAGGGGTATAAGTTGATTACTCCGGAACCTGATGCATGAGAATCATGCTTGGCCATCATAAAAGGTAGTTCATGCGAGAGCCGGACTACCTTTATTTACACAAATGCATTCTTTCTTGAAGTAGCTTTAATTTATAATACGTTTGTTTAGCCAGATATAGGAAATCAACCCTGTTACCATAATGGCGAAAGCACCTCCCAATACAGCATTGTTATTTACTCTGTTGGTTAAAGCGCATGTGATCAGAATAATGGCTCCTATGATAATTAGTATTAGTCCCAGATTTTTCAATAATATTTTCATGCGTAGATGCTTTTGCCCGTTGTGCAAATGTACTTTACTCTTTCGGTATATTTGGTATGTCGCATGTTAAATCTTGTATTTTTCGATATAATAGGGAAAGAACCTGATGGCGTTGTTGTTATATGGCCTGATTTATGTGATTGCAGAATTTTGTCGTTCAGAATAAAATACTTATCTTTGCCGCGCTTTTAGAAAAATATTTTTTAATTTATTGTGTATGAACCAATACGAAACCGTTTTCATTTTAACTCCCGTTTTGTCTGATGCACAGATGAAGGAAGCGGTAGAAAAAATTAAGGGCATCCTTGTAACGGAGGGTGCTGAAATTGTTAATGAGGAAAATTGGGGGCTGAAAAAGTTGGCTTATCCCATCCAGAAGAAGTCTACCGGTTTTTACCACCTGCTCGAATTTAAAGCCGAACCTACGGTTATAAAAGTGCTTGAAACTAATTTCCGTCGCGATGAACGGGTTATACGTTTCCTGACATTCAGGCAGGACAAATATGCTGCGGAGTATGCAGCTAAAAGAAGGAGTATCAAATCAGCTAAAAAGGAGGATTAATTATGACACAACAAGTTCAGTCTGAAATCAGATATTTGACTCCGCCTTCGGTAGATGTCAAAAAGAAAAAATATTGCCGTTTCAAGAAAAGTGGCATTAAGTATATTGATTATAAAGATCCTGAATTCTTGAAGAAATTCCTGAATGAACAGGGAAAAATCCTTCCGCGACGCATTACGGGTACTTCACTGAAGTATCAGCGCCGTGTTGCTCAGGCCGTCAAAAGGGCACGTCATCTGGCTCTGTTGCCTTATGTAACTGATATGATGAAATAAATCAAGGAGGAGATAATATGGAAGTTATATTGAAGGAAGACGTACTCAATCTGGGTTATAAGGACGATATTGTCAATGTTAAATCTGGGTATGGCCGTAACTACCTTATTCCTAAAGGTAAGGCGGTTATTGCTTCTCCAAGTGCCAAGAAAATGCTGGCTGAAGAGCTGAGGCAACGTGCTCGCAAACTGGAGAAAATAAAGGCAGATGCTGAGGAAATAGCTGCTAAACTGGAAGGCGTATCTCTGAAGATTGCTACTAAGGTGAGTTCTTCAGGCACTATCTTCGGCTCAGTCGGTAGCGTACAGATCGCTGAAGAGTTGGCAAAGTTGGGGCATAACATCGATCGTAAGATAATAGTTGTTAATGATGCAGTGAAAGAGGTGGGTAACTATAAGGCTCTTGTGAAGCTGCATAGGGAGGTTTCTGTGGAAATTCCTTTCGAAGTGGTGGCCGAAGAGGCTTGATTGATGATAATATTAAAAGTAGAAGGTATGTAACGTGAAAGGCATACCTTCTCTTTTTTTGTAAATCCGGTATCTGTTATTCTTCACATCATGAACATTCTTTATTCTTTGTTTTCGACAGATCTTTTCCAATAACCATCAGAATATCACCGGAGTTATATGAACACAATAGATAACAGAAGATATGGATTCATCTAATTTAAGTCTATACTTGAATTGTGATTCTTTGTTACTCTGCGGTTGATATGAGTAAATCGCCATGAATTTATGCGAAGTGTTGTCGGAAGCTGTTATGGTTTTATTCCATTAATTTTCTTAAGTAAGAGATTTGTAATTTTGTGGGAGTGTCGATTGATTTGCCAATCAATCTGATGCAGTTCAAAAAAAACATCAAAATCTTCGTCAGAACAAAGATATTTATTACCTTTGCACCGTTGAAACAGTTGTGTCTTTCCGTTGCGTTAAAGTAAGCAACTTCAATCCTGTTTTCAATATCAAAATAACATCCCAATTATATCACTAACATTTGTATAAGTAAAAATGTCTTTCGGATAGACTTGCTTACTTGTCTGTTCATAGAAGTGCGCTTTCTTTTAAATATTGAAATCATTCACATATTGTAATTATATATGTATAATATCATTCAACTAAACGACAAAAGTTTGTCGGAACTGCAAATTATTGCCCAAGAATTGGGCCTGACCAAGACCGAATCCTTAAAGAAGGAAGAACTTGTTTATAAGATACTTGATGAACAGGCAATTGCTGGAGCAACCAAAAAAGTGGCAGCCGACAAGTTAAAAGAAGAAAAACAAAAACGTTCGCGGGCGGGCGTAAAAAGGGAAAATACGGATAAAACTATATTGGAAAATAAAAACGGCGGGGTAGCAAATGTAAAGCCTTTGGAAAATGTAGCCTCAGAAGAGCTGTCTGCAAAGGATGAATCTGTTGTTGCTGAAAGTAAGGAATCGCAAGTTTCGCCTGCAGCTGCAAAACGCAAACCTGGTCGTCCACGAAAGGCGAAGTCGGCAGATATGCCTGTACCTGCTATAGTTTTTCCTTCAACTACTGATGTTGTCATTCCGGACAAACAATCACCAGAACTTTCCATAGAGAATAAAGTGGAGATATCAGAAGAAAAACTCTCTCAGACTAAGCCCGCAGAAACTTTTCTGCCGATAGAAGAGTTGCCTTCTGAAAAAATGGAACTACCGTCTGAATTGGTGGGCAAATTTGATACAATAAAAAGTGAGGCTTCTGTTCCATCTGTCGAACAACAGCAGCGCCAGCGGGCTCGTCAGCGTGACAACAACAATAATCGCAATAACCAGCAGCGTCCTACCCAACAACGGGCGCAGCAGTCCAATAGTGCTGATGTGTATCCTCAGTCTCCTGAACGCAAACCTGTAGAACGGGAAAAGGTTTATGAGTTTGATGATATACTCAGTGGTACGGGGGTGTTGGAAATAATGCAGGATGGCTACGGCTTTCTTCGTTCATCGGATTACAATTATCTGTCTTCTCCTGACGATATCTATGTGTCGCAATCCCAAATTAAGCTTTTCGGCTTAAAGACAGGTGATGTGGTCGAAGGTGTTATTCGTCCGCCAAAAGAAGGAGAAAAATATTTCCCGTTGGTGAAAGTCTTGAAGATTAATGGACGTGACCCAGCCTTCGTCAGAGACCGTGTTCCTTTCGAACATCTCACTCCTCTTTTCCCAGAGGAAAAGTTCACCCTTTGCAAAGGAGACTATACCGATTCTCTTTCTGCCCGTGTGGTTGATCTTTTCGCCCCTATCGGTAAAGGGCAGCGGGCACTGATAGTGGCACAGCCTAAAACAGGAAAGACCATATTGATGAAAGATATAGCCAATGCCATAGCTGCAAACCATCCGGAGGTATATATGATTATGCTGCTTATAGACGAACGGCCGGAAGAAGTGACTGACATGGCTCGTACGGTTAATGCCGAAGTTATAGCTTCTACCTTTGACGAACCGGCTGAACGCCATGTCAAGATAGCAGGTATAGTACTGGAGAAAGCCAAACGCATGGTGGAATGCGGTCACGATGTTGTTATATTCCTTGATTCGATAACACGCCTGGCACGTGCTTACAATACAGTTTCCCCTGCTTCCGGCAAGGTTCTTTCCGGAGGTGTAGATGCCAATGCTCTGCATAAACCAAAGCGTTTCTTCGGTGCTGCGCGCAACATAGAGGGTGGCGGTTCGCTTACTATACTGGCAACGGCACTGATTGATACAGGCTCGAAGATGGATGAAGTGATATTTGAAGAATTTAAAGGGACAGGTAATATGGAATTGCAATTAGATCGCTCCCTGAGCAACAAACGCATATTCCCTGCTGTCAATATAACGGCTTCCAGTACACGTCGTGATGACCTGTTGCAGGATAAACAGACATTGGACCGCATGTGGATACTCCGCAAATATCTGGCAGACATGACACCAATAGAAGCCATGGATTTTGTTAAGGATAAATTGGAGAAAACGAAAGATAATGATGAGTTCCTGATGAGCATGAACTCTTGAGTAGCTGCACAGTGGTAGTCCGCTCTATATATGTATTAATGGATGTGACTTATTCATTTTTTTATTTGACTTAGACTATGTTTGACAATCTTACTGAACGCCTCGAACGGTCGTTTAAGATATTGAAAGGTGAGGGGAGAATCACTGAAATCAATGTTGCTGAGACGTTGAAAGACGTACGCAAGGCTTTGCTTGACGCTGATGTCAACTACAAAGTGGCAAAGACCTTTACGGATACCGTGAAGGAAAAGGCTTTGGGACAGAATGTATTGACATCAGTAAAGCCCAGCCAATTGATGGTGAAAATCGTGCATGACGAACTTACAGTTCTCATGGGTAGCGAGACGGCAGAACTAAATCTGCACAACAGACCGGCAGTCATACTGATGTCTGGCTTGCAAGGTTCCGGTAAGACCACTTTTAGCGGTAAGCTGGCACGGATGCTTAAGGCGAAAAAGAACCGTCATCCGCTGTTGGTGGCATGCGATGTTTATCGTCCGGCTGCAGTAGAACAGTTGCGTGTGTTGGCCGAACAGATTGGTGTGCCAATGTATAGTGAGCCTGATTCGAAAGACCCGGTGGATATTGCCCGCCATTCCATTCTGGAGGCCAAAGCCAGAGGTTATGATACGGTAATTGTCGATACAGCAGGGCGTCTGGCTGTTGACGAAGAAATGATGAACGAGATTTCTTCCATTAAACAGGCTATAGCGCCGGATGAAATACTTTTTGTGGTAGATGCCATGACCGGGCAGGATGCTGTGAATACTGCCAAGGAGTTTAATGATCGTCTGGATTTCAATGGTGTAGTGTTGACAAAACTGGATGGCGACACTCGTGGTGGTGCAGCTCTGTCCATTCGTTCCGTAGTCGACAAGCCCATCAAGTTTATAGGAACAGGCGAGAAACTGGATGCCATAGACCAGTTTCATCCTTCACGTATGGCCGACCGCATATTGGGCATGGGTGATATCGTTTCATTGGTGGAACGTGCCCAAGAACAGTATGACGAAGAAGAAGCCAGGCGTCTGCAACGTAAGATTCAGAAAAACCAGTTTGATTTCAATGATTTCCTTAGTCAGATTCAGCAAATCAAGAAAATGGGAAACCTGAAAGAACTGGCTTCTATGATACCCGGAGTCGGGAAAGCAATAAAAGATATCGATATTGACGACAACGCTTTCAAAAGTATTGAGGCCATTATCTATTCCATGACACCGGCTGAACGCAGCAATCCGGCTATACTGAATGGCTCTCGCCGCCAACGCATTGCAAAAGGGAGCGGTACAAATATGCAGGAGGTAAACCGTTTGTTGAAGCAATTTGACCAGACACGTAAAATGATGAAGATGGTGACTGGCAGCAAGATGGGTAAAATGATGGGCAAGATGCCGAGGATGAAACGGTAATCTCTCCTAGATTTGCACAAATCATAAAATAGATAGTTTTTACACCTAAAAACGAAGAAATAAATATTATGACACTGATTGACGGAAAAGAAATCTCCGCCCAAATAAAACAGGAGATTGCAGCTGAGGTAGCCGAGATTGTTGCTAACGGTGGGAAACGCCCACATCTGGCTGCCATCCTTGTTGGACATGATGGCGGAAGCGAGACGTATGTGGCAAATAAGGTAAAGGCTTGCGAGGCATGCGGTTTCAAATCATCACTTATCAGGTATGAGGATGATGTAACGGAAGAAGAGTTGCTTGCCAAGGTGCGTGAGCTGAACAATGATAGTGATGTGGACGGTTTTATTGTGCAGCTGCCTTTGCCAAAGCATATTTCCGAACAGAAAATCATTGAAACCATTGATTACCGCAAAGATGTGGATGGCTTCCATCCTATAAATGTAGGACGTATGTCCATTGGTCTACCCTGTTATATTTCTGCCACTCCTAACGGCATTCTTGAGCTGTTACGCCGTTATAATATAGAGACGCAGGGTAAGAAATGCGTAATCTTAGGTCGCAGCAACATCGTTGGTAAGCCAATGGCCATGCTTATGATGCAGAAGACCTATCCGGGTGATGCAACTGTAACTGTGTGCCACAGCCGCAGCCGTGACTTAGTGAAAGAATGTAAGGAGGCAGACATCATAATTGCAGCAATGGGACAACCTAATTTTGTGAAGGCAGATATGGTGAAAGACGGAGCCGTAGTTATTGATGTGGGTACTACCCGGGTTCCTGATGCAACAAAGAAGTCTGGCTTCAAGTTGACGGGAGATGTAAAATTCGATGAAGTGGCTCCCAAGTGTTCTTATATCACACCAGTACCCGGCGGTGTCGGGCCGATGACGATAGTTTCTTTGATGAAGAACACTTTATTGGCAGGTAAGAAGGATATTTATCGGTGAACGGTATTGGTTAGACAAGCAGAATGCCCATTTGTACTTCCACCAATCACATGGCAAATGCCGGTATTTGTGCAGTATGGAAATAACTCGGGTGTGAAAGTAAGGCAAAAGTCGCATTTGTAATGCAAAAATACTTATGGAATCTTTTGCTATATCGGAGAGAATCCATATCTTTGCAGCGCATTTAGACAATGCGGTATATGGTGGCCGTAGTTCAGCTGGTTAGAGCGTCAGATTGTGGTTCTGAATGTCATGGGTTCGAGTCCCATCGGCCACCCGCTTGGAAAGAGGAAATTCAGTAATGGGTTTCCTCTTTTTTGTAGCAAGACTGTATCGTTTGTCTGTATTTGTAAAGGCAATAACTATTGCTCTCTTACATGTATTAGTCAATACGCCATTTGATAAATATAGTAACAAAGGAGAATGATAATGAATATAAAAGACATTCCTGTGCTGTTGTTGACGGGTTATTTGGGCAGCGGAAAAACAACATTGGTCAATCATATTCTTTCTAATGGGCACGGTATTAAATTTGCCGTCATTGTAAATGATATAGGAGAGGTGAATATAGATGCCTCGCTAATCCAGAAAGGAGGGATAGTCAATCAGAAAGATGACAGCCTGATGGCGCTGCAAAACGGTTGTATATGCTGTACCCTGAAGACTGACCTGATACAGCAGGTTTACGAACTTGCAAAGATGCAACGTTTCGACTATATCGTTATAGAAGCAAGTGGTATTTGCGAACCTGAGCCAATAGCGCAGACTATATGCTCCATTCCCCGGTTGGGCGGTAAATATACGCGTTACGGTACGTGCCGTCTTGACTGCATCGTTACTGTGGTAGATGCTCTGCGCCTGCAAGATGAATTTAATTGCGGTGACCGTCTTGTGGACAAGCATATCGACGAAGAGGATATAGAAAACTTGGTAATACAGCAAATAGAGTTCTGCAATATCATACTGCTGAACAAGGTATCAGAAGTGTCTCCCACAGAGTTAGCCCGTATCAGACAAATAATACGTACATTGCAGCCTGCTGCTGAAATAATAGAGTGCGACTATGCCAATGTCGAAATAGGCAGGCTTATCAATACGCATCTGTTCAACTTCGAGCGTGTGGCTACTTCTGCCGGATGGATTCGCGGCATCGAAAGCCGTGTTACAGAGGAAGAAGAGAATGAAGCAAAGCACGCACATGAGCATCACCATCACCATGACCATGATCATGCACATGACGATGGAGGCGAAGTAGAGGAATATGGCATAGGGACATTCGTATATTATCGCCGCCCGGCATTTGATATACATAAGTTCGACCACTTCGTGGCAGCCAAATGGCCTCGCAACATTATCCGTGCCAAAGGCGTATGTTACTTCAGCCATAATCGCGACATGTCATTCTTGTTCGAGCAGGCAGGAACACAAAAACAAATCCGTGAGGCAGGCTTATGGTATGCAACTGCTCCGGAAGAAGATCTTATACGTCTGATGCAACAGGAGCCAGATCTTATGCGGGACTGGGATGAGAAATATGGTGACCGGATGGTGAAAATTGTTTTCATAGGCCAACATATAGACAAAGAGCAGCTTGCCCGTGAACTTGACGCATGCCTTGAGTAAATATTCACAGGTCTTTTATTTGTAAAACGTAAAAAAAGAGCTTGCATTATTTGTCTGGCTCTTTTTTTTTATACCTTTGTCACTGCGTTTGGGATGAGTATGACATTTCTGTTTATCTGGAAAGCAGTTTGTAAATATGTTCCTATCGTTACCATTTTTCATCTATAACAATTAATTGATTATGAAATACTTCCGTATTCTTTTGCTATTGACCTTGACTGTGACTTTATGTTCTTCATTTAAGTTTAAGGATATCCTTAGATTCAAGAATAAAAAGGAAAAACAGGTTTATGTTTTTGGCGTGGCAGCTTCTTTTAAGGATTCAGTCGTTTATTTCACGGAAATCCAGCTGATGGACAGTGTAATGCTCGATAACAACGGTTTTTTGCCGGAGCGTGATTTCTATTCTTATCAATTGAAAAACTTTGTGGAACGCAACAAGGGCAAGATTGATTATACCTGCATGACTTATTTTTCGGATAACAAGAGCAGATTGCAAAAAGAGTTCTCCAAAGTGAAAGGGAAATATGCTAAAGATTCCAGTATTAAGCAGGAGAACATCCTCCTTTCTGAATTCGGCTTCAAGAGACGTGGTGAATAAGTTATAATTCTCCTCAGTATATTCATGGCTATGACAGACTACGGATATGAAGTGCTTTAATATTAAAATCCTGGCAATGCTTCTTCCGCTGACGCTATTCATATCGTCATGCGAGAGTGATGATGATACCACATCGTCAACTTTAGAACGTACGGTATTGATTTATTTTGCTGCCGATAATAATTTGGCTTCTTTAGCGAGCGCAGATTTGGCCGAGATAGAGACTGGGATACTTTCTATAAATTCTTCCTCTTGCCGTTTGTTGGTTTACATTGATATGGGCAGCGATGCCACGCTGGTGGAATATTCCAATGACAACGGCTCTGTAGTGAAAGAAACCATCAGGGAGTATGGCGACAGAAACTCGGCAGGCGTGTCGGAAATGTCGGAAGTATTCAATGACGTGTTTGCCAACCCGGATTACCAGGCAGAAAGTTATGGCCTGGTATATTGGTCTCATTGTGACGGATGGATTCCTTACCCTGTGCCTTCTACACGGTGGATAGGACAGGACAAGGGAGATGGTGACAATCGCATGAATCTGTCGGAGTTTGTGGAAATATTGGAGTCTGCCCCGCATTTCGACTTCATAATGTTTGATGCGTGTTTCATGCAGTCCATAGAGGTTGCTTATGAGTTGCGCAATTATACCGATTACTACATCGCTTCTCCTACCGAAACGCCCGGCCCGGGTGCTCCTTATGATGTGATACTTCCCTCGATGTTTGTCAATGGCGCTGCAACCGAGATGTCTTCCCTCTATTTTAATACCTATGCCGAGCTTTATAATGAGGGTGTGGGAATTAGCAATAAGAATTGGACAGGTGGAGTCTCAATTTGCGCGCTTCGCACAAGTGAGCTGGAGAATCTTGCTGGTGTCACGTCCCGGTTATTGTCCGGGGTGGATGCCGACCCGTCATATCTGCTTGAAAGTGTATTCGATTACGACCAGCGCAGTTATTATAACGGTCATATAGGATATTACGATTTGTACGGGATGATGCAGCTGCTGCTGGACGAAACGGACTTCACTACATGGACGCAGGCTTATGAAGCTGCCATCGCATATTGGAATACCACGCCTAAGAATTATTCTTCGGTTGTCGGCATGTTTTCGATGGAAGAAGCCAACGGAGTTACACAGTATATACCGGCTTCACTTGAAAGTGATGCCATGGAGGCTTACCGTTCTTTGTCGTGGTACGAGGCGGCCGGTTTGTCTGATGCCGGTTGGTAGGCGGTCAGCTTCTCTTGTTAAGGAAATCCTGAAAGGCTTGTTTATAACTGTCACTGATGGGTATGTAAGTTTTCCCGAATACGATACGTCCGCGGTCTACGATGCGTATCTTGTCTTTCTGGACAATATATGAACGGTGTACACGCATGAACCGCGATGGCGGGAGGATGTTCTCCATAGCTTTGAGACTCATGAGTGAGAGTATGGGTTTGCTGCTGTCTTCCTCATATACTTTTATGTAGTCTTTCAGTCCTTCTATGTACAGTATTTTTTTCAGTTCTACCTGTACAAGTTTATATTCACTTTTTATGAAGATGCTTTGTATCTCTTCTTTAGGCTGTTGCAGCAGCTCGAACCATTGCATTCCTTTGTTGGCTGCCTGCAGGAAGTCTGTATATGATATGGGCTTCAGAAGGTAGTCGAGGGCATTTACCTTGTATCCGTCGATGGCATATTGGTCGAATGCCGTTGTGAATATGATACGTGTATCCGGTGAAACCATTTTGGAGAACTCCAGTCCGTTAAGTTCGGGCATTTGTATATCCAGGAAGAGCAGGTCTGCTTCTTTATCAGGTATTTCTTTCATGGCCTGTACGGCACTCGAGTATTTCCCTGTCAGTTCAAGGAATGGCGTCTTTTCCACATAGCTCTCCAACAGGTTCAGAGCCAATGGTTCATCATCAACAATTATGCATTTTAGTATCATGATGTTTAGATTTTAATAAGTTATGCTCAGCCGCGAGAAGTATTCCTTGTTCTTCTCGTCTATTCCATGTTGCCATTCGTAACGTCCGGGGTATGTCAGGTCCAACCGTTTTTGCACCTGTTTCAGTCCTATGCCGCTTCCGCTCTTGTCCGCCTGGCTTTTGGGATGGTAGCTGTTCCTTATCTCGCAGAATATCTTTCCATCCCCCTCCCTGAAACGTATGCTTATGAAGCTGGATTCAGTGGGTGATATGCCATGCTTGAAGGCATTTTCTATAAGCGAGATAAATATGAGCGGAGCTATTTGTATCGAACTGTTGGGACGGATGTCGAAACTGGTCTTTACATGCACGTTGGCCGACAGGCGTATGCGCATCAGTTCTATATAGTTGCGTATGAAGTCTATTTCCTTGTCCAGCAGGACAAAGTGCTGCTGGTTTTCGTACAGCACGTGGCGCAACAGCCGGCTCAGCTCCTGTACAGCAGTCTGCGCCTTGTCTTTGTCGAATGTGATGAGGGCGTAGATATTGTTCAGGGTGTTCAGCAGGAAATGCGGGTTCAGCTGGTTGCGCAGGTTTTTCAGTTCGGCCTCTCGCCGTTCGTTTTCACTCTGTACCCATCGGCGGCTCATTTTGATGGCTACGCTTAGCCCGGCGGTAAGCACCATTGAAAAAGCATCGCGAAGCATGAACATCCATCTGGGCGGGCCGGGTGGATGCTGCTGTCTCTCGGGCGGCACTTCCTTGATCTGGAAGAAGTCCTCCTGCCACAGATGTCCACAGGCCGTAATGGCGGCTATAAGAATCAGGTTGAACAGGATGTATTGCCGCGTATGTCCTTCGAACAGATATTTTGGTATGAGAAATAAGTAATTTACATAAAATACGATGAGAAATGACAGGGGCACTATGCAGCCGTGCCGCAAGTAGTCCATCCATGTGATGTTGAAGCCGCTCCGTGTCATCATAAGAAAAGGAACCCCGAAGATTATACCCCATCCGATGACATGAATGGCAGCTTCGGTGAGGCGGAGATGGGGTGTCTGTGTGGTCTGTTTCATCGCAGTGATATTTCAGGCTAAAGTGCGTATCAGTCATATATATGCAGCGCGTCCGTTGAACGTAATTCCCGCATGTGCTGTACATGTACGGCGGAAAGGTACAACAGGACGCAGTCTGCTTCTCCAGGATATTGAATATATCCCCTTCTATTCGTAGCGTATGGCCTCAATCGGGTCAAGGTCTGCCGCTTTCTTGGCAGGATACCAGCCGAAGAATACACCGGTTATGGTACATACGGCAAATGACAGGAATACACTCCACGTCTGTATATATATAGGCCAGTGGGCTACGTTCTTCACTACGTACGATGCGCCACATCCTATAACTACTCCAATCAGTCCTCCCGTTATGCTGATAAGGATGGCTTCGATGAGAAACTGCGACAATATGTCGATGCCCCGTGCGCCGACAGACATACGCAGGCCGATTTCACGTGTCCGTTCCGTGACACTTACGTACATTATGTTCATGATGCCTATTCCGCCCACTATCAGCGATATGCCGGCTATGCAGGCCAGCAGGGTAGTCATAAGGTCGGTGGTGCTGTTCAGCATGGAGCTTAACTCCTGCTGTGAGCGGATGGTGAAGTCATCGTCATCCCCACTGCGCAGCTTGTGCGTACGACGCAGGATGGTTTCTATTTCATCCGTGGCATAGTCCGTCATATCTTCGCTCAGTGCTGAGGCAAAGATGCCTTCCAGGTATGTCTGAGCCAGCAAACGTTTCATAACTGTGGTGTAGGGTGCCAGCACGATGTCGTCCTGGTCCTGTCCCATGGAGTTGTATCCCTTGGACTTTAGGGTGCCTATTACACGGAAGGGAACTTGGTTAAAACGTATGACCTTGCCGATGGGGTCTTGCCCGTTTGGGAAAAGGTTATCCACAATAGTCTGTCCGATGATACATACTTTGGCAGATACTTGTATGTCTTCATCATCAAACATCTCACCCTGTTCGATGTTGAGCTGGCGTATCTCCAGGTATTCTGTTCCCACTCCGTTGATGCTGGAAGGATAGTTGTTGTTTCCCGCAATGAGCTGTCCGCTGCTCGACACGTTGGGACTGATGGCGGCCAGGTAGTTGGTCTCGTCGCGCAGTGTTTCATAGTCCGTCAGTTTCAGTGTCTGCATCTCACTCGGGTCCATACGCACTCCGCCCCGGCGTTCACCTCCAGGGTGTATCATTATAATGTTTGAGCCCATCTCCGAAATCTGGGCCTGTATGCTCTTTTTAGAGCCTTGCCCTATGGCCAACATTGTAATGACCGATGCCACGCCGATGATAATGCCCAGCATGGTGAGGAATGCCCGCAGCTTGTTGTTGGCCAGTGCACGCAGGGCTATTTTAAATAAGTTGGTTCCGTTCATAACTGTCTTTTTGGTAGAAAATTGTCAGTCATCGATGTTCTTGGGTAGTGCTGCAAGTCCTTCTTCTGCCGAAAGGATATTCATATTAGGTTTGTCTTCGATCACATGCCCGTCACGCAGGCGTATGTTGCGGCTGCTGTATTGGGATATTTCGGGGTTATGCGTTACGAAGATAATGGTGCGTCCTTCGGCATGCAGCTGTTGGAAAAGGACAAGAATCTCGAACGAGGTGCGTGAGTCGAGGTTGCCGGTAGCTTCGTCGGCCAGGATAACAGCAGGGTTATTTACCAGGGCACGAGCTATAGCCACACGCTGCATCTGTCCGCCGGACATTTGGTTGGACTTGTGTTCCAGGCGGTCTCCTAAACCTACGGATACCAATGCGTCTATGGCGCGGCGGCGGCGTTCTGCGGCACTGACTTTGGGGTTGTACATCAGCGGCAGCTCAACGTTTTCCACCGCTGTGGTCTTGGGCAGCAGGTTATAGTTCTGGAATACAAAACCGATTTTCCGATTACGCAGAATAGCGCGTTGCGGCTTTGACATGGTACGCACGCTGATGCCATCCAGTAGGTATTCTCCCGACGTAGGGGTATCAAGACAGCCTAAGGTGTTGAGCAAGGTAGACTTGCCCGAACCTGAGGTTCCCATGATGGTAACGAATTCACCCTCGTCGATGCTGAACGATATACCTCGCAGGGCGTGCACAACCTCTTCACCCACATGGAAATCGCGCCTTATGTTTTGAAGTTCTATGACTGTTTTGCTCATGATGTTTTCAAATGATTGTTTATGGTTGTCGGGATAAGAAAGCGAATTGCGCAGAAGGTGCGCAACCCGATTCTGCTATATTCCCTCCCATCATTATTCATTATCCTCTTTATCAGAATCCTTGTCCCTGTTGCTTCCCGGAGGACCAGGCATGAATGGGCTGCGTTCGGTACTGCTGCTCGATGTTGTTGTCTGTGTAGTACTGCTGAAGTCTGCATCGGTCACAATTACTGTACCTTCTTTTATGCCACTGATAATTTCGGTGTATGTGCCGTTGGTGATACCCGTCTGTACAGCATATGCTGTGAAAGTGTTACCTTCCATGGTCCATACTTTATGTTCTCCATCGCAGTCGTTTATTATAGCACTCTTTCCTACTATTGGGGTGGCGGGAGTGAAACGCAGGGCTTTGGTAGGAACACTGAGTATGTCATGCTTGTCCAGCGTGTATATTGTGATATTGGCCGTGAGGCGCGGTTTCAGTTTCAAATCCGGGTTGTGGGCCGAAATAATAACTTCGTATGTCACCACGGTTGTGCTGGATGACGATGAGCTACTGTTGTCTGACGATTCTCCCAGACGGATTTGCATCACCTCACCCTCGAATGTGTCGCTTGGATATGCATCTACGGTAAACTCCACGCGTTGTCCTACTTCCACACCGCCTATGTCAGCCTCATCCACATCGGCTACTACCTGCATTTGTGTCAGGTCTGCAGCTATGGTAAAGAGTGTGGGCGTTTCATATCCTGATGCAACAGTCTGACCTTCCTCCACGTCCTTGCTGATGACTATTCCGTCTATCGGAGCTGTAATGGTTGCGTATGACAATTCGCGTTCCGCACGCTTTAGTGAAGCATGGCTGCCGTCATAATTACTTTTGGCTGTCAGGTAATTATAAAGACTTTCTTCATACTCTGTGTCGCTTATCAGTTTCTTTTCGTGCAGTTTCTTGTTACGTTCATACGTTTTTTTCTGGTATTCATAAGCAGCCTCTGCACCATCGAATGTTGCCTGTGCCGATGCCAGGTCGCTTTCGAGCGTTACTTTATCCATTTCGGCAATCAGTTGTCCTTGTTTGACTACCGTATTATAATCCACATAGATTTTATCAATGATTCCGCTAACCTGTGTACCAACTTCCACTTCTGTCACAGGCTCAATGCTTCCTGTGGCTGTGATAAAGTTTGATATGTTCTGACGGCTCACTGTGGCCGTCTCATACTTGACATCTTGTTTTTTAGCGCCTCCGGAGAGCATCCATGCGGCTACTGCCGCCACTACCACCACAGCGGCAATGATGATGATGGTTTTCTTTTTGTTCATATCTGTATCTGATGAATTAAGTTATTGCAATTTGATAATTTCCCCCTGGTAAAATTTCAGTAATCCTGTGTTGAGCAGTGCCATATACTTGGCTTGCAGCAGAGACTGCTGTGCATTCTGCAGATTGTTTTTCTCAGTCAGAAGTTCCACTGTGTTGCGCATGCCGAGGTCGAACTGCTGGCTGGTAAGGTCGTAGCTGGTTTGCGAACTTTTCAGCTGTTTCATTGCTGCTTCATATTGTTTTTGTGAGCTGTTCGCGTTCAACCAGTAGTTCTCTATCGTGCTGTACAATTCTTTCTGCTGGTCCAGCAAATCCAGTTCACTGGTTTGTTTTTGCAGTTTGGCCTTATTTACTGCACTCTTAGTCTGGCGTTTGTCATATATTGGTATGCTTAATGTCACTCCCAGTGAGTTGTTCCAATTCCGTTTGATTTGTTCGCTGAAGGTATAGTCGCTGCCGTTGGCATTGGTGCTTCCGATACCGGCACTCAGGCTTATGGAAGGGATATAGCCCGAGCGTGCGATCTTGATGTCAAGGTCTGCAGCTTCCACATTCAGTTTTCCCGATTCTATCTCGGGGCGCAGATTCAAAGCCGTGCGGTAAACATCATCTTTCATTGGTAACGGGTTCAGCACGTCTGTGTCGTCCAGTTGCGGTATATAAAGTTCCATTTCATACGAGCCGTCCAGTTCCAGCAGTTGCTTCAGCTGCAGCTTGTAATTTTGTAGGGTTGTTTCAGCTGTTACTACCTGGTAGTTGTCGTTGCTTACTTCAGCTTCAAGCTGAGCCAAATCGGCAGCAGACAAGCTGCCTGCTTCGTACAATTCTTTGCCTCGTTCGTATGTTGCCTGGCTTACTTCGAGAGTACCTTGGTTCACTTTTACGGCCTCGGCGGCATATAGAATCTGCATGTACAGTTGCATGATGTTTTCCTGAATGCTGTTTTCGCTCTCAACTATATTCAGTCTGGCAATGCGGCTGTTCAGTTCCTGCTGTTTTATGGTGTTTACGCGGCTTCCACCATTGTACAGCGTCCAACTCGCATCTATGCCATAGGTGCCGTTGTATGATGTCTTGCTTTGGCTGGTGGTTATGTTATCACCGCTGATTATTGTACCCGATTCCGAGTTGGGACGATTGACTATGCGTTGGCTTATGCTTCCGCTCAAGTTTGGAAACCATTCGGCTTTGGCCGTCTTCACGTCTTCCTCCGTGCTTTCGGCACTGATGCGGTTGCGGCGGATTGTGATGTTGTGCTGCAGGGCATAGTCGATACACGTCTGCAAATTCCACTGTTGGGGGAGGTTGTCATTTTGCGAGTCTGTTTCTTCCTGCATTGCCGGTTGTATCGTACTTTCAGCTCCCGTTTCCTGAGCCGTCAGGTACGTACAACCAACGCTGCAAAGCGTTATCGCAATCATTCTTTTTACCTTTCTCATGTCGTTTTTATATTAATTTCCGTGCAGCAAAATAAGTGAATATCTTTTTGTTTTACAAAATATCTGGATATTCTTTTTCTTTTTCTCGTCTTTGCCTTTTTTTCTATCGATGAAATCCATTTTTCCCGCCTGTTTTTTGGATAGGAATTAAAAAGATTATATATTTGTAATAGTTATAAATGAAGCTTACGCTATATTATGTAGCCGTTATTCGGGAAACATGTTGGACAGATACAAAACATGCACATCTTTTGATGCAATAGATGTACATCTTTTGAATGTGTCGGATACAATCCCTACAAATGGCTGATATATTCCTGGGCAGTTGATTTGTTTATCAGTAAAATTACAGTACGGGCTGGCTGCTTGCCTTATTGTTACGATTTAGTATCCTGTTGGTTATGAAACGAGTTTTGACGAATATATGGCACTTTTATCTGGACGGATTCCGTAATATGACATGGGGGCGTGTCCTGTGGGTGATTATTCTGGTGAAATTGTTCATCATGTTTGCAGTACTCCGCGTGTTTTTCTTTCCTGATTTCCTTAAACAGTCATCAGGCGGTTTGAGTGAAGATGAATTTGTCAGCCGTGAGCTGATAGAGCGAATGGTGGAGTAGCCGAATAACAATAAATGGTTTTGATAGTCTTATAAGTATATGTATAATTAAAAAACTGATTCACATGTTAGAACACATTGACACTTCTCTGATTGACTGGTCGAGGGCGCAATTTGCCTTGACTGCCATTTATCACTGGATGTTTGTACCGCTGACGTTGGGCCTGGCAGTAATTATGGGTATCATGGAAACTATATATTACCGCACGGGCGATGAATTCTGGAAACGTACTGCCAAGTTCTGGATGAAACTCTTCGGCATCAATTTTGCCATAGGCGTGGCTACGGGGTTGATTCTGGAGTTTGAATTCGGTACCAACTGGAGCAATTACAGCTGGTTTGTGGGAGATATTTTCGGAGCTCCGTTGGCCATAGAGGGTATACTGGCGTTCTTCATGGAAGCAACATTCATAGCAGTGATGTTTTTCGGTTGGAATAAAGTAAGCAAACGTTTCCATTTGGCCTCCACATGGCTTACCGGACTTGGCGCTACCATTTCCGCCTGGTGGATTCTGGTTGCCAACGCATGGATGCAGAATCCTGTTGGTATGGAATTCAATCCTGATACAGCCCGTAATGAAATGGTGGATTTTCTGGCTGTTGCCACTTCGCCGATGGCTGTCAACAAGTTTTTCCATAGCATATTGTCCGGTTGGGTGCTGGGAGCAATTTTTGTGGTGGGAGTGAGTTGTTGGTATCTGTGGAAGCGCAGGGACAAGAAGTTTGCACTCTCCAGCATAAAGATTGGAGCATGGGTTGGGCTTGTCGCAGCCTTGCTATCAGTATGGACCGGCGACAGTTCCGGCTATCAAGTGGCACAGGAGCAGCCTATGAAACTTGCAGCAATGGAAGGTTACTATGAAGGGCAGGAGGGAGCCGGATTGGTGGCATTAGGCATATTGAACCCGGATAAGGAATCACCGGACGATGGTGTTGAACCGTTTATGATGCGTATTGAGATTCCCTATATGCTCTCATTCCTGGCCGAGCGCGAGGCAGACGCTTTTGTGCCGGGCATTAGCGATTTGCTGTCTGGGGGATATGTCCAGAAAGATGGCACGATAGCTCTCTCGGCTGCAGAGAAGATAGAAAAGGGGCGTATGGCAATAACTGCCTTTGCCGATTATCGTGCAGCCAAGTCCGCAGGTAATGAGGCTGAGGCTTCGGTTGCGGCACAGGTGCTTAAAGAAAACATGCCCTACTTTGGATACGGATATATAAAAGATACAAATGACCTTGTGCCAAACGTGCCACTGACTTTTTACATGTTCCGCATCATGGTAATGCTTGGAGGATATTTTATCTTGTTTTTCATAGTGCTGCTGTTTCTGGTTTACAAGCGTGATTTATCCGAGGTGCGTTGGATGCATTGGGTCGCTATGCTGACTATACCGCTGGGCTATCTGGCAGGGCAGGCTGGTTGGGTAGTGGCCGAATGCGGCCGTCAGCCGTGGGCAATTCAAGACATGTTACCCACTGCGGCAGCCGTATCAAAATTGGATGTAGGTTCGGTGCAGACAACTTTCTTCTTGTTTCTCATACTCTTCACTATCATGCTTGTAGCCGAAGTCGGTATAATGCTAAAAGCTATACGGAAGGGTGTGGAGAAGCCTGCCGGTCTTTGATTGTAGTCGTTAAATCTTTAAACCATTAAATATTATCATAATATGTATAGCTTTCTTCAACACTATTGGTGGTTTGTCGTATCCTTGTTGGGTGCCATTCTTGTGTTTTTGCTGTTTGTCCAGGGTGGCAATTCGCTGTTGTTCTGTTTAGGCAAGACGGAAGAGCAGCGCAAGCTGATGATGAACTCAACCGGGCGTAAATGGGAGTTCACTTTTACCACGTTGGTTACGTTTGGCGGCGGTTTTTTCGCTTCGTTCCCTTTGTTTTACAGTACCAGTTTCGGTGGGGCATATTGGTTGTGGATGCTAATCCTTTTTACTTTCGTGTTGCAGGCTGTAAGTTATGAGTTTCAGTCTAAAGCGGGCAATTTGCTGGGTAAAAATACATACAGGGCTTTTCTTGTGCTGAACGGAGTCGTCGGACCGGTATTGCTTGGAGCGGCGGTAGCCACGTTTTTTACCGGTTCTGCTTTTTATGTAGACAAGGCAAACATAGCGGATGCCGCGATGCCGGTTATAAGCCATTGGGCTAATGGCTGGCATGGGCTGGATGCATTGGGTAATATTTGGAACGTTATGCTTGGGCTGGCTGTCTTCTTTCTCTCACGAATACTTGGCGCACTATATTTTATCAATAATGTAGCCGAAACGGATTTGGTGGCACGCAGCCGTCGTTCATTGTGGACTAATACCGCATTGTTCCTTGTATTTTTTCTGGCTTTCCTGATTCGCCTGTTGGTAGCCGATGGCTTTGCTGTCAATCCTGACACTGGTGATATATTCATGGAGCCATACAAGTACCTGCATAATTTTCTTGATATGCCTGTGGTGTTGGTGTTGTTTGTAATCGGAGTGCTGGCTGTACTGTGGGGTATAATCCGTACGTTGTGGAAACCTTCATTTGACAAAGGTATCTGGTTTTCAGGTGTAGGTACTGTCTTGACTGTACTTGCCATGTTGTTGGTGGCCGGATACAACAATACGGCTTATTATCCTTCTACTGCCGATTTGCAAAGTTCGCTGACTTTGGCGAACAGCTCTTCCAGCTTCTTTACACTCAGGGTGATGGCATGGGTTTCCATTTTTGTGCCTTTTGTGCTGGCATATATTTTCTATGCCTGGCGTAGTATAGATAACCGGAAAATTGATACGCGGGAACTTGAGGATGGAGGACATGCGTATTGATTTGTTTTTTGCTGTCTCGTTTTAAAGTTTTTTTATTTGTCAAAATGTCTGATAATCAGCAAAAGTAAGGAAAAGGTTATTACCTTATAAAAATATGACTTGTTGGTTATTAATAAATAAAATGTAATCTTTGCATTGGAACAATTATGTTTCGAGTAAGATTATCTAACCTTTAAGTATTGCGATTATGTTAAAAAATCAGTTTTTCAGACAATCGGATGCTCCGAGTGCTTGTGGCAGTGCCTGTGGAGCCGGTGACAAACCCGAAGAAAAGCCT
>CAZYVE010000006.1:0-2994 GCA_964651035.1 uncultured Bacteroides sp.
CGATTGATACCGGCTACATCAATTATGTCCTGTATCTGTCATACGGTCATTCTTATAGCAATCCTCATGGATGTAAAAAATAAAAGGCAACCTGATGAAAGTATATGAAAATACGTATATTTGTTTGCGGAAAACTTTTATCAGACAAATTACTATTGTTATGAAAAAACTACTTTTAACCAATATTGGGGTAAGCATCGTATGTATGGCCTCTGCCCAAAGCGTATTGCCGGCCATCCCGCGCGACGAGAAAATAGAACAACAAATAGAAGTGTTACTTAAGAAAATGACCCTTGAAGAAAAAGTGGGCCAGATGTGTGAGTTGACCATCGATGTTATTCAGAAGCGTGTGAATTCCTCCGAAGGCGCTACGGTGCAGGAAGATTGGCAAATGGACGAGGCCAAACTTGACAGCGTCATATCCAAATACAAGGTGGGTTCCATCCTTAACGTACCCAACGGTGTGGCACAGACTACCGGAAAGTGGCAGGAAATAATTTCACGAATCCAGGAAAAGTCAATGGAGGAAATCGGTATCCCCTGCATTTATGGTGTCGACCAGATACACGGCACTACATACACGCTGGGTGGCACCCTTTTCCCTCAGGGTGTGAACATGGCAGCAACTTTCAACCGCCAGCTGACACGCGAAGGCGCTGCTATCTCTGCCTACGAAACGCGTGCGGGAAGCATACCTTGGACGTATGCTCCGGTTGTCGATCTTGGACGTGACCCGCGTTGGCCGCGTATGTGGGAAAACTATGGCGAAGACGCTTACCTGAATGCCGAAATGGGACGCGAAGCCGTACTGGGCTTCCAAGGTGAAGACCCCAACAATGTAGGACCTTACAATGTGGCTGCCTGCATGAAACACTTTATGGGGTATGGCGTACCGGTGTCGGGTAAAGACCGCACACCTTCGTCCATCACCGAGCAAGACATGCGCGAAAAGCACTTTGCTCCCTATTTGGAAATGGTGAAGGCCGGCGCCCTGTCGCTTATGGTAAACTCGGCCATGAATAACGGGTTGCCTTTTCATGCCAACTATGAGCTGCTTACCAGGTGGCTGAAAGAAGACCTGAACTGGGATGGCATGATTGTAACCGACTGGGCCGACATCGTAAACCTTTACAGTCGCGACCACATAGCCGGTTCCAAGAAAGAAGCCATAAAGCTGGCTGTCAATGCCGGTATCGACATGTCAATGGATCCATACAGCTGGGATTTCTGCCCATTGCTTAAAGAACTTGTTGAAGAAGGTGAAGTGCCTATGAGCCGTATCGACGATGCCGTGCGTCGCATACTGCGTCTCAAGTTTCGCCTGGGTCTCTTCGAGAAGCCTTACAATGACCTCAAGGACTACCCTAAGTTTGGTTCGAAAGAGTTTGCCGACGTGGCCCTGCAGGCTGCTGAAGAGTCTATTGTGCTGTTGAAGAACACAGACAATATCCTGCCGCTGGCAAGAGACAAGAAACTGCTGCTTACAGGACCTAACGCCAACTCCATGCGTACACTTAACGGCGGCTGGTCGTACTCTTGGCAGGGAGATAAGGCCGATGAATGTGCCGGTGATTACAACACTATACTTGAAGCTTTTACCAACAAGTTTGGTGCAGAAAACATTATCTACGAAGCCGGCGTGACCTACAAGCAAGGCGGCCAGTGGTGGGAGGAAAACGCCCCTGAAATAGAGAAGGCCGTAGCTGCCGCACAGGATGCCGACATCATTGTGGCC
The DNA here is from genome assembly GCA_964651035.1 of uncultured Bacteroides sp. Classification (GTDB taxonomy): domain Bacteria; phylum Bacteroidota; class Bacteroidia; order Bacteroidales; family Bacteroidaceae; genus Bacteroides. The sequence continues at coordinate 1,736 of CAZYVE010000006.1, forward strand.
TGCATCGGTGAGAACTCCTACTGTGAAACTCCAGGCAACCTGACCAATCTGTTCTTGTCTGCCAACCAGCTCAATCTGGTTAAGGAATTGGCCAAGACCGGAAAACCCATAATTCTTGTCCTGAGTGAAGGCCGTCCGCGTATAATTGCCGAAATAGAGCCGTTGGCAGAGGCTGTGGTAGACATCATGTTGCCGGGCAACTACGGTGGCGACGCACTGGCAAACCTTTTGGCCGGTGATACCAACTTCAGCGGTAAGATGCCTTTCACATATCCAAAAGAAATCAACTCTCTGGTGACTTATGACTATAAGCCATGCGAACATATAGGCACTCCGATGGAAGGTGCTTATAACTATGATGCCCAGGTAGCTGTGCAATGGGCTTTCGGCTATGGACTGAGTTATACAACGTTTTCTTATAGCAATCTGAAGGTGGACAAGAATAACTTTGCAGCCGACGACGTACTGACTTTTACAGTAGATGTAAAGAATACCGGCAGCCGTGTTGGCAAAGAAAGTGTGTTGCTGTTCAGTAGCGACCTTGTGGCTTCGCTAACGCCCGACAACCGTCGCCTGCGTGCTTTCGAAAAGATAGAGTTGCAACCGGGAGAGATGAAAACCGTAACACTGAAAGTGAAAGCTTCTGATCTGGCCTTTGTGGGATACGACGGCAAGTGGATTCTGGGAAAAGGGGATTTCCGCATCCAGACAGGCGATCAGACGTTAAATATTACCTGCACTGTTACCAAGAAATGGGATACACCGAACAAGTAATATAATTGCTGTAGTTCTGGCTGTAGCATTCAAAAACAATAATTTATTGCGGTGTGTCATAACACGCTATCTTACATACCGTAGGGGCTGTGTCAAAATGCAAGTCTTGCAACACAGCCCCTTTTGCATGTTTATCCGGAAAGGGAACCTTGTCGGATGATGTGTTAATCTGATAACCTCTGCGTCAGCAATACGTTTTCATGATCGTTAGAACATGTATCCTGCATCCCTATAATGTGATCTGCAGATATTTCCAACATGTACTCTCCGTCATCCATATCCATTCTTAACTTTGAAAGATAGCAATTATGCCAATTGCATGGGGAAGTATATAGAAATGCATGCCATTATCACGTTGCTAAAAGAAGATTCTTGCATAGATAATCATTCTTATAAATCTCTATGATGAAGTGAGAGATCTTTAGTTTCTTTTTATTATAGCAATATCATTAAATATCGTTACCCGCTCAAATCAATATAGACCA